>NZ_CP118574.1:4399375-4733750 GCF_028898845.1 Streptomyces sp. WZ-12 | reverse complement strand
CGCGCCCGCCGACGCGCGGGCCGAGGCCACGTCGTCCGACGCCAAGAACGCCAGGGCCGGGGACGCCGGCAGCGGCGACGTCGACTGCAGCAAGGCCAAGTGCGTGGCCCTGACCTTCGACGCGGGCCCGAGCGAGAACACCAACCGGCTGCTGGACGTCCTCAAGGAGAACAAGGCCCACGCCACGTTCTTCATGCTCGGCAAGAACCACATCGCCGAGCGCCCCGCCGAGGTGAAGCGGATCGCCGCCGAGGGCCACGAGTTGGCCAACCACACCTGGTCCCACCAGATCCTCACCGACATCAAGCCGGACGAGGCCAAGCGCGAGATCTCCCGCGTCCAGGACGAGGTCCACAAGATCACCGGCAAGACGCCCACGCTGATGCGCCCGCCGCAGGGCCGGACCGACGAAGAGGTCTCCAAGATCAGCAAGGAGCTCGGCGTCGCCCAGGTCCTGTGGAGCGTGACCGCGAAGGACTACCAGACCACCGACTCGGACCTGATCACCAAGCGGGTGCTCGACCAGACCAAGCGCGACGGCATCATCCTGCTGCACGACATCTACAAGGGCACCGTGCCGGCCGTCCCCGGCATCCTCAAGGAGCTGAAGAACCGCGGCTACACGGTCGTCACCGTGTCCCAGCTCCTCTCGCCCGCGAAGCCGGAACCGGGGATGGTCTACCGCCCGTGAGCCGGGGGCCCGTTGGAGCGGGATCCCGATGAAGGGGGCGGGCGACCGGGGCCGGGAACGACGCCCCACCCGCGGCCGCACGACGAAGGGGGCGCCGGACCATCCCGGCGCCCCCTTCCGCGCGCCGCCGTCGCCGGCGGCGGCCACCTCACCCCTGGGGGTGCTCGGCCTCAACCCGCTTGTGGGACCGGTCCTCGGCGGGCGTCTGCGCCTTGGACACCCCCTTCGCCTGACCCGGCGTCGGCTTGTTCGGCTCGGTGTCCTGCGGGAACGTCAACTGCTGGCTCTGCCACTCCAGGGCCGGGACGACCTCCCGCCGCCAGGTCCCGAACTGGTGGCTACCGCGGGGCAGGATGATCGAGTCGACCCGCATCGGCGGCTTCACCGCGTGGATGAAGTCCATGGTGGCGCCGTAGTCCGACTCGCCCTGGCGACTGCTGGCCACCAGCGCGGAGATCTGCGGCGCCGGCAGGTTCTTCAGCCGCCACTGGAGGTCGTGCTCGCGCTGATGCTGGGCGCCGGTCGGCCCGGGGCCGAAGAGGCTGCCGGTGGTGAGGTCGTCCTTGATCGCGTAGTCGCCGGAGAGCGAGACCGCCGAGGTGTACGCCGTCGGGTTGCGCATCGCCAGTTGGAGCGAGCAGGTGCCGCCCGAGGAGTACCCGAACGCGCCCCAGGCGCTGGGGTCGTGGCCCACCCGGTAGGCCGACTTCATGGCGTCCGGGAGGTCCTTGGTGAAGAACGTCTCGGCCTGCGGACCGCCCGGCACGTCGACGCACTCGGTGTCGCGCGGCGGCGCGATGGTGGGCCGCACCATCACCAGCACGGTCGGCTGCATCTTGCCCTGCGCAATCAACCGGCCCGCGTTCTGCGGGATCTGGAGGTGCTGCGCGAGGTTCATGATCCCACCCGGGTAGCCGCTGATGACGACCATGACGGGGAACCGCTGCCGGTGGAACTGCTGTTGGAAGTACTGCGGCGGCAGATACACGAAGGCCGGGTTGATGGCCCGGGTGCGGCGGCCGATGATCCGTACGGACTCGACCTTGCCCACCTTGTCGGCGGGCCCCTTCGGCAGTCCGGTCACCCGGTCGAGCCCCTGCGGGCCGGCGGGTTGGATCAGTCCGCCCTTGATGTTGCCGACCGTGGCGTACTGCCCGTCCCCCTGACTCACCGCGGCCGGGGCCTGCTCGTTGTTGCCCAGCAACTCGTCCCAGTTGCCGTAGAACTCGAAGTTCGCGTTCACGGCGAGGGCGAGCGCGGACACGATCGAAAGCTGGGTGACCACGATGGCCCCCAACCTCCCCAGCACATGGCGCCAGCCGTTGCGCGACAGCCGGGGCCAGAGCCACACCGTCGCGGCAACACAGGCCACCGCCAGCACGATCACCGTGATTTCGAGCGACTGACTGGTCAGCCCCATGCGCCCACATCTCCCGTCACCCTCGAAAGGGTTCTTGCCTTCTCACCGGCCACCCCCGAGGCACAACGGGCGGTCAGGACAATGGTCACCGGAGAAGACGGGCTCATCCGCGAATCGGATACCTGAGCGACTTACTTCTTACCGAGCTCTTGCCTGTTTGTTTCCCCCACGTGATGTGCGCGGGCGGGGCCGGTAGATCCCTCTCAACTGACGTAACCACGCGCATGTTTCACGTGGAACGAAGGGCCGGTGAACACCCGGCGACAAGACGCCCACGCGACCGTCGGAACCTTCCAGCGGCCGGGCGGCCTCCCAGCCCTCCGCCATGAACTGGCCGCCGCACCAAGCATGTTGGCGCCGCCGAGGCGCGTACCTCACGCCACCACAACGACATCCCCGACAAATTCTCTATCCCTCCCTCACCTTGGATGCCTCATAGGGCACTTCTGCACCACCTATGAGGTCAAGACCCGCCATACAAGCGACCAAGTAGCCCCCCACAAACGAGCAATCGGGATTTTCCGCAAAGACCGCGCACGCGCTTTCCGGAAACGGAACGTCTCTTTCCGGACCGACGAGGCACCGGGCGAAACCACCTCCACGCTCAACACCCCCGTATGGCCCAACCATCTGGGGCGCGGGTTCCCACGATCAAGCCGGTGCTGGCCGCTACCCTTACGTATCCGTCCTGGTCAGGGACATGTCCGCGCTTCACGGACATTCGCCGCACCCACCACACGCAAGAGAGGTCAGCCGATGGGCATTCGGAGTCTGCTGCGCAACGCTTTCGGTCGTTCAAAGGCGGCCCGCAACGAATCCCCCGACGCCCGGAAGAACACCGACAAGCCGGAGGCGGTGACGATCCCGGAGGCCCGCGAGGAATCCACCCCGGCTCCGGTCGTCCCGCCCACCGCGCCCCCGGAAGCCGAGGTCCCGGCCGCCCGCACGGCGCCCGCCGAGCCGGCGCCCGCGGCGGCCCCGAAGACCGCCTCACTTCCCGCCCAGAGCAGCCCGGTTGACCGTGCGCCGGAGCCCGCGGCGAAGGCGGCGGCCCCGGCGGCGACCGAGACTCCCGTACGGGACGAGCCGACGGCCGTCCGCGAGGCGCCGAAGCCGGCGGCCGACGCGACCGCGCCCAAGGACGAGGCCGCCGCCAAGGACCTCGATGAGCCGCGGCCGGGCGCCGAGGCCGGCGCGCCCGTCGCCCCTGACTCCGCCGCCGACCTGGTCAGCCAGGCGTTCGACAATCCGGCGACCACCGCGGAGGGCGACTCCGAGCCGAAGCCGGCGGCCCAGCCGGAGCAGGAGAAGGAAGAGCAGAAGGAGACGGTCGCGGCGGCGGTGACGCCGCAGAAGGTGGTGGACGAAGCCCCGGCCGCGGCCGACGAAGCGGCCGAGGCGCCGACCCCCGCGGCCGCGCCCGACGCCCAGGCCGCCGAGCCCGCCGACGAGGCCCCGGCCCCCGCCAACCCGGTCGCGGCGACCGCGCCCGCGCTCCTCCCGCTGCACGAGGCCGCGCGCGCCACGCTGGAGAAGCACGGCCTCGCCGCCCAGCGCGCCACCGTCTACCTCGTGCTCGACCGCTCCGGCTCGATGCGCAACTACTACAAGGACGGCACGGTCCAGCACCTCGCCGAGCAGGCCCTCGGCCTCTCCGTGCACCTCGACGAGCAGGCCACCGTCCCGGTCGTCTTCTTCTCCACCGACGTGGACGGCACCGCCGACCTGGACCTCGCCACCTACGAGGACCGCATCGACGAACTGCACTCCGGCCTCGGTCACATGGGCCGGACCAACTACCACTGGGCCATCGAGGCCGTCGTCACGCACTACAAGAAGTCGGGCTCCACCGACCCCGCCTTCGTCATCTTCCAGACCGACGGCGCGCCGACCTCCAAGCCCGCCGCCGAGCGGGCCCTGTGCCAGGCCGCCCAACTCCCCATCTTCTGGCAGTTCATCGGCTTCGGTGACCCCGACGCCAAGGGCTTCGACTTCCTCCGCAAGCTAGACGACCTGACCATCCCAGAGAAGCGCGTCGTGGACAACGCCGGCTTCTTCCACGCCGGTCGCGACCCCCGGAGCCTCTCCCACGAGGAGCTCTACCAGCAGTTGATGGTCGAGTTCCCGGAGTGGCTCGCCGAGGCCCGCGCCGCCAAGGTCCTCAAGGACAGCTAAGCCACCGCCGCACCCCGCAAGCACAGGCCGCGGCCGGACCCGATTCGGGCCCGGCCGCGGCCTGTGCCACGCGTAGGCGTTTCCCGTGGAAAGGAGGGGAGTCCGGGGTCGCGTGCGTGATGATGGACGGGAGTGGGCGGGGCACGTTTCACGTGGAACGAGCGGGGCGCGGCGCCCCTCATCCACCCGTTGTGGGCCGGAAAATACCCGCGCGGAGCCCCCCACCCCGTCCAGTACGATATTGACGTTGCGTAAAGCAAATCATCACTCACCGTAGCGACTTGGGAGCAGCCGGCAATGGCTCGACACCTCATCACCAGCGCCCTTCCGTACATCAACGGGATCAAGCACCTGGGCAACATGGTGGGGTCCATGCTCCCGGCCGACGTGTACTCCCGGTACCTGCGGCAGCGCGGTCACGACGTCCTCTACATCTGCGCGACCGACGAGCACGGCACGCCCGCCGAGCTGGCGGCGAAGGACGCCGGGCAGTCCGTCGCCGAGTTCTGCGCCGAGCAGCACGACAAGCAGAAGGCGATCTACGACGGCTTCGGGTTGCAGTTCGACCACTTCGGCCGGAGCTCCTCGCAGGAGAACGTCGCGCTGACCCAGCACTTCGCGCGCAAGCTGCACGAGAACGGCTTCATCGAGCAGCGGGCCATCCGCCAGGTCTACTCCAACGCCGACGGCCGCTTCCTGCCGGACCGCTACATCGTCGGCACCTGCCCGCACTGCGGCTACGACAAGGCGCGCGGCGACCAGTGCGAGAACTGCACCCGTGTCCTGGACCCGACCGACCTGATCGACGCCCGCTCGGCGATCAGCGGCAGCGGTGACCTGGAGGTGCGCGAGACCAAGCACCTCTTCCTGCTGCAGTCCAAGCTCCAGCACGAGGTCGAGGGTTGGCTGGAGGGCAACGGCAGCAAGGAGTGGCCGACGCTGGCGTCGTCCATCGCCCACAAGTGGCTGACCGAGGGCCTCCAGGACCGGGCGATCACCCGCGACCTGGACTGGGGCGTGCCGGTACCGGCCGACGTGTGGCCGGAGTTGGCCGCCGAGGGCAAGGTCTTCTACGTCTGGTTCGACGCCCCGATCGAGTACATCGGCTCGACGAAGGAGTGGGCGGAGCTGGCGCCGGAGGAGCGCGACTGGAAGTCGTGGTGGTACGAGGCCGATGACGTCCGCTACACGGAGTTCATGGCCAAGGACAACGTGCCGTTCCACAGCGTGATGTTCCCGGCGACGCAGTTGGGCACCCGCGAGCCATGGAAGCGGGTCGACTTCCTCAAGGCGTTCAACTGGCTCAACTACTACGGCGGGAAGTTCTCCACGTCGCAGCAGCGCGGCATCTTCACCGACGCGGCGCTGGAGCTGCTGCCGGCCGACTACTGGCGCTACTTCCTGATGGCGCACGCCCCGGAGTCCGACGACACCTCCTTCACCTGGGAGCTGTTCTCCTCCTCGGTCAACAAGGACCTGGCCGACACCCTCGGCAACTTCGTCAACCGTGTGCTCTCCTTCTCCCGGAAGCGGTTCGGCGACGAGGTGCCGGCCGGCGCCGAGGCCGGCGCCGCCGAGCAGAAGCTGGGCGAGGAGATCGCCCGGCTGCTCGCCGAGTACGAGGGCCACCTGGAGGCGCTCCAGTTCCGCAAGGCCGCGGCCTCGCTGCGCGCCCTGTGGAGCGCGGGCAACTCCTACCTGGAGGAGAAGGCCCCCTGGCTGGAGATCAAGACGGACAAGGACGCGGCGGCGCTGACGCTGCGGACCGCGATGAACCTCATCCACCTCTACGCGGTGGTCTCCGAGCCGTTCATCCCGGCGTCGGCGAAGGCCATGCGGGGCGCGTTCGCGCTGGACGGCGACACGGCCACCTGGGTCTCGCCGAAGGAGGCGCGGGCGCTGGCCTCGGTGCCCGCCGGGACGTCGTTCACGGTCCCGCCGGTGCTCTTCGCGAAGATCACCGAGGACGACCTGGCGGCGTACCGGGAGCGGTTCGGCGGCGAAGAGGGCTGACCTCCGGCGCGTAAGGAAGCACGAGGGCGCCCCCGGACCGGATCGGTCCGGGGGCGCCCTCGTGCGTGGTGCGGGAGCGGCGGTGCAACGGCCGTTCCCGGATTGCCGGATGTGCCGGGGCCCGGGAACACGGCTGCGGTCCCGGGCCCCGGTGCGCCTTACTTGGTCGGCTTGTACGGCGTCGGCTTCGCCGGGCCGGTGCGGATGTTCAGGTGGAGCTCCTTGAGGCGGGCCTCGTCGACCTCGGAGGGGGCGCCCATCAGGAGGTCCTGGGCATTGCCGTTGAGCGGGAAGGCGATGGTCTCGCGGATGTTGGGCTCGTCGGCGAGCAGCATCACGATCCGGTCGACGCCCGGGGCGATGCCACCGTGCGGCGGGGCGCCGAACTTGAAGGCGCGGAGCATGCCGCCGAACTCGGCCTCGACGGTCTCCTTGTCATAACCGGCGATCGCGAACGCCTTGTACATGACGTCCGGCTCGTGGTTCCGGATCGCACCGGAGGAGAGCTCGGTGCCGTTGCAGACGATGTCGTACTGCCAGGCGAGGATGTCCAGCGGGTCCTTGGTCTCCAGCGCCTCCAGGCCGCCCTGCGGCATGGAGAACGGGTTGTGGGAGAACTCGATCTTGCCGGTGTCCGCGTCGCGCTCGAACATCGGGAAGTCGACGATCCAGCAGAAGCGGAACTCGTCGTCGACGAAGTGGCCGGCGCGCTTGGCGGCCTCGACGCGGACCGCGCCCATGATCTTGGAGACCTCGTCGAAGTCGCCGGCGCCGAAGAAGACGGCGTGGCCGGGCTTGAGGTCGAGGGCGGCGACCAGCGCCTTGACGTCGTCCTCGGTGAGGAACTTGGCGATCGGGCCGGCGAGCGCGTTCTCCTCACCGACGCGGACCCAGGCCAGGCCCTTGGCGCCCTGCGCGACGGCGAAGTCGCCGAGCTGGTCGAAGAACTTCCGCGGCTGGTCGGCGGTGTCCGGCACGGCCAGGGCCCGGACGTGCTTGCCGGCGAACGCCTTGAAGCCGGAGTTCGCGAAGACGTCGGAGACGTCCACCAGTTCCAGCTCGGCGCGCAGGTCCGGCTTGTCGGAGCCGTACTTGACCATCGCCTCGCGGAACGGGATGCGCGGGAACGGGGAGGTGACCGTGCGGCCGTTGCCGAACTCGGTGAAGAGCTCGGTCATCAGCTTCTCGACGGGCTGGAAGACGTCCTCCTGCTCGACGAAGCTCATCTCGACGTCGAGCTGGTAGAACTCGCCCGGCGAGCGGTCCGCGCGGGCGTCCTCGTCGCGGAAGCAGGGCGCGATCTGGAAGTACCGGTCGAAGCCGGCGATCATCAGCAACTGCTTGAACTGCTGCGGGGCCTGCGGCAGCGCGTAGAACTTGCCGGCGTGCAGACGGGACGGGACCAGGAAGTCGCGGGCGCCCTCGGGGGAGGTCGCGGACAGGATCGGGGTCGCCATCTCGTTGAAGCCGAGGGCCACCATCTTGTGCCGGATCGCGGAGATCACGGCGGTGCGCAGCATGATGTTGCGGTGCATGCGCTCACGGCGCAGGTCGAGGAAGCGGAACTCCAGGCGCTTCTCCTCGTTGACACCGTCCTCGGCGTTGATGGTGAAGGGGATCTGCTCGGCGGCGCCGAGCACCTCGACCTCGGTGACCTCGATCTCGATCTCGCCGGTCGGCAGGTCCGGGTTGACGTTGTCGGCGCCGCGGGCGCTGACCTTGCCGTCGATGCGGACGACGGTCTCCTTGGTCAGCGAGCCGAGGGCCTCGTTGGCCGGGGTGCCGGGGCGGGCGACGAGCTGCACCAGGCCGTAGTGGTCGCGCAGATCGATGAAGAGGATGCCGCCCAGGTCACGTCGATTGTGCAGCCAGCCGCTGAGGCGGACATCGGTGTTGACGTCCGCGGCTCGGAGCTCGCCGCAGTTATGGGACCGGTACCGATGCATCGCTCATCCAAGTCGTCGCGAGTCGAGGTGGGGAGCCGTCGGGCGAGAAGGGGGACACCGGGCCCGCTGGCCCGATCACCGCGTGGATCGCCCGAAAGACCACCCCGGGAATGGCATAACCGCTCCAGGTTACCGTCCGGCCCCGACCTCCTGGTTGACATATCCCCATCAGGGTCCCCGGGCGCGGGAGCGGGCACCCGGGCTGGGACGATGGTCACGTCCGGCTCGCTGGTCGAGTCACTTCAAATCCACCTAAAGTGATGCAATGCGCACCAAGGACCTCCTGGCCGCCCTCGCGACCGGCCTGTGGCGCTGGGACAACGCATCGGGCCGGGTGACCCTCGACGCCGAGGCGGCCCGGCTGCTGGGGCTTCCCGCCGAACCGGTCGAACTGACCGAGGCCGCCGTGCGCTCCCGTTTTCACCCCGTCGACTTCGCCGAGATCAACGGCGTGGTCCAGCTCGCGGTCTCCGAGGGGACTCTCGCCGAGGCCCGGCTGCGCATCGTCGACGAGCGCGGGCGGGTCCAGCGCATCGTCCGCTCCCGCACCCGGCCGCGGATCGTGGACGGCGACTTCGAGCTGGTCGGCACCCTTCAGGAGGTGCCCGAGCCGCAGCCCGGCACGTCGGCGGCCGTGACCCCGGTGACCGGCGACTGGCGCCGCTCGCGCGAGGCGTTCCTGCTGGACGCGGGCCGGGCGCTGGCCGAGGCGCGGTCCACGGCCGAGGTGCTGCGGGTCGCGGCCGGGCTGTCCATGCCGGGCTTCATGCCGGACGGTCTGGCGGTCTTCGGCATCCAGGGCGACCGGCTCTCGGTGATCGGCCACCACGGCCACCGCCCCGGCGACGAACTGCCGTTCTCCGAGATGATGCTGGACACCGACTACCCGGCCGCCGAGGTGGTGCGGAACGGCCGGGCCATCTACCTCCCCACGCCGGAGGAGTACCAGCGCCGCTACCCCGCCACCTGGCCGCTGGCCGCCCCCTTCGACCGCACCTCCTGGGCGTTCCTCCCCCTAGTCAACGCCGGCCGGACGATCGGCGCCTGGATGGCCGGCTTCGCGCAGCCGGTGACCTTCACCCCGGACGAGCGCTCGGTGCTGACCACGGTCGCGCGGATGCTGGCCCAGGCGCTGGCCAGGGCCGGGATGCAGGAGTCCCAGCAGGAACTGGCGGTGGGGCTGCAGCGGAGCATGATGCCGACGGTGCAGCCGGACATCCCGGGGATGGCGGTCGCCGCCCGCTATGTGCCGACCGGCGGCGGGCTGGAGGTCGGCGGCGACTGGTACGACATGATCCCGCTGCCGTCCGGGCGGATCGCGCTGGTCATCGGCGACGTCCAGGGCCACGACGTGCGGGCCGCGGGCCTGATGGGACAACTGCGGATCGCGCTGCGCGCCTACGCCTCCGAGGGCCACCACCCCGATGCGGTGCTCTCCCGCGCCTCCCGTTTCCTGGCCGGGATCAACGAGACCGAGTCCCACGGCCACGGCGAGGACCAGCGCTTCGCGACCTGTCTGTACGTCGAGGTGGATCCGGCGACCGGCCTGCTGGACGTGGCGCGGGCCGGTCACCCCGACCCGGCGATCCGGATGGCCGACGGCGCGGTGATGGTCCGACCCACCGCCGGCGGGCTGCCGTTGGGCATCGACCCGGACACCGACTACCCCACCACCCGGATCGTCCTGGAGCCCGGCGAGACCATGTTGGTGTGCACCGACGGGCTGATCGAGACCGGTGGACACGACCTGGAGACCGGCTGGGGGCGGCTGCGCGGCGTCTTCGAGGCGCACGGCGGCGCGGTGGACGAGGGCAGCGCGGAGAGCCTGGAGCGGCTGGCCGACGCCCTGGTCCAGGCCGTGCACGGGCCCTCGTCGCACCACACGACCGGTCCGCTGGTGGACCGCCGCGAGGACGACATCGCGCTGCTGTTGCTCTCCCGCGAGAGCGCAAGCTGCGGGCTGGGCGCCGGCGACCGGCTCGCCCGACGGCCCGGGCGGCGCACGGTGTTCTCCGTCGCGCAGGCCGAGCCGGAGCGGATCGCCGCGGCGCGCCGCCAGATACGCGATGTGCTGCACGACTGGACCGACCCGGATCAGGTGGACTCCGCCGTCCTGCTGGTCTCCGAGATCGTCACCAATGTGCTGATGCACACCGACGGGGACGCGCTGCTGGTGGCGGAGGTCTCCGGTGAGCGCGGCTCCCGGCGGCTGCGGGTCGAAGTGGCCGACGCCAGCGACGAGTTGCCGCACCGCCGCAGGCCCGGCGAGCTGGCGTCCTCGGGGCGCGGCCTGGTGTTGCTGGAGCTGCTGGCCGGGGAGTGGGGCGTGGACCCGCGCGGGGACGGCAAGGCGACGTGGTTCGCGCTCTACGAGGACGCCGGGGCGGCGGGGGAGTCGCCCGGCCCGGTGTCGTCGGGACCGGAGGAGTCCCTGTCCGAGCCCGCGGCGTAGTGCCTGCGCAGTTCGTGCAGGACGCCGGAGGCGGCCGCGGTCAGCGGGACGGAGAGCAGCATGCCGAGGATCCCGGCGACGCTCGCGCCCGCCGTGATCGCCAGCATCACGACGGCCGGGTGCATCTGCACGGTGCGGCTCTGGATCATCGGCTGGAGCACATGGCCCTCCAGCACCTGGACGGCGACGACCACCGCGAGCGCCCAGAGCGCGATCACGAATCCCCGGTCCGCGAAGGCCACCAGGATCGCCACCGCACCGGAGATGAACGCGCCCAGGTAGGGGATGTAGGCCCCGACGAAGACCAGGGCGCCCAGTCCGAGGGCCCCCGGGACGTCCAGGACCACCAGGCCGACGGTGATGCAGAGGGCGTCGATCAGCGCGATGAAGGTGGTGCCGCGCATGAAGCCCTCGATGGACTGGAAGCCGCGGCGGGCCATCCGTTCCAGGCGCGGCGCCGAGTCGCCGGGCGCCCAGTCGTGCAGGGCCCGGACCGCCTTGTCCGAGTCACGCAGGAAGAAGAACGTCAGCAGCAGGGCCAGCACCGCGGCGGCGATGAACTGCCCCACGATGCTCACCCCGGCGAGGACCCCCGAGGCCGCGGTGGAGCCGAACCTGGTGACCAACGTCTTGGCGTGGCCGGCCAGATCGGTGAGCGAGTTGCCGGCCACCCCGAAGCGCCGGGAGAGGTCCGCGGCCGCGTCCTTGAGGGAGGCGATGATCTGGTCGCCGGTGTCGACCAGCGCGCTGATCACGACGTACCCGGCCCCGCCGACCACGATCACCAGCACGGCACAGGTCAGTCCGGCCGCCAGAGAACGGTTGAACCGCATCGCCACCAGCCGCCGGTACATCGGCCCGAGCAGCGCGCTACCGAGCAGCGCCAGCAGGACGGGCGTGACCGCGGCGCTCAACTCGACGCAGAGCCAGATGCCGAGGGCCACCACCGTGGCGACCAACAGCCCGACCGCGCACCAGGCCGCGGCACGGCGCGCCTCGATCGGCAGCAGCGGCACGGTGTGCGGCGGCCGGCCGGGCTCGGCACCGCTCCGGTCTTGATCCGAGTCGTTTCGCACCATGACAGTCCACCACGGCGGAGCGGCAGTTGAGGGGTATTGGACGGGCTCGACCGCTATGCGCGACCCGCCCGCCGATCCGGCGTTTCACGTGAAACATGCGTGCGGGGGCGGCGTTTCACAGGAAACGTCGCCCCCGCGGTGCCGCCATCGGCGGCCGCTCACCGCGCGTCGGCGGGAATCGTGCCCAGGCGGCCGGCCTGGAAGTCCTCGAAGGCCTGGGCCAGTTCGGCGTGGGTGTTCATCACGAACGGGCCGTAGTGCATCATCGGCTCGCGGATCGGCAACCCACCCAGCAGCACCACCTCGAAGTTGGGGCTGCGCGACTCCTGGCTCTCGTCGGCCCGGATCGTCAGCGCGTCCCCCTCTCCGAAGACGACGGTCTGGCCCATGTGGAACGGGCGGCCCTCGTCGCCCGCCGTGCCGCTCCCGGCCAGGGCGTAGGCGAGGCCGTTGAAGTCCGTGCGCCAGGGCAGCGTGACCTGGGCGCCCGGGCTCACGGTCACGTGCATCATCGTGATCGGGGTGTGGGTGATGCCGGGCCCCTCGTGGCCGTCGATGTCACCGGCGATCAGCCGCAGCAGCGCACCGCCGTCCGCCGAGGTGAGCAGCTTGACCTGGCCGCCGCCGATGTCCTGGTAGCGCGGCGCCATCATCTTGTCGCTCTTGGGGAGGTTCACCCAGAGCTGGAGGCCGTGGAAGAGGCCGCCGGACATGACCAGCGACTCCGGCGGCGCCTCGATGTGCAGCAGCCCGGAACCCGCCGTCATCCACTGGGTGTCACCGTCGTTGATGACCCCGCCGCCACCGTGGGAGTCGCGGTGCACGAAGGTGCCGTCGAGCAGGTACGTCACGGTCTCGAAGCCGCGGTGCGGGTGCCACGGGGTGCCCTTGGGCTCTCCCGGCGCGTACTCCACCTCGCCCATCTGATCCATCATGATGAACGGGTCCAGGTGCTTGTAGGCGATCCCGGCGAAGGCGCGGCGCACCGGGAAGCCCTCGCCCTCGAAACCGCTGGGGGCGGTGGTGACGGCCAGCACCGGACGGGTGCGTGCCCCGGCGGACGCGGCCACCTTCGGCAGGGCCAGCGGGTTCTCAACGGTCACAGCGGGCATGACGACCTCCTCGATCGTTCGCGTTTCAATAAGTTAGTTGAAAACTGAACGACTGACAAGGCGTGCGGCATTCCCCATCGCGCCACGCCCGCGTTGCCGCAGGTCAGCGCTGGGCTCCCGAGGGGCAGGGGAAGGAAGACGGGGCGGTCGCGGACCGCCCCGGGGGAGTCGTCAGCCGTACATCCGGCGCATCGCGAAGTCGACCATCTGCTCCACGGCCTTGGCGTCGAAGACCATCCGGTGGTCGCCCTCCATGTCGAGGACGAATCCGTAGCCGGTCGGCAGCAGGTCGAGCACCTCGGCGCCGGTGATCACGAAGTACTTGGACTCCTTGCCGGCGTACCGGCGCAGCTCCTTGAGCGAGGTGAACATCGGGATGACCGGCTGCTGGGTGTTGTGCAGCGCCAGGAAACCGGGGTTGTCGCCGCGCGGGCAGTAGATCTTGGAGGTCGAGAAGATGCCCTGGAAGTCCTCGGCCGACATCGAGCCGGTGGTGAAGGCGCGCACCGCGTCGGCGAGGGAGGGCGGCGACGGCTCGGGATACAGCGGCTGCTCGCCATAGCCCCCGGGGGCCGGTTGCTGCGGCGGGGGCGGTGCTCCGTACTGCTGCCCGGCACCCGCGTTCTGGTCGTAGCCGTACATGCGGCACAGCGTACTGAGTCGAGGAGGGCGCGGGGGACGCTCGTCACAGATCGGCCGCAGGGGGTTGCCCTTTATTACCGATGGGTAGCATCATCGTGGCTACTTGCTGGTATTGCGTATCGAGGTCCCTTCCTCGCGTCGAGGTCTTCCTCGGACAGAGGTCCTCCCGAACCCTTAACGGAGCCGTACCCATGGGGCACTACAAGTCGAATCTCCGCGACATCGAGTTCAACCTCTTCGAGGTGTTCGGCCGTGACAGCGTGTACGGCACCGGACCGTTCGCGGAGATGGACGTCGACACCGCCAAGAGCGTGCTCTCCGAGATCGCCCGGCTGTCGGAGAACGAGTTGGCCGACTCCTACGCCGACGCCGACCGGAACCCCCCGGTCTTCGACCCGGACACCAACACCGCACCGGTGCCGGACACCTTCAAGAAGAGCTACCAGGCGTACATGGACGCCGAGTGGTGGCGCCTGGGCATCCCGGAGGAGATCGGCGGCACCACCTCGCCGCGCTCGCTCCTGTGGGCCTTCGCCGAGACCATCCTGGGGTCGAACCCTGCCGTGTGGATGTACGCCTCCGGCCCGGCCTTCGCCGGCGTCCTCTTCGAGGAGGGCACCGAGCAGCAGAAGCACATCGCCAAGATCGCGGTGGACAAGGGCTGGGGCTCCACCATGGTGCTGACCGAGCCCGACGCCGGCTCGGACGTCGGCGCCGGCCGCACCAAGGCGGTGCAGCAGGAGGACGGCTCCTGGCACATCGAGGGCGTCAAGCGCTTCATCACGTCCGGCGAGCACGACATGGCGGACAACATCCTCCACTACGTCCTCGCCCGCCCCGAGGGTCACGGCCCGGGCACCAAGGGTCTGTCGCTCTTCCTCGTGCCGAAGTACGAATTCGACTTCGAGACCGGCGAGTTGGGCGAGCGCAACGGCGTCTACGCCACCAACGTCGAGCACAAGATGGGCCTGAAGGCGTCCAACACCTGCGAGATGACCTTCGGCGACCGCCACCCGGCCAAGGGCTGGCTGATCGGCGAGAAGCACGACGGCATCCGCCAGATGTTCCGGATCATCGAGTTCGCGCGGATGATGGTCGGCACCAAGGCGATAGCCACCCTCTCCACCGGCTACCTCAACGCCCTGGAGTACGCCAAGGAGCGCGTGCAGGGCGCGGACCTGGCGGCGTTCACCGACAAGTCCGCGCCGCGTGTGACGATCACCCACCACCCGGACGTGCGCCGCTCGCTGATGACGCAGAAGGCGTACGCCGAGGGCATGCGCGCCCTGGTGCTCTACACCGCGACCGTCCAGGACGAGATCCTCGTCAAGGAGACCGCCGGCGAGGACGCCTCCGCCGAGCACGCGCTGAACGACCTGCTGCTGCCGATCGTCAAGGGCTACGGCTCGGAGAAGTCCTACGAGCAGCTCACGCAGTCGCTGCAGACCTTCGGTGGCTCCGGCTACCTCCAGGAGTACCCGATCGAGCAGTACATCCGGGACTCCAAGATCGACACCCTCTACGAGGGCACCACCGCCATCCAAGGCCAGGACTTCTTCTTCCGGAAGATCGTCCGCAACCAGGGCGCCGCGCTGACCGGGCTCGCGGAGACCATCAAGAAGTTCCTGGCCGACGCCGAGGGCGGCGCCGAACTGGAGGGCGCGCGCGGCGAGCTGGCGAAGGCCGCCGAGGGCCTGGAGGCGATCGTCGGCGCCATGCTGACCGACCTCGCCGCCACCGAGAAGGACGTCAAGTCCATCTACAAGGTCGGGCTGAACACCACCCGCCTCCTGATGGCCTCCGGTGACGTCGTCGTCGGCTACCTGCTCCTCAAGGGCGCCGCGGTGGCCACCGAGAAGCTGGCCGGCGCCTCGTCGAAGGACAAGGCGTTCTACGCGGGCAAGATCGCCGCCGCGAAGTTCTTCGCGCACGACGTGCTGCCGGGCGTCGCGGTCCAGCGCGCGCTGGCCGAGTCCGTCGACCAGTCCCTGATGGAGCTCGACGAAGCCGCGTTCTAAGAGTGCGCCGGGGTGTGACGGTCCGGGCCCGTTCCCGGATCGTCATCCGGTTCTCACAAACCTCTCAGAATCAGTGCACACACTGACAACTGCCCGCCTCCTCCTCCCCCGGGGAGGCGGGCACCAGTGCGTCGGGACGGATGGTGCGGACGGGCCCACCGGTGCACCTGCTACCGATCGGGACGGGATCCGGCCGGCGCCGACGGCGGTTCCGCTCCGGAATGCGAAAATCGTGGCCGGAAGGCAATGGAGTCGCGCCCTAGGACCACACGGAAGTGCGGAGTTGGCTCCTTATGCTGAATCCATGACCAACTCCGCCCGCTTCGACCGCGGCCACACCGACGACCTGATGTCCTTCCTCGCCGCCAGTCCCTCGCCGTACCACGCGGTGGCGAACGCGGCGGAGCGGCTGGAGAAGGCCGGCTTCCGTCAGGTGGCGGAGACCGACGCGTGGGACGGCCGGAGTGGCGGCGCCTACGTCCTGCGGGGCGGCGCACTCATCGCCTGGTACGTCCCCGAGGGCGCGACCGCCGCCACTCCGTACCGCATCGTCGGGGCGCACACCGACTCCCCCAACCTCCGCGTGAAACCGATCCCGGACACCGGCGCCCACGGCTGGCGGCAGATCGCCGTCGAGATCTACGGCGGGACGCTGCTCAACACCTGGCTCGACCGCGATCTGGGGCTCAGCGGCCGGGTGACGTTGAGCGACGGCAGCGACCGGCTCGTCCACGTGGACCGGCCGCTGCTGCGCGTGCCGCAACTGGCCGTGCATCTGGACCGGTCGGTGAACGTCGAGGGTCTCAAACTGGACAAACAGCGCCATATGACGCCTATTTGGGGCCTGGGCAAGGTCGCCGAGGGCGACCTGATCGCGTTCGTCGCCGAGGAACTCGGGGTTCCGGCCGGGGACATCAAGGGCTGGGACCTGATGGTGCACAGCGTGGAGCCACCCGCCTACCTCGGCCGCGACCGCGAACTGGTCGCCGGGCCGCGGATGGACAACCTGCTGTCCGTGCACGCCGGTACGGCCGCGCTGATCGCCGCGGCCACCGCCGGCGGCGAGTTGACCGCCATCCCGGTGCTGGCCGCCTTCGACCACGAGGAGAACGGCAGCCAGTCGGACACCGGCGCGGACGGCCCGCTGCTCGGCACGGTGCTGGAGCGGTCGGTCTTCGCCCGCGGTGGCACGTACGAGGACCGCGCCCGGGCCTTCGCCGGCACCGTCTGCCTGTCGTCGGACACCGGACACGCGGTCCACCCCAACTACGGCGACCGGCACGAGCCGGGGCACCACCCGGTGCCCAACGGCGGGCCGATCCTGAAGGTCAACGTCAACCAGCGGTACGCCACCGACGGCAGCGGGCGGGCGGTGTTCGCCGCGGCCTGCGAACGGGCCGGGGTGCCCTGGCAGACCTTCGTCTCCCACAACGCGATGCCGTGCGGCACCACGATCGGCCCGATCACCGCGGCGCGGCACGGCATCCGAACCGTCGACATCGGCGTCGCGATCCTGTCCATGCACTCGGCCCGCGAACTGTGCGGCGCCCAGGACCCGTATCTGCTCGCGAACGCCCTCACGGCCTTCCTGGAGAGCTGAGTTGGAATTCTCACTGCTCGGCCCGATCTCCGTGCTGAGCGGCTCCGCGGAGCTGCCGCTCGGGCCCGCCAAACGGCGCAGTGTGCTGGCGCTGCTGCTTCTCCAGCCCAACACCACCGTCCCGCTTGAGCAGTTGATCGACTCCCTGTGGGAGGACGAACCGCCCGAACACGCCCGCACGGTCGTGCAGGGGCACGTCTCGCGGCTGCGCGCCACGCTCGCCACGGGCGGCGCGGAGGCGTACGGCATCGAGTTGGCCACCCACGGCTCGGCCTATCTGCTGCGGCTGCCCGAGGAGTTGATCGACGCCCACCGGTTCGGTGAACTGGTCGCGCTGGCCCGCCCGGAGGCCGCGCCGTCCGACGCGATCCCGCTGCTGCGGGAGGCGCTGGGACTGTGGCGCGGGCCGGCGCTGACCGGCACGGTCACCAGCCCGCCCTTCGCGGCCGCCGCGCACGCGCTGGAGGAACGCAGGCTCTCCGCGGTGGAGGCGCTGGCCCGGGCGCACGGGGCGCTCGGCGACCACGAACAGGCCGCGGCCGTCCTGTACTCCGCGGCCGTCAACCACCCCCTGCGGGAGGGGCTGATCGCCGCGCTGATGCGGGCGCTGTTCCGGACCGGACGGCAGTCCGACGCGCTGGAGTGGTACCACCGCACCCGGCGTTTGCTCAGCGAGGAGTTGGGGGTCGATCCGGGGGAGCGGTTGCGCACGGCGTACGAGGAGATCCTCCGGGCCGAGGCGGACGGGGACCGGAAGGCCAGCGCGCCGGCGGCCACCCCGGTCGACCCGCGCACGTTTCACGTGAAACAGGACGGCGACGCGCCGACCCCCGCCAAGGGGGCCGCGGCCGGCGACGCCGGTCCGGCGGCGGGTGCGGAGGCCGGCCGGAACAGGGCCGGTGCCGCCCCCCGGCTGCTGCCCAGGCCGCCGGCCCGCTTCCTGGGGCGCGAGGGTCAACTGGGCGCGCTGTCCGAGGCGTTGGCGGACCGCACGACCGGGGAGAGCCCGCTGGCGGTGGTCGTGGGCCCGGCCGGGGTCGGCAAGACCGCGTGCGCGGTGCAGTGGGCGCATCTGCATGCCGGTGCCTTCCCCGACGGCCAACTCTTCGCCGATCTCCGTGGGTTCGGGGAGGGCGACGAGGCCGCGCCGGCCGAGATCCTGCGCGACTTCCTGCTGGCGCTCGGCACTCCGCCGGAGCGGGTGCCGGGCTCCGCGCAGGCCGCCTCGGCGCTGTTCCGCTCGCTGGTAGCCGAGCGCCGGCTGCTGGTCGTCCTGGACAACGCGCGGAGTTCGGCGCAGGTGCGCACGCTGCTGCCCGGCGGCCCGCACTGCGCCACGGTCGTCACCAGCCGCAGCCGGCTCGACGGGCTGGTCGCCACGGACTGCGCCCGGCCGGTGGGACTCCAGGCCATGGGGCACGCGGAGGGCACGGCGCTGCTCGGCGCCATGCTCGGGCCGGATCGGGTCGCGGAGGATCCGGCCGCGGCCCGCGAACTGGTGGATCTGTGCGACGGGTTGCCGCTGGCGCTGCGGGCCGCGGCCGCCCAGTTGACCGCCCGACCGCGCTGGCGGCTGGCCCGGCTGGCCTCGGCGCTGCGCGACGAACGGCGGCGGCTGGCGCTGCTGTCGGCGGAGGACACCGGCATCGCGGCGGCGCTGCGGATGTCCGTCGCCCGGCTGTCCGCGGACGACGCCCGGCTGCTGAGGGCGCTGGCGAACAGCCCCGACGGCCACCTCAACGCGTCGGCGGCCGCGGCGCTCGCCGGGTACGACCAGGAGCGGACCCAGGACGCGCTCGAACGGCTCGCGGAGATGCACCTGGTGGACGAGGAGGCCACCGACGTCTACACGATCAGCGCGCTGACCCAGCTCTTCGCCCGGGACGCGAACGGGGAAGGCGGACGGCGACGGGAGGGCGACGGCGGGCCGGAGCCCGGCGGGCCGGGTGGACGTCCGGGCGGTGGGGCCGGCTGAGCCCGGCCGCCGCGGGGGGCGGGCGTTAGGCGGGCGTTAGTCGCACGGCAGCGGCGCTGGGCAGTCTTGTGGACAGACCACAGGACAGACCAGGCCGGGCCGGACAGGCAGGGCCGCACCGTGGGGCGCGCCACCGCCCCGTCGACCGGGGGAGACCGGATATGCCTCGCACCGACGCCACCACCGCCCGCGCGCCCCGGGCCGCCCGCCGCCGTACGCTGCGGATCGCCGCGGCCGGGCTGACCGCGGTCGCCGCACTCACGCTCACGGCCTGCGGCCAGGACAACCCGCTGAAGACCAGCGAAGCCAAGCCGTTCGACCCGGCTCCGCAGGACTCCAAGGACCCGGCGGCCAACGGCGCGCGGGGCGGGCAGGACACCAACGCCTCGGTGGACACGGCCAACGGCGGCACGGTGGGCAAGGGCGGCAACCACGGCAAGGACGGTGCGGCGGGCGCCGGGACGCACAAGACGTCGGGCGGTGCCGCGCCGTCCGCCGCCGAGCGGGGCAAGGGCTCCGGCAGCCGGCGGACAAGCTGCGACGCCGCGAAGATCCGCATCGTCGCGAAGCCGTTGACCCGCCCGATCAACCACCTGATGCTCCAGGCCACCAACACCTCCGGCGTCGCCTGCGACCTCTACGCCGCGCCCGTCCTGCAGTTCGACGAGGACCAGGCGGCGGTGGCCGAACTGCCGGACAGCACACCGCAGTCGGTGGTCACGCTGGCGCCGGGCGAGTCCGGCTACGCCGCGGTGCTGCTGTCGGGTGCCGACGGTGCCGGGCACGGCCGCAAGGCGACCTCGCTCTCCGTCAGCCTCGCCCGCCGCGACGGCCAGGGGAGCTTCGGCGGTGCCGCGAAGGTGGCGCTGCCGGGCGGCTCGTCGTACATCGACGACAGTGCGCGGGTGACGTACTGGCAGACGGACCCGAACACGGCGGCCTCCTGGTGATCCGGGCCGCCGCCCGGCAGGCGATCCGCCGCCCCTGAAGCAGGGCGCCCGCGACTCCCCCAGCGGGCGCCCTTTTCCTTTCGTTCGCCGCCCGGGTGGCCTCCTCGTCCGCCCGCGACCGTCCCGTCATGTCCCACCCGGCCCCGCGCGATGTCCCGGAATCGCTTGTCCCGTGGCATGTCTTGGCAGGTCAGGGCCTTGTGGGAGGCGAAGTGCGTCCCATGGTGGAGTGGTTGGCGGCCGACGGCCCGCATCCCGCCCCACCATGGTCTCCGTCGCGGCGAACGGAGCACCAGGACCGCACGGCGACCGACGTTTCGGAGGGTCATCGGCATGGACGGACACGGCACCACGCAGCCGGGGGACGGCACAACCCCCGCGACGGGCACGGCCTGTGCGTCGCGTCGGCCGCTGCTGCGCCGGGCGGTTCCCGCGGTCGCCGCGGCCGGTCTGACGGTCACCGGGATCGCCGGGGTCGCGCACGGCGCCGGGGGCGGAACGCCGCGGGCCGCGGCGGACACCTTCCCGACCTGGGGCACGCGTTGGGTGGTGCACACCGCCGCCGACACCGGGTCCCCCGCCGTCGGGATGCTCAACACCTCGGGGCCGGGCCGGGACCGGATCGCCGTCGACTACCAGGTCGACACCGGCCACCGGGTCTGCGAGGGCGACGCCTGCTCGACGTACATGGCGCACCTCACCGGGCCGGTGAACGGCTTCGTCACCGTGGTCGCGGTGGCCATACCCCAGGACCGGCTGCCCGACATACCGGTCCAAGGGGGCCCACCGCCGCAGCCCGGCCGCTCCCGTCAGGAGATGTTGGCGCGCGCCGCGACCTGGCTGACCGCCGACAACGGCGCACAGGTCCCGTACAGCCAGTCCGAGGTCTGGAAGGACGGCTACCGGCAGGACTGCTCCGGCTATGTGTCGATGGCCCTCGGGCTGTCGACGCCGGGCACCAACACCGTGGGGCTGGCCACCGACCGCGACCTCGCCCGGCCCATTGCGCTGGGCGCGTTGCGGGGAGGCGACCTCCTCATCGACGCGACCGGCGACGGCGACCACCGACACGTCGTCATCTTCGAGAAGTGGAACGACGCCGCGCACACCTCGTACACGGCCTTCGAGCAGCGCGGCGGCCATGGCACCGACCACCGGAGCCTGACCTACGGACTGCCGGGCGGCGACGCCGAGTTCAAGCCCTACCGGCCGGTGGTCTTCGGCGACTGAAGGCGTCGAGGACCACCGGCCCGTCCCTCGCATCCGGGCCGCGGCAATCGCGGTCAACGGCGCGCTGTTTCACGTGAAACGTCACTGAACGGTCCGCGTTCGTTCCGGATCGCGTAACGAGGGGCACTTCCGTCACAGGGGAGCGGAAGTGCCCCTCGCGCGCGCATGTCCGCTGTGCTGGAATGCCAGACGTGCCTGGCCACGAAAAACGCGTCACGAACATCCGCCGCAAGCCCCTGGCCCCACTCCCCGCAGAACTCGCCGGTCCCATACGGGACTTCGTCGCCGCCCTACGTCGCATGCACGGGGAACTCGGCTACAGCCTCCAGGAGTTGGCGAGCCGACTACCCGCCAGCAGATCGTCCCTCTCGCGTTACCTCCGCGGCCAGAGCCTGCCCGACGAGCGGCTGCTGGTGCAGTGGTGCAAGCTCTCGTTCACGGGCGAGGACCGGCTGCCCGGGCTGGTGGAGCTGCTGCACCGCGCCCAGGAGGCGGCGGACGAGGCGCCGGAGCCCGCCTCGGTGTCCGGCGCCGAGGTCGACCCGAGCGCCGACGACGCGCAGGGCGCGGAGGAGCCGGCGCGGGTGGATCCGGCGGAGGCGGCGCCCGGGCGGCGTCGGCTGCGACTGCTGCTCGCCGGGCTCGGCACCGTCGCCGTGCTGGCCGGGGCCGCGTTCACCGTGCTGGCGCTGACCGGCTCGGACGCCGGCGGTCAGGTGGACACCGCGGAAGGCCTGGCCACCGGCTCCGCCCAGATCACCGTCAACAACGTCGAGCGGGCCTGCCAGCACAGCCGCACCGACTACTGCGCGCTCGGGCTGGCGCGCGATCCCTACGCGCCGTATCTGCGGCCCAACATCGTGGGCCATGTGTGGCACGGCGATGCGCTGCACGCGATCTGCAAGATCGCCGACGGGCTCACCGTCACCGACGAGGCGGGCGGGCACAGCAGCATCTGGTTCCGGGTCGACCGCGACGGCGGCCCGGCCTGGATGCCGGGCATCCGCGTCCGGCCGGAACAACTGGACAACGGGCTGCCGCGGTGCCGGGACTAGGGCGCTTCTGACGGAGCCGGCTCGCTGGCCCTGACCGGCTGCCACAGCGGCTCCTCGACGTCGCGGAAGAGCACCGAGGCCGGCGTCGGCAGTTGATGCCGCGCGCCGGCCCCGGGTCGTCGCTCCGCGGTGACCCCGGCCGCTCCGGTCGGGGCTACTGCGCGTCCAGCCCCGCCAGGACGAGCCCCAGCCGGGCCGCGCCGCCCTCGGTGATCCGGACCGGAACGCCCCAGTCCTGCTGGTGCACATGGCAGGCCGGGTACTCGATGTCCGGGGCGTCGTCGCAGGACGCGGCCATCGCCGAGACGTGCAGCACGCCCTCGGTCACGCCGTCCGCGAGGACCAGGTCCCGCGCGAGATCGGTGCCCGCTCCGGCGCCGTCGGCGAGCAGCTCCGGCGGGGTGACGCTGACCAGCAGCCGCGTCGACGGGCCGTAGCGGGTGTCCAGCTTCTGGCCGGCCGGGGCCTGGAAGACCACGTCCAGCCGGAGCGTGCCGGGGGCGATGTCGGTGGCGGCGCGCTGGGTGCGGTGGGCCACCGCGGCGACCCGCACCGCCTCCTCCGGAAGCCGCAGCCGGGTCAGCCGGTGCCGCGCGGACTCCACCACCACGATGTCGTCGTCGACGAGGACCGCCGCGGAGGGCTCGCGCAGATCGGTCGCGAGCGTGGTCACCTCGCCGCTGGCCGGGTCGAAGCGGCGCAACGCGTGGTTGTAGGTGTCGGCGACGGCGACCGAGCCGTCGGGCAGCGCGGTCACGCCCAACGGGTGCTGGAGCAGCGCCTGTTCGGCGGCGCCGTCGCGGTGCCCGAAGTCGAAGAGCCCGGTGCCGACGGCGGTGCGGACCACATAGCCGTCACCGGGGGCGTCGCCGTCGCCGCTCGTCCCCCGCTCGATCCAGCGCACCGCGCTGGTCTCCGAGTCGGCGATCCACAGCCGGTCGCCGGCCGCCGCGAGCCCGGAAGGCTGGGCGAACCACGCCTCCGCCGCCGGGCCGTCGACCAGCCCCTCGTTGGTGGTGCCGGCCGCCACCGCGACCGTGCCGTCGGCCGGGTCGTAGGTCCAGATCTGGTGGACCCCGGCCATCGCGATCCACAGCCGGTCCTGCCACCAGGCGAGGTCCCACGGCGAGGAGAGGTCCACCTCGCGGGCCGGGCCGGAGGTCGGCGAGCCCTGCCACCATTGCTTGCCCGTACCGGCCACGGTCTCCAGGGCGCCGGTCGCGGGGTCGAGGACCCGGATGGCGTGGTTGACGGTGTCCGCGACGGCGACCCGGCCGTCGGGCAGCAGCGCCAGCCCCTGCGGCTCGTTGAAGGAGTCCGGGCCGAGCCCGCGCTCACCGGACCCGATCCGCCGCACCACCTGCTCGCCGTCGGCCGCCAGTTCCACCAGCTGGTGCCGGGTGGTGTCGGACACCAGGAAGGTGCCGCCGGGCAGCCGCACGGCCTTGCCGGGGAAGCGGAGGTCGGTGGCGACCGGCTCCGGCGGGACGTAGGGGCCGTCGCCCCGGCGCAGCGTGCCCTTCTCGGAGTGCTCGGCGATCAGCTCCTCGACCAGCCGCTCGATGGCGTGCGCATGGCCCTCGCCCGCGTGCTGGGCCACGACATAGCCCTCGGGATCGATCACCACCAGCGTCGGCCAGGCCCGCACCGCGTACTGCTTCCAGGTCGCGAGGTCGGGGTCGTCGAGCACGGGGTGCTCCACGCCGTACCGCTCGACGGCGTCCACCACCGCCTGGTGCTCGGCCTCGTGCACGAACTTCGGGGAGTGCACGCCGATGATCACGACCGAGTCGCGGTGGCGCTCCTCCAACTCGCGTAGCTCATCCAGAACGTGCAGACAGTTCACACAGCAGAACGTCCAGAAATCGAGGATGACAACGCGTCCTCGCAGGTCAGAGAGGGTGAGGTCATTTCCGCCGGTGTTGAGCCAGCCGCCCTTGCCGATCAGCTCGGGGGCCCGGACGCGCGCACGTGAAGCCATGTGGACATTCAACGTCACTCCGCCGCACACGCATTCCGCAGGGGCCGTGGGGAATGCGTCACCCCATGTCGCACTCCCACGGGGACCACTCCCCGCGCCCCCGCAAGTACTTCGTGCACGACCGGATCTTCGGCATCGGCGACGACTACTGGGTCGACGACGATCACGGCCGGCACGCCTTCCTCGTGGACGGGAAGGCGATGCGGCTGCGGGAGACCTTCGAGCTCAAGGACACCGAGCGGCGGGTGTTGATCACCATCCGCAAGAAGATGTTCAGCCTGCGCGATGCGATGACCATCGAGCGCGAGGACCAGCCGCTGGCCACGATCAAACGCAAGCGGCTGTCACTGCTGCGCCACCACTACCGCGTCGAACTGGTCGACGGCACCGAGCTGGACGTCAGTGGCAAGATCCTGGACCGGGAGTTCGCGGTCGAGTACGACGGTGAGCTCCTCGCCGAGATCTCCCGGCGCTGGCTGACCGTCCGCCACACCTACGCGGTCAACGTCGTGCGGGAGGACGCGGACCCGGCGCTGCTGATCGCGGTGGCGGTGTCCGTGATCAGGATGGCGGAGCGGGAGCGCGAGGGCGAGTGAGGGCGCATCGACGGCCGGTCAAGCCCCCTGCATCGGGGGCGAATTGACCGGTTTCGCCGGCTCCGCACCCCTCAGGACCAACGAATCGCGCACAGTACCAGCGGCAGCACTTTCGAACGGCCCCGTCGTCAAACATCGGCCTACGATGGTCACCCGAAAGCACTGCAGGGGTGCCCGTGCGCAGCGTAACTTAACTGCCAGACAGCAGCCCGCGTACGAACCGTTCGAGGGGTCCCGTGACCGTCCATCCCAGCCTTCAGTCCTCCATCGACGCCTGGACGCATTCCATAGAAGCGATAACCGAGTTGGTGACGCCGCTCGTCGAGGGTGAGTGGAGCCGGGCGACGGACCTGCCAGGTTGGTCCGTGCGCGACATCGTCTCCCACGTCATCGGTCTGGAATGCGAGATGCTGGGCGACCCCCGGCCGATCCACACGCTGCCCCGCGACCTGTACCACGTGCGCAGCGAGTCGGCCCGTCGGATGGAGGTCCAGGTCGACGTCCGCCGGCACCACACCGCGCCGGAGATGCTCAGCGAGCTGGAGTACACCGTCATTCGGCGCTCCCGGCAGCTGCGGAACGAGACCCGCCAGCCGGACACCGTGGTGCGCAGCGCGCTCGGCGAGGAACGCACCCTGGAATTCGTCCTGGAGCAGCGGGCGTTCGACGTCTGGGCACACGAGCAGGACCTGCGCCGGGCGCTCGGTGAGCCGGGCAACCTCGACTCCCCCGGTGCCCTGGTGACGCGCGACCTGCTGGTCCGGGTGCTGCCCGGGATCGTCACCAACCGCGCGAAGGCGCCGGCCCGTTCGACGGTGGTCTTCGACGTCAGCGGTCCGGTGGAGTTCATGCGCACGGTCCGGGTGGACGCCGAGGGGAAGGCCACCGTCGACGGCAGCGTCTCGCTGGGCCCGACGGTGACGCTGACGATGGACTGGGACGCCTTCCACCGGCTGGCCTGCGGCCGGATCCGGCCGTCCGTCCTCGGCGACCAGATCAAGATCGACGGTGACCACGAGCTGGCCCAGGCCATCCTCGACAACATCGCGGTGACGCCGTAACGGGCCCCGCGGCGACGCGAGGAGACACGGAGTGCGGCCTCCCGCCGCTCAATCCTCCTGCGCGGGGCGGGAGTTAGCCGTTTCACGTGAAACACCCCGTTGTTTCACGTGAAACCGCGAACCCCGGCCTCCCCCGTCAACTGATCGTTGAACGCGGGGAGATGGCATCCCCGCCACCGGGAAGCAGTGGACGGGGATGTCACGAACGACGTCGGTGGCGGCCGCCTCAGGCGGGGACGTGAACGGCCTCGACCCTGCTGACGACCAGCCGTTCCTGCTCGCGCTGCACCGCCCGTCGACGCAGCCGGAGGATCTGCGAGACCCCGATGGCCTCCAGCGCGAAGACCGAGGCGAAGGCGATCCGGTAGTTGTCGCCGGTGGCGTCGAGCAGGACGCCGATGGCGAGCAGCGTGGTCATCGAGGCGGTGAAGCCGCCCATGTTGACGATGCCGGACGCGGTGCCCTGGCGCTCCGCCGGGTTGGCCGGCCGGGCGAAGTCGAAGCCGATCATCGAGGCGGGGCCACAGGCGCCCAGCACCACACAGAGCACGACCAGCAGCGCCATGGGCGCGTGGGCGGTGGGCCAGCACAGGGTGAGTGCCCACAGCAGCGCGGTGGCCGCGACGGTGCCCAACGCCAGCGGCAGCCGGGCCGCGTGGTGGCGGGCGATGATCTGCCCGTAGACCAGGCCGACGGCCATGTTGGAGAGCACGACGAGGGTGAGCAGTTCGCCGGCGGTGCCGCGGGAGAGCCCTTGGGCCTCCACGAGGAACGGCAGGCCCCACAGCAGCAGGAAGACCATCGCCGGGAACTGGGTGGTGAAGTGCACCCACATGCCCAGCCGGGTGCCGGGCTCGCGCCAGGCGTCCAGGATCTGCCGGCGCACGAACGCGGCACCGTTGTGCTCGCGGGGCGCCGGCGGTGGGGCGAAGCCCTCGGGGTGGTCCTTGAGGAAGGCCAGCAGCAGGACCAGCACGACGATGCCGCCCAGGGCGCTGCTGGCGAACGTCGCGCTCCAGCCGAAGGTGTGCAGCAGCCGCGCCAGGACGAGCGTGGAGACCAGGTTGCCGGCCATCCCGACCAGGGCGGCGATCTGCGCGATCATCGGGCCGCGACGGGCCGGGAACCACCGCGAGCCCAGCCGCAGCACGCTGATGAAGGTCATCGCGTCACCGCAGCCCAGCAGCGCCCGCGAACCGAGCGCCATGCCGTACGAGTCCGAGAACGCGAAGCCGAACTGTCCCAGGGTGTAGAGGATCGCGCCGAGGGCGAGGACCTTCTTCGCGCCCAGCCGGTCGACCAGTAGGCCGACGGGTATCTGCATGCCCGCGTAGACCAGCAGTTGCAGGATCGAGAAGGTGGACAGCGCCGAGGCGTTGATGTGGAAGCGGTGCGCGGCGTCCAGGCCGGCCACGCCGAGACTGGTGCGGTAGGTGATCGCGACGAAGTAGACGGCGACGCCGATGCCCCAGACGGCAATGGCCTTGCGGCCGCCGGGCGGGTCCGAGGGCAGCAGCCGGGCGCCGCCGCCTCCTATGCCGCTGCCGGTGGAACTCTCGCCTCCGGCGGCGCCATCGGTACGGCCACTCATCGTTCGTCCCCCCGCGCGAGATTGCGGGCCCAACTGACGTGTCGCTGCACGGCGTCGGTGGCCGCGTCGGCGTCACCGGCCCGCAGCGCGTCGAGGATTTCGGTGTGCTCGGTGATGTTCTTGGCGATCCGGTCGGGGTGGGAGTGCATCACCGCGACGCCCATCCGCAGTTGCCGGTCGCGCAGTTGCTCGTAGAGCCGGTCCAGGATCTGGTTGCCTGCGCTGCGCACGATGGCCGCGTGGAACGCCCGGTCGGTGGCCGACAGGGCTGCCAGGTCGCCCGCGGCGGCCTGCTCCCGCATCGTCTCCACCAGCGCGTTCAGTTCGTCGATCAGCGCACCGGCGGCGGGCACGGCCTTGGCCGCCGCGTGCTTCTCCACCAGCAGCCGGGTCTCGACGACGTCGGCGATCTCCTGTGCGGAGACCGGCAGGACCAGCGCGCCCTTCTTCGGGTAGAGCTTGATCAGCCCCTCGACCTCAAGGCGCAGCAGCGCCTCGCGCACCGGGGTCCGGGAGACCCCGACGGCGTCGGCGAGCTCCCCCTCGGTGAGCAGCATCCCGCCCTCGTAACGGCGGTCCAGGACGGCGTCCTTGATGTGGGTGTAGACCCGCTCGGCGGCGGGCGGTGGTTTGGCGGTACCGGACTCCCTCGCGGGGGCGGTGGGCGCGGACGCTGATGGCATGCACACAGGATAGATACAACAGAAAGGCGAACGGTGAACCATTCCGCGATGCGGACGATCAACGAGATGTTTGTCCTGGTAGAGGCGTTATGCGGGGCCGGCCGCCGCCCGCGGCGGGGCCCCGGCCGGCCATCCCTCAGCCCCGCATGCGCCCCTGCGCGATCAGCCGGTCCACCACCTGCCGGTGGGCGGGCGCGCAGCGCTCCCAGGACTCCGCGCGGTCGAACCACGCGTACTCGGCGATCTCCCGGCCCAGGGCGGGCTCGATGTCCTGGGGTCCGCCGACGAAGCAGGTCATGTGCAGCCGGCGGCCGTTCTTGCCGTGCGCGAAGTCGTGGACGACGAACTCCTCCGACAACTCCTCGGCGGGGATGCGCAGTCCGAGTTCCTCGGAGAGCTCCCGCGAGAGCGCCTCCCGTGCGGTCTCCCCCGGTTCGTACTTGCCGCCCGGGAGGTAGAAGGTGTCGTTCCCCCGCGTCCGCACGCTCAGCAGCCGCCCGTCGCGCACGTGCAGCCAGGACACCGACCGCAGCGGTGCCTCGCGTGCCGCGACGATCAGCGGGTGGCCGGTCCGCTCGTCGATCCGCCGCCCGCGCTCCGTGAACCCCAGGTGCGCGCAGAACCGCCGGGCCCGGGCGCTCTCCTCGAAGACCTCCAGGGTCAGCGCCCCGCACCGGGCGGCCGCGTGCTCCACCAGTTCCCGGCCGATGCCCGCCCCCTGCGCCTCCGGCGCCACGAACAGTCCACCGATCTCGGCACCGCCCCGGCCCTCGTCGCCGGCCAGGAGCCGGAGCAGCCCGACGACGGTCCCCTCGCGCTCGGCGACCCAGTTCTCGGCCCGGACCAGGTACACCTCGCGGAGGAGCCGGGCCCGTTCTCCCCGGCCCTCCCCCTCGATGAACGGATGCGCCTGCCGCGCTGCCCGGGACCACAGGTCGCACACCGCGCCCTGGTCCTCGTCCCGATAGCGGCGGATGATCGTGTGACTCCTCATTTCGCCGACCGTAAACAGCCCCGCCGACGGCGGCAAACCCTTTCCGACGGATGCCCGGCGCTAACGAAAGAGGGACCTCCGGGGGACCGGGGTCCACCTCAAGGCGTACGCGGATCCGTACCTGACGCGTAGGGAACGGCCCGGAATCCATGGGTGAATGGAGACAGGGAGCCGAGAGGCCCCGTCGGACAAGGGGAGTTGACATGCAGACCAGGACGCACACCGGCCGCCGCACCCGCAACGCCACCGTGCTGGCGCTGATCGTCGCCGCCGTGTGGGCGGGCGCCGCGCTGACCCGTGGCGCCGCACAGGTCGACCCGTCCGCCCCGACCGGCCCGTTGGCGCACCTCAGCCGCGCGGTCGAGCTCATCCGGGGCTGAGTGGCCGACCGGAGGCCGCCACCAACAACGAAGAACGGGGCGCCGTTTCACGTGAAACTCACCGACGGTTTCACGTGAAACGGCGCCCCTGCTGCCGATCTGGCTCAGCCCCAGGTGATCAGGCGCTTGGGCCGCTCCAGGACCGCCGCGATGTCCGCGAGCAGCTTGGAGCCCAACTCACCGTCGATCAGGCGGTGATCGAAGGAGAGCGCGAGCGTGGTGACCTGCCGCGCCTTGACCCTGCCCTTGTGGACCCACGGCTGGAGCTTGATCGCGCCGAAGGCCAGGATCGCCGACTCCCCGGGGTTGAGGATCGGGGTGCCGGTGTCGACACCGAAGACGCCGACGTTGGTGATGGTGACCGTGCCGCCGGACATCGCCGCCGGGGTGGTCTTGCCCTCGCGCGCGGTGGCCACCAACTCGCCCAGTTCCGCGGCGAGCTGGGGTAGCGCCTTCGTGCCCGCGTCCTTGATGTTCGGGACGATCAGGCCGCGCGGGGTGGCCGCCGCGATCCCGAGGTTGATGTAGTCCTTGTAGACGATCTCCTGATTCGCCTCGTCCCAGGCGGCGTTGGCCTCCGGGTGGCGCTTGAGGGCGACCAGGAACGCCTTGGCGACCAGCAGCAGCGGGTTGACCCGCAGCCCGGCCATGTCCGGGTCCTGCTTGAGCTCCTGGACGAGCTTCATCGTGCGGGTCACGTCGACGGTGATGAACTCCGTGACGTGCGGCGCGGTGAAGGCGCTGGCGACCATCGCCTGCGCGGTGGCCTTGCGCACGCCCTTGACGGGCACCCGACGCTCGCGGGCCGCGTCGAAGGCACCGACGGCGGCCGCCGCTGCCGGAACTCCCACCGCGGGCGCGGTCGGCGCGACGGCCGGCGCCGCCTCGACCGGAGCCACCGCGGCGTGGACGTCGTCGCGGGTGATGACGCCACCCGGCCCGGTCGGGACGACCATCGCCAGATCGATGCCCAGGTCCTTGGCCAGCTTGCGGACCGGGGGCTTGGCCAGCGGCCGCCCGGCGGCGGGCACCGCGGGCGGCTCCGCGACGGCCACTGCGGTGGCGGCCGGAGCGGGCGCGCCCCGCCCGTTCAGCTCCGCCTGGAGCCCGGCGGTCACCGGCTCCGACGGGGCCCCAACGGACGCGTGCGGAACGCGCGTTGCGGGCTGCGGGCCGGCGCCCGGCTGCGGCTTGCGCGCCCGGCGCTTGGTCGAGGACGGCGCGGCGCCGTAGCCGACCAGCACCGCCTGCCGGCCCTGCGGCTCGGCGTCCTCCTCCGCGGCGTCGGCGGGCGCCTCGCCCGCACCGGGCTGCCCCTGGACGGGCCCGGCGCCCGGGTCGGTGTCCACGGCGATGATCACCGTGCCGACGTCGACGGTGGTGCCCTCGTCGAAGTTCACCGCGTGCACCACCCCGTCGTAGGGGATGGGCAGTTCGACGGCGGCCTTGGCGGTCTCCACCTCGCAGACGACCTGGCCGTCGGTGACGGTGTCACCGGGCCTGACGTACCACTTGAGGATCTCGGCCTCGGTGAGGCCCTCGCCCACGTCGGGCATCTTGAACTCGCGGATGCGCTGCGCGTTCGCGGCGCCGGCGGTCCCTGCAGTCATGGTCACGACTCCCTCAACCCTCAGTACGCCAACGCGCGGTCAACGGCGTCGAGCACCCGGTCCAGTCCCGGAAGGTACTCGTCCTCCAGCCTGGACGGCGGATAGGGGGCGTGGAAGCCGCCGACCCGCAGCACCGGAGCCTCCAGGTGGTAGAAGCAGCGCTCGGTGATCCGGGCGGCGATCTCCGCACCCGAACCGAAGAAGACCGGCGCCTCGTGGACGACGACCAGCCGGCCGGTCTTCTCCACCGAGGACTGCACGGTGTCGAAGTCGATCGGGGAGATCGAGCGCAGGTCGACGACCTCGACCGACTTGCCCTCCTCGGCCGCGACCTTGGCGACGTCCTCGCAGACCTTCACCATCGGGCCGTAGGCGGCCAGCGTGAGGTCGGAGCCGGGCCTGGTGATCCGCGCCTTGTGCAGCGGGTCCGGGATCGACTCGGTGTCCAGGCGCGACTTGTCGTGGTAACGGCGCTTGGGCTCGAAGTAGATGACCGGGTCGTCGCCGGCGATGGCCTGCTGGAGCATCCAGTAGGCGTCGGAGGAGTTCGACGGAGAGACGATCTTGAGTCCGGCGACGTGCGCGAACAGCGCCTCGGGCGACTCGGAGTGGTGCTCGACGGCGCCGATGCCGCCCGCGTAGGGGATGCGGATGACGACCGGCACCTTGACCTTGCCCAGCGCCCGGGCGTGCATCTTCGCGAGCTGGGTGACGATCTGGTCGTAGGCGGGGAAGACGAAACCGTCGAACTGGATCTCCACGACCGGGCGGTAGCCGCGCAGGGCCAGGCCGATCGCGGTGCCGACGATGCCGGACTCGGCAAGCGGGGTGTCGATCACCCGCTCGTCGCCGAAGTCCTTCTGCAGGCCGTCGGTGACGCGGAAGACGCCGCCCAACTTGCCGACGTCCTCACCCATGACGAGGACCTTGGGGTCGGCCTCCATGGAGGCCCGCAGCGACGCGTTGATCGCCTTGGCGATGGTGATCTTCTCGTGGACGGCCATGGTCAGTTCCCCTCCGCGGCGGCGTCGGCGTCGGCGAAGGACGCCTGGTAGGCGGCGAACTGCGCGCGCTCCTCATCGACGAGCGCATGCCCGTCGGCGTAGACGTTCTCGAAGATCGCCAGGTGATCCGGGTCAGGCATCGCCCGTACGACGTCGCGGACCCGCTTGCCCAGGACGTCGCTCTCCTCCTCGATCGCGGCGAGGTAGGCGTCGTCGACGAGCCCCGAAGCCTCCAGGTACTTCCGCAGCCGCAGGATCGGGTCCTTGGCCTCCCAGGCCAGCGTCTCCTCGTCGGGGCGGTACCGCGTCGGGTCGTCGGAGGTGGTGTGGGCACCCATCCGATAGGTGAACGCCTCGATGAGCATGGGGCCTTGGCCGGTGCGCGCCCGCTCCAGCGCCGCCTTGGTCACCGCGAGACAGGCCAGCACGTCGTTGCCGTCGACCCGGACGCCGGGGAAGCCGAAGCCCCGGGCGCGCTGGTAGAGGGGGACGCGGGTCTGCTTCTCGGTGCGCTCGGAGATCGCCCACTGGTTGTTCTGGCAGAAGAAGACGACCGGGGCGTTGTAGACCGCGGAGAAGGTGAAGGACTCGGCGACGTCGCCCTGGCTGGAGGCGCCGTCACCGAAATACGCGATGACCGCGGAATCGGCGCCGTCCTTCTGCACGCCCATCGCGTAGCCGGTCGCGTGCAGCGTCTGCGAGCCGATGACGATGGTGTAGAGGTGGAAGTTGTTGCTGTTGGGATCCCAGCCGCCGTGGTTGACGCCGCGGAACATCCCCAGCAGGTTCGTCGGGTCGACGCCGCGGCACCAGGCCACGCCGTGCTCCCGGTAGGTGGGGAAGACGTAGTCGTCGTCGCGCAGCGCGCGGCCGGAGCCGATCTGGGCGGCCTCCTGGCCCAGCAGCGAGGCCCACAGGCCCAGTTCGCCCTGGCGCTGGAGGGTGGTCGCCTCGGCGTCGAACCGCCGGGTGAGCACCATGTCGCGGTAGAGCCCGCGCAGTTCCTCGGCGGTGAGGTCGATCGCGTAATCCGGGTGCTCGACCCGAATCCCTTCCGGGGTCAGGAGTTGTACGAGCTCGTCCTGCTCCGCCTGGTCCGGCCCGGCGCTGTTCCTGGCCCTGGACGGCGACGCCTTTTTCGTCGTCGCCTTTTTGGCGGTGGTGCGCTTGCTGCCGTCGCGGGCGGTTTTCCGCTCGGCAGTGCCTTCCACGGTCACGTGCTGCTCCTCCGTCTGTCCGGCCCCCGGGGTCCGCCGGTGGCCGTTTGCGGCTCACCCGGTATCCGATACGGCGCACGGGGTGTGTGCGAACGCGGCCGGATCCGGGTGGAACAAAGCGCCCCGGAGTGGCCTGCTCATTGCACGTTACCCATTGTCAAAGCCGAAGTGGAAATGGCGCTGACCTGCGATTTTGCTTGGATTTCCAAGTAAATCGCGAAGGCTGGGAACAACTCCTGGTCACAGCGTTGCAGGCCGCCGGGACAACGGCACGTTATATCGGTGACCTGGAGCACGGGAAGAGTTGATGTGTGAGACTGGGAAGGTGCGCGAAGACGGAAAAATCACGGTTTTCCTGCTCGATGACCACGAAGTGGTCCGGCGGGGTGTCCACGAAATGCTGTCGGTCGAGGAAGACATCGAGGTGGTCGGCGAGGCCGGCACCGCGGCCGATGCGCTGGTCAGGATCCCGGCGACCCGTCCGGACGTGGCCGTGCTCGACGTCCGGCTCCCGGACGGCAGCGGCGTCGAGGTCTGCCGCGAGGTCCGCTCGCAGAACGAGGACATCAAGTGCCTGATGCTCACCTCGTTCGCCGATGACGAGGCCCTCTTCGACGCGATCATGGCCGGTGCGTCCGGTTATGTCCTCAAGGCGATCCGGGGCAGCGAACTCCTCTCCGCCGTCCGCGACGTGGCGGCCGGAAAGTCGCTGCTCGACCCGGTGGCCACCGCCCGCGTCCTGGAACGACTTCGCGACGGCAACGCCACCAAGAGCGACGACCGGCTGGCGAGCCTCACCGAACAGGAACGCAAGATCCTCGATCTGATCGGGGAGGGACTGACCAATCGCGCAATCGGCGAACGCCTTCACCTCGCCGAAAAGACGATCAAGAATTACGTTTCCAGCCTGCTTTCCAAGCTGGGTATGGAACGCCGTTCGCAGGCCGCCGCCTATGTCGCACGGCGGCAGGCGGAAAGGCGCTGAGCAGCGCACACACCCGCCGGGCAGGGCCGCGGAGCCGACGATTCCGCGGCCGCCGGCAGGGACCAACGTCCCGTCGATCGGGGGCGGCCGTCCCTATCCGACGCCCCGCCGGCCGGGCACCCTAGAGGCCATGCTCACCGACGTCTTCCGTGCCATCGAGCTGCTGAGCACGACCCCCTACGGCCGGGTGTCGGCCAGCCGGCGGGCGCTCCCCTTCACCACCGTGACCCGGCACCTCGTCGTCGACGGCCGGCTGCTCCTGCGGCTGCACCGCGGCTACGACTACCACCGGGCGCTGGACGGCAGCGTCGTGGCGTACGAGGCGGACAACGTCGGCGGCGCCCGCGACACCTGGTCCGTGCAGTGCACCGGGACCGCCCGGGTCATCGAACCGACCGCGGGGGAACGGGAGTTGTTCGGCCGCACCCCGCGGCTGGCCGACGGGGTACCGTACGATCCGGTCTACCTGCGGGTCGCGCCGGAGTTCGTGACGCTGCATCACCTCACGGACGTCCCGGTCTTCGGATTTGCACACCCTCTGTAAGGCTTTCCGGAACACCCACTCCACTGGGCGAAGTTGATCTAACATCTGGCGCGTGCTGCGCTCATCTGTAGTCCGGTCGGCGGCGATGCCCGACCGCGACACCCTCGGATCCCTGTTGCGCCACTACGACCGTGCCGGGGCGCCACTGTCCTGCGAGCCCGTCGCCGAAGGACTGCTCAACCACGGCTACTTCCTGGCGACCACCGGCGGCCGCTACTTCCTCAAACACCACCTCGACGGCGACCGCGTCGCGCTCGCCCGCCAGCACCGCGCCACCCGCCGGCTGGCCGGCCGCGGTCTGCCGGTCGTCCCGCCCGTCACCGGCACCGACGGCCGGACCTTCACCGTCCTGGACGGCCGCTGCTACGCCCTGCACCCGTGGATCGAGGGCCGACATCTCAGCGGCACCGCGCTGACCACCGGTCAGTCGCGCCGGCTCGGCGCCCTGCTCGGGCTCGTCCACACCACGTTGGAGCGGGTGATGGCCGACGAGCCGGCGCCGCCCCGGCCGCCCGGTACGGACGCCGCCGCCGATCCCGAGCGGACCTTCGAGACGATCGACGAACTGCTGGCGCTGGCCCGCGGCGCCCGCCCGCGCACCAGCTTCGACGAGCTCGCCGAGCACCGCCTCCTGGAGCGCCGGGCCCTGCTGGAGCGGCAGGCGCACCGCCGGCCGGCCCCCGGCGCGGAGCCGGCGGCGGGCTGGGTGCACGGGGACTTCCACCCGCTGAACGTGCTCTACCGCGGCGCCGAACCGGCCGCGATCGTCGACTGGGACCGGCTGGGCGTGCAGCCCCGCGCCGAGGAGGCGGTGCGCGCCGCCGCGATCTTCTTCGTCCGCCCCTGCGGGACGCTGGACTTGACGAAGGTCGCCGCGTACGCCGACGCCTACCGGAGCGTGTGCGGGGCCGGCCCCGAGGAGCTGGCCGCGGCCGTCCACCGGGTGTGGTGGGAGCGGTTGAACGACTTCTGGATGCTCACCTGGCGCTACCAGCTCGGCGACCGGCGGACCGATCCGCAGTTCCCCGCGGCGGCCGCACTGGCGGTGTGGTGGACCCGTGAACTCCCCGCCGTGCGGCGGGCGTTCACGGGCTGACGCGCGCGGGGGGCGTCAGCCCGATCGCCGTCAGCCGGCGGTCGTCCCGCCCAGGGGCGTGCCGCCGGTGCCGCCGTTGGTGCCCGGGGTGCCGCCGGTGTTGGTACCACCGGTGTTGGTGCCGCCCGTGTTGGTGCCGCCGGTGGTCTTCCCACCGTCGGCAGACCCGCCGGTGTTGTCACCGCCGCCCGTCGTCCCGCCGGTGGTCTTCCCGCCGGTGGTACCGCCGTCGCTCGTCCCGCCCGTGGTGTCGGTCGGCGGCTCCGAGGACGGCGACGACGTGGTGGGCGGCGCGGACGACGGCTGGGTGCTGGGCTGACGGCTCGGCCGGTGGGTGTAGCCGCTCCCGCCGCCGCTGGTACCGCCCGGGTAGGTCTCGGGGGTGCTCGGCTCGTCCGACGGCGACTGGCTGGTCTCGTCCGACGGCGACGACGAGGGGGAGTGGGAGACCGGCGGCTGCTGCGGGGTGTGGCTGGAGCCGCCGCTGTTCTTCACCGCGAAGGCCACGCCCGCCGCGATGGCGACCAGCGCGAGCACCGCGATCAGCCAGATCTTGCCGCGGCCGCCCTTGGACTGCCGGTACCCGCCCTCGTAACCGCCGTCGTCGTCCCGCATCCCGCGCGTCAGGGCCGGCTGCGCCGTGGTCTGCCCGGCGTCGGGGTGGGGGAGGACCGTGGTCTCGGCGGCACCGCCGCGCAGGGCCATGGTGTGGCCGCCCTCGGGCAGCGCGACCGGGCCGGTGTTCCAGGTGCCGGTGTGGCCGCCCTGCTCGTGCAGCATCTGCAACGAGTACTGGACCAGACCGCGCATCTCCTCGGCGGTCTGAAAACGGTCGTCGGGGTCCTTGGCCAGCGACCGCATGACCAGGCCGTCCAGCTCCGGCGGCACCGACTCGGCGACCTGCGAGGGCGGCACCGGCATGTCCTGGACGTGCTGGTAGACGACCGAGAGCGGGGTCTCACCGGTGAACGGCGGCCGCTGCGCGAGGAGTTCGTACAGCAGGCAGCCGGTGGCGTAGAGGTCGGAGCGGGTGTCGACGGTCTTGCCGAGCGCCTGCTCCGGGGAGAGGTACTGCGGGGTGCCCATGACCATGCCGGTCTGGGTCATGGTCGACTGCGCGCCGTGCAGGGCGCGGGCGATGCCGAAGTCCATCACCTTCACGGCGCCGCTGTTGGTGATGATGACGTTGGCGGGCTTGATGTCGCGGTGCACGATGCCGTGCTGGTGGCTGTAGGCCAGCGCCTCCAGCACACCGGAGACGATGATCAACGCCTGGTCCGGCGGCGGGGCGTCCGCGTTGAGCAGCAGATCGCGGATGGTGTGGCCCTCGACCAGCTCCATCACGATGTAGGGCACGGTGTTGCCGCCGACGAAGTCCTCGCCGGAGTCGTACACGGCCACGACCGCGTGGTGGTTCAGCCCGGCCACCGACTGTGCCTCGCGGGTGAAGCGGGCCTTGGACACCGGGTCCTCGGCGAGGTCGGCGCGCAGCAGCTTCACCGCGACGGTGCGGCCCAGGCGCACGTCCTCGGCGGCGAACACCTCCGCCATGCCGCCGCGGCCGAGCCGGTGCGTCAGGCGGTAGCGCCCGTCGCCGACCAGCCCGCCGTTGCCCCACATCTCCGGTGCGTCGGGGACATGCGAGCCGGTGGCGTCAGGATCGGACGGCCCTTCGGGGCGCTGCGTCGGTGCCATCGGTCCTCGCCGTCGAATCGATCCGCGTTACAGCGGTAAGGTCTCGGTCTTCGCTAGAGCACGCTACAGGTTCCGCGGCACCCACCGGTCCGTCGTGGACCGGCCATCAAACCTTCCGGATGCCAGGTGTGGCAAGTTCATCAGAGGTGAACGGGACCCCGAAACCCCCCGTGTCCGTGTCCGGATCTTGCACATCTGGTCACGGAACGGGCACACAGCTTGACGTGTCCGCGGCCTGGGGCAGACTTGGCTGCGGAATTCTAGATTTCGATCGCTAGACACAGGGCCCTGCGCCCAGGGGGAAGCGGAACGATGAGCCAGGACGGCGCTCAGGGCCAGTTCGGGGGCCGTTCGGTCGGCGGTGGACGTTACCAGCTTCGTGATCTTCTCGGCGCCGGCGGCATGGCCTCCGTCCACCTCGCCTACGACAGCGTGCTGGACCGCGAGGTCGCGATCAAGACGCTGCACACCGAGCTCGGCCGCGAGCAGGCGTTCCGCGAGCGCTTCCGCCGCGAGGCGCAGTCAGTGGCGAAGCTCACGCACACCAACATCGTCTCGGTCTTCGACTCCGGCGAGGACGAGCTCGACGGCGGCATGGTGCCGTACATCATCATGGAGTACGTCTCCGGCCAGCCGCTGCGTTCCGCGCTCGACGCCGACATCGCCCAGCACGGCGCGATGCCGACCGACAAGGCGCTGAAGGTGACCGCCGACGTGCTCGCCGCGCTGGAGGCGAGCCACGAGATGGGCCTGGTCCACCGGGACATCAAGCCGGGCAACGTCATGATGACCAAGCGCAACGTCGTCAAGGTCATGGACTTCGGCATCGCCCGCGCCATGCAGTCCGGCGTGACGTCGATGACGCAGACCGGCATGGTCGTCGGCACCCCGCAGTACCTCTCGCCCGAGCAGGCCCTGGGCCGTGGCGTGGACGCCCGCTCCGACCTGTACTCGGTCGGCATCATGCTCTTCGAGCTGCTGACCGGTCAGCTCCCGTTCGACGCGGACTCGCCGCTGGCCATCGCCTACGCCCACGTCCAGGAAGAGCCGCCGGTCCCGTCGAGCATCAACCGCTCGCTGCCGCCGGCGGTGGACGCGCTGGTCGCCCGGGCACTGAAGAAGAACCCCAACGACCGGTTCCCCACGGCCGAGGCGATGCGGGACGAGTGCCTGCGGATCGCCGGGTCCGGGCAGTCCGGGGCGACGCCGCTGATCATCAGCGGGGGGCCGCGGGCCCGCACCAGCGGGGCCTCGGTCTCCTCCGCGGTGTTCCCCACCGCCTCCGGCAACCCGCAGGCGCCGGTACCGCCCAACGTCCAGCAGCCGTACCAGCCGACCCAGCCGGCCTTCGGCCCGTCGACGCCGCCGCCGGTCAACAACGCCTACCCGACGCCCGCCCCGGGTCCGGCCCCGACGCCGGCGCCGTTCGCCAACGCCGGCTTCCAGGCCCCGCCTCCGCCGTTCCCCGGGCCGCCCGCGCCCCCGGTGGCGAGGGGAATGCCGCCGGCGCGCCCGCGGAAGAACAACAGCCCGGTGATCATCGTGGCGGCGGTGGTGGGCGTCATCGTGGTCACCGCGATAGCCGTAGGCATCGGTCTGAGCGCCGGATCCGACGGCGGCAGCGGCGGCACCGACAACCCGACGCCCGGGTACTCCTACTCCTCGCCCACGTCGAACGTCCGCCCCGAGGACAAGACGGCGACGGTCCAGACGTCCGAGTGCACCAACCCGACGCCGAGCTACAGCGAGAAGGGCAAGGTGCTCTTCCCCAACTTCAAGTTCAAGAACCTGGAGTCGGTCAAGCAGTGCATCGAGGCCGCCGGCTGGAAGTACAAGGTGGTCAGGGAGGAGAACGACGGTATCTGGGGCAAGAACACCGTCACCGACCAGACCCCGGCCGCCGTCAGTTGGTGGAACCCACGCAGCAACGACACCATCCGGCTGACCATCTCGACCGGTCGCAGCAACTGACGCCAGCGTCCCCCTGACAACGGGAGGGGCCGGCACGCGGGATGCGTGCCGGCCCCTCGGCCGTTCCGGGAGCTGCGATCAGAGGTACGGGCCCGACCGGGCACCGTCGTGACCGGGCTGCTCCGGGTGGCCCTCCATGGGGGCACCGGGCGGCAGCGCGCGGCGCATCTGCTCCAGCTGGGCACGGGCGGCCATCTGCTGGGCGAAGAGCGCGGTCTGGATGCCGTGGAAGAGGCCCTCCAGCCAGCCGACCAACTGCGCCTGGGCGATCCGCAGTTCGGCGTCGGTGGGCACCGACTCATCGGTGAAGGGCAGGGAGAGCCGCTCCAACTCCTCCACCAGCTCGGGCGCCAGCCCGTCCTCCAGCTCCTTGACCGAGCTGGCGTGGATCTCCTTGAGGCGCACCCGGCTCGCCTCGTCGAGGGGAGCCGCCTTCACCTCTTCCAGCAACTGCTTGATCATGCTGCCGATGCGCATGACCTTCGCAGGCTGCTCGACCATGTCCGTCACCGGAATCTCACGGGGTTCGTCGTCCCCGTCCCCGCCACCGGAGCCGGCGCTGCCGAGCGCCATGCCGTCCGGGCCGACGACCAGGACGTGCTGGTTCTCCTGCGACCGTTCGTTCATCGGCATATCCATGCCGCCATTCTCTCGTACGACGGGTCGGAACAGTGGTGCCCTTGGCAGAAGGTGATCCACCCGTCTCCGGAGGGTCTCTTGCACCTCGGACGGAACACCGACATTCACCCAGGCACACGGGACTTTCGCCGCACCGCTTCACTTCACACGGCACCGCGGAATACCGACCGTTTCACGTGAAACGGCGAGGCTCGATGGCGTTTCACGTGAAACGAGGGCTCAGCGGCGCCGCAGCCGAAGCCCCAGGAACGCGAGCCCCAGGCCCGTGAGCGTCATCCCCGCCCCCATCGGCAGGACCCGTTCGACCCGGGTCCCAGGAACATCGAGGGCGTACGGGCTGGCTCCCGGTTCCGGACCGGCCGCGGTGTGGTCCGGCTCAGGTGCGAGCGAGGGCGCCCGCCGGTGGTGGGCCGGAGCGGGGGCGTCGGCGAGGTCGCGGGGGCGCGTGGGGGACGGCCGGGTCGCCTCGTTCGCGGCCCGGCCGGAGCCCGACGGAGCCGGGGACTCGTCATCGTGCCGCGCCGGAGCGGGCCGGCGGGGCGCATGCCGGGCGGGGGCGGGAGCAGGAGCGGAGGCGCGGGGAGGCGCGGACGGCTCGGCGGCGTCCGCGTCCGCGGAGTCGTCCGTGACGTACTCCTCGGCGTCCGCCGCCGGGTCCGGACGCCAGGGGAAGTGCGGGCCGAAGAAGTGGTGCGGGTGGTGGTGTCGCGGCTCGTGGGCGAACGGCCCGGCGGGGTCGTTCGGAAAGCCCGGCAGGGTGCCGGAGACTCCGAGGACGATGTCCGGGAGGTCCCGGAAGTCGTCGGCACCGGGGAGGTCCGGCAGCCGTTCCGGGGCGTCGGGATACTGCTCCTCCAGGCGATCCTCGGCCAGCGGGGGATCCGCCGCGAAGTCGTCCAGCGGCTCATCGGGGCGGGCGGCCGGGGTGGCGCGGAGGTCGGCGGCCAACGCGGGGCCGGCGGTCATGGAGACGGGCAGCGCGGTGGCGACCACCAGCAGACTTGAGGCAATGCGCGTACGGAACCCTGGAGCGACCACGGTGCCCCTCCCGTGCCGAGCCGTCGAGTGACGTGCCCAGCGTCACACAGCGGTTCGACCGCGGCATCTCGGGCAGGTCGGCCGAGTGACCTGCCGGCACGGGGAGGGGCGGGGGCGATCAGCGGCCCCGGAGTCGACGGGCGGGGCGGCTCAGACCGTCAGAATGACCTTGCCGATGTGCCCGCTGGCGTCCAGGACACGGTGCGCCTCGGCGGCCTCCGCCATCGGCAGGGTCCGGTCCACGATCGGGCGGACCTGGCCGTTGCCGATCAGCGGCCAGACGTGCTCCCGGACGGCCGCGACGATGGCCGCCTTCTCGCTCACCGGACGGGCCCGCAGACCGGTGCCGGTGATCGCGGCGCGCTTGGAGATCAGCGCGGCGAGGTTGAGCTCGGCCTTCACGCCGCCCTGGAGCCCGATGATCGCCAGCCGGCCGGCGACCGCCAGCGCCTTGACGTTCCGCTGGAGGTACTTGGCGCCGATGATGTCGAGGATGACGTCCGCGCCCTTGCCGTCGGTGGCCTTGCGGATCTCCTGGACGAAGTCCTGCTCGCGGTAATCGATGAGGATGTCGGCGCCCAACTCCGCACAGCGGGCCAGCTTTTCGGGGCCGCCCGCGGTGACCGCGACCCGGGCACCGACAGCCTTGGCCAACTGGATCGCCATCGTGCCGATGCCGCTGGCGCCGCCGTGCACCAGCAGCGTCTCGCCGGGCCGCAGGTGCGCGATCATGAAGACGTTCGACCAGACCGTGCAGGCGACTTCGGGGAGCGAGGCGGCCGTGACGAGGTCGACGCCGGGCGGCAACGGCATCACCTGGCCGGCCGGGACGGCGACCTTCTCGGCGTAGCCGCCGCCGGCGAGCAGCGCGCACACCTCGTCGCCGACGGCCCAGCCGTGCACGCCGGGGCCGACCGCCGCGATCCGCCCCGAGCACTCCAGGCCGGGGTACGGGGAGGCGCCGGGCGGCGGGTCGTAGAAGCCCTGGCGCTGGAGCAGGTCGGCGCGGTTCACGGCGCTGGCCGCGACCTCGATCAGGACCTCGCCCTCGGCGGGCTGCGGATCGGGCACTTCGGCCCAGACGAGGGCTTCGGGGCCACCGGGCTCGGGGATGGTGATCGCTCGCATGGGCGCGAGGCTACTCGCCGACCGGCCACGGGGGCGAAAGGGCGGGGCGCGGACACGTTCTCCGCATAGCCCCCGGGATCCGACGCGCGCCCGCCCCGCCGACGCTCCGTCAATCGTCCGCCGGGCGCATCGGGGAGACCCCGGTGCCGGGCAACGTCGGCTTGGCGGACGGCTTTCCGGGGACGTCGGACTCCTCCGGCGGCGCGGCGCGGACGATGGTGATCAGCCGGTCCGCGGTCTGCAACGGGCTCGCCTTCGGGTCGTCGTAGCCCAGCAGCCGATGGCCGCGCAGCACGGAGACGACCAGGTCGTCGGTCTCCCGGACGGACTTGCCGACCTCGGACTTGATCACCGGCCGCTCCACCAGGTCCAGCCCGCTGCCCTGTTGGATCAGGTCCTCCATGACGACGCCCGCGCTGGGGCTGTGCACCGACAGTCCCAGCAGCCGGCCGGCGGCACTGGCCGAGGTGATCACCGCGTCGGCGCCGGACTGGCGCAGCAGGGGCGCGTTCTCCTCCTCCCGCACGGCGGCGACGATGGTGGCGCGCTTGTTGAGCTGACGGGCGGTCAACGAGACCAGGACGGCGGTGTCATCGCGTTGGGTGGCGATGACCACCTGGTGCGCGCGCTGGATCTCGGCCCGCAACAGCACGTCGCTGCGCGTCGCATCGCCGACCACCCCCGCGAACCCCTCGGCCACCGCGGACTCGACCACCTTGCTGCTGGGGTCGACGATGACGATCCGCTCCCGGGGCAGTCCCGTGGCGCACAGGGTCTGCACGGCGGACCGGCCCTTGGTCCCGAAGCCGACGATGACGGTGTGGTCGCGCAAGGCGTTTCTCCAGCGTTTTGACGAAAGTAACCTAAGCCCATGGACAACGAGCCTGTGCAGATGGCCCGTTGGGGCGATCTCAAGGGACAGAACTGGGCCGGTCTCGTCCGTCTGTCCCTCGAAGTCGACGAGGAGTCCACCGCTACTGAGAACGACGCTACCGACAATGCGAAGGCCAAGCCCACCTTCTGCCCCATGACCGGGCGGGACATCAAAGGCCGCGACGAGCAGGAGAAGGGCAACTGCTCGTTCGTGGAGTCACGGGGCGGGCGGTACGTCTGCACCTAAGAGGAACCGGACACCAGCGCGTGGAAGCGGAAGCGCGTCCGCCTGCCCAACGGGGAGATCGGCTTTCGCGTCGTCCGTCCCGTGTTCGAGGGGTCGCTCGAAGACCTCAAGCGCGAGATCACGCCGAACGGCCAGCGAAATCGACGGATTGATCGTCACCAACCTCGACCGGCTCGCCCGCGACAATCGGCACCTCGAAGACGCGATCGAAGTCGTCGAGAACTTCGGACGCCCGATCATCGACTCCACCGGCTCTCTCGATCTCCTGACCGGCAACGGCCGTACGGTCGCGCGCATCGTGACTGCCACCAACGGCAAGCAGTCAGCCGACACCGCGCACAGAGTGGCCCGCAAGCACCGTGCGCCGCAGCAGGTAGGAATCCCGGCGGGTGGCACCGGGGTTCGCGATCGTGGGCCCCAGCCGGACCACCCCGCGCCTGCCAAGGTTTCAGGGGTGGTCCGGTATGACGTCTGTGGTTATTGTGCGCGAAGTGAGCACCATCCCCAGGAGGGTTGGCACGCTCCTGTCAGTGATCTGCCGCCGTTCGCCGTCGCAGCAGCGCCCGGTACAAAGCGCCGGGCTTGATCCCGAACTTCGCCGCGATCTCGTCACGCGTCACGCCGCCGGAGCGCAGCCGTTCGTACTCAGCCACCGCCCTACGTGTTGCCGAGTCCGGGCGCGCCGTTCCCCGCAGCGGAACCTCATGACGCCGAAGCAGGTTGTAGAGCGCCCACGTCGAGATCGCGAACCGCTCCTCCAGCCGCTTCACAGGCAGACCCTCGTTGTACAGCGCGATGATCTCCGTCGCCCGCTGCTCATGCTGGTCAGCAGTCATCGCCGAGCCCCTCCCACGAGGGAAGCCCGGAAGAACGTCGTAACCGCGCACCGGAAGTCGGTGTGCCCCGTCTGCTCCGCGTGCCGCAAGCACCACGCATCCGGCCCATCGGCCGTGACCGCCGGGCTGGACTTCTGTCCGCAGGTCATGCACTGGTGCTTATAGATCGACCCGCTGTCCGAAGACTCGACGTCCAGGCCCCAGTTCGCGACATGCCAGGTCTCGGTGGTCGCCATCACCGCCGCCCCCACCCATCACGGCGCACGGCCAGCTCTTCCCCGGCATCGATGCTGAGCGACGGGCCCTCCTTGAACGTCAGCACCGCCAGAGGGCGCCCCGACGACCGAACGCCAGACCGGACCCCCTTGACCTCTCGCCACCGGCCGCCGACGCAGACCACGTCGCCACTGCGAACCTTCAGCACGGACAACCGCGCCATCACGCCTCACCTCCGTCGGGGGCCGCAACGACGGCCCACACCAACTTCCCGATGCCGCCGTCCCGCACCTCCGTGCCCCAGCAGGCAGCCAGCGCAGCAACGATCGTCAGGCCCCTGCCACCGTCGGCGTCGACGTCGGGCACACAGGGCTGCGGCCAGCTCTGGGCAGCGTCATGTACTTCGATACGAACGCCGTGTGGCTCCCGGGAATACCGCGTCTCGATCTCCCGGCCGCGGGAACCTTGGGCATGGCGCACTGCGTTGGTCAGCAGCTCGGACAGCACCAGGAGGGCATCGTCGGAGACCTCGGTCAGCCGCCACCGGACGAGCACCTTGCATAACTCGGCACGGGCCAGCGCGACGCAGCGTGGATGCCGCGCCCAGCGGCTCACCACCGGCCGACCTCCGGTCCTGGCCACGCTTCTTCGGGTGAGGGTGACCGTCGCCCTGCGATCCACCGTCGCACACCGCCTTCCAGACGCCTACGGGACGTCGAACGGTGAGAAGGTAGGCCCCCAAACACGAGCGGACTCGGAAGATAATTCCGGGTCCGTGATTTTCTTCTTGGTCTCGTGCTAGGCGATCGCCCCTAGGGCCACGGCGAGTTGCTGCGCGTCCCGCCGATGCGTGCGCTTGTGCAGCCTACGCGCCAGGTCCCGGGCGAACTCATGAGCCTTCATCTGCTCCGGCGCGGTCCTATAGGCCCGCTTCAGATTGTCCACCGCGTCATCGGTCTGTCCAGCCTCCCCGTAGGCCCGAGCGACGTCGAGCCGCAGCCGCGCCCGTCGTTCCTTGGGAAGCCCGACCGCCCGCACCGTGGGCGCTATGTCGACGGCCCGCTGGTAGTCCTCGAACTCAAGGGCGGTCGCAAGCCGGTGGATGCCCACGTTCGCCGGACCGAAGGCGGTCCACATCTCGTTGCCATCCGCGCCCAGCCGCTCGGCCGCTTCGTTCGCCTTGCCGAGCATGTACGTGGTCATCTCGCGGTTTCTCATCCGGGCGGCGGCGATGGAGCCGTTGAGGAACAGCGTCCCGTACAAGGAGAGCGCCACCGGGGAGGACTCCCACCAACCGCGCTCCAAGCCGTCGGCACTGTCCAGAGTGCTCTTCACTGCTTCCGCCGCCAGGTTGGCCCCGAGCTGCACGTGGGCGATCCCCCGCCGCAAGGACAGGATCGCAGCGGTGTCACCCGACTCAAGCGCCGCGATCTCGCCTTGATCCGCCGCCGTCCACGCCAAGTTGGTCTCGCCCAGCTTCCGGAGCAACGCCGCCGCGACGTGACACGCCAGGGCGAACAGCCTTTGCGCCGCACGGCGTTCGTCACCCGACGCCTCGTTCATCGCGGACCGCGCGTCAGCCAGCAGGCGGGGCAGCCGGTCAGCCAGCGAGGCGAACTCCCCAGCCTGATACAGCTCCCACGCGGTCCCGACCTCCATCTCCAGGAGTCCCAGCCTCAGCGGTTCCCTGTTGGTGATCAGAGAACCGGCCAGCCGCCGGGACTGCATGAGCGCGGCCCGGATGGCGGGCACACTGGCCGCGAACCCGTCGCTGTCCTCCAGCAGCACCGGCGTTCCTTGCAGGTCCTCAAGGTGTACCCGCAGCGCATCAGCCAGATCCGCCAGCATCTTGACGTTGTTCACGGGAATCCGGCCGGTCTCGACCCGGTACACCCAGTCCTCGGATCGCCCCAGCAGCTCGCCGAGTTGGCGCTGCTGCACGCCCCGGCGCTTGCGGTAGAACCTCACGCGCTTGCCGAACTCAAGATGGTCAGTCATGCCGCGCACGGCCGCCCTCCCCTCGCTCTGCCCCACCGAGTGTCACACGACGTGCATAACGAATGACAGGGTTCGAGGCATCTCTCGCCTGCGGGGCAGAGGTCGTTAGGGTCGGCGACATGGCCGAGAACGAGCACGAGCAGCGCATGGCAACTCCCCGGATGGCAGCGGGCGCGCTGTTCTTCGACGACCAGGACCAGGTCCTGTTGGTCAAGCCGTCCTACAAGCCGAAGTGGGAGATCCCGGGCGGGTACATCGAGCGAGGAGAGTCACCCTTGGCCGCCTGCCGACGGGAGGTCGAGGAGGAGCTCGGCATCACTCCGGCCATCGGGCCGCTGCTGGTCGTCGACTGGGCCCCGAGCGAGGCCGAAGGCGACAAGGTCCTGTACGTGTTCGACGGCGGGCAGCTATGCCCCGAGCAACTGGCCAGGATCAATCCCGCTTCTGACGAGTTGCTGGCTGCCGAATTCCACCACGCAGACAAGCTCGATGAACTCTTGATCCCGCGACTTTCCCGGCGCGTGAAGGCCGCTATCACGGCCAGGGCCCTGGCGCACTCCGTGTACCTGGAACACGGCGAGCTACCCAAAGACGAGCGAGACCCCGCCACGCCCTGAACGAGACAGAAGGTGATGGGTAGCTTCTCTTCCGAAGGGTTGTGAGCAGCTCCAGCAACCAGGGACTCGACAACTGCAGCGCAGTGAAGGCCGACTGGCACAGTATTGGCCGGATGTAGCCGTTTAGGTGAGTTCTGGAGTCATCGCGTACGTGTCAGACTGTCCACGCCTGAGGGGCGCTTGACAATGCTCCCTCACGGACTCAGGAGAAAACGGGGAATCGGGGGGAACTTTGTCGACCACCAAAGTCAAGCCAACTGCGCTTCGCTCGGCCGCTACCCATAGCGAAGAGATGCAAGCCGGCATAGGAACTGCCCTTGGGAGCCTGAACGCACAGCACCAGGGCATAACGGGGCAAACAGAGGGGTTCGAATTCGTTGGGGAACTGATGAAGACTCATCAGTCTTGGCATGATCGACTCATCGACGTCCAGAAGGAGTGCGGCGAGGTCGCACGCTCGCTCAGGGACACTGCGGACAACTACGAGAAGAACGACGAGACAACCGCCCAGTCGTTCACCCGGCCTGCTGCCGGGAACAACTCTGTCTCCATCCGCCCAGCGATGCAGAGCACCGCCAACCTCGACAATCCCTTTGGATAATTCTCGATGACTCTAACCGTACAAGTCCTCCAGAACCTCCGCCTTTCCGCGCTGGAAGGTGCAAAGGAAGAATGGGCGCAGATCAATCGTCGACTCGGGGGCTATTCTGACCGACTCGACGCATACATGCGCCGCCCACTGGAGCGTGAATGGTCCGGAGAGGCAGCCGATAAGGCACAGCAGCGCATGAGCAAACTAGGCGAGAACTTCCAGTTCGGCGCCCAGGAATGCGCGCTGATCGAGACAACGTTGGACGGGGTCATCACGGAACTTCGAGCGCAGCAAAAGGCGCTTGATCAGGCATTGAACGAAGCCACCACGAAGGGCTACAAAATTGCGCCGACCGGTGAGGTTATCTACGCCGACGAGGGCGACATACCCACCGGTGACCCTGACGCAGGAGTGCCGGCAAAGGAGCAGGAGCGGCGCGGCCTTGAGGGCAACATATTCTCCGTCTTGCGCAATGCTGCGGAGATAGATGCTCGCTATCGAGTTGCCCTGTCGAGATTGCAGGTCGCCCGAGGGCTTGCCGTAGACGGCATGAAGTCACAGCGGGACGCCTCGGACATTTCCAAGATCGCGGGACCGGCCGTCGGGCTTGAATCGGCTCCAGCGAAGGGGACGGACCCGAAGAAGGTCCGGGACTGGTGGAACGGTCTAAGCAAGGAGGAGCAGGAGGAGCAGCTGGCACTGAATCCGATCATTATCGGAAACCTAGACGGGATACCCGCAAAGACTCGCGATAAAGCCAATCGAGTTAATCTCGACAGGTTGATTGCCGCGTATCCGGACCCTGCGCCGAACGAGGTGAAGGACAAGCACGACGGCTTCAAGGCGATCAGAGAGCGCCTAGAGAACGGCGATGGGAAAGAGCCGGAACCGCTTCTGCTCGGCATCGGACCGGAGGGCCAGGGACGAGCCATCCTGTCGTATGGGGATCCCGACACAGCGGACAATGTCGCCGCCTACGTACCTGGTTTCAGCACCACACTCGCAGATGTGGGAGGAGAGGACGGAGGGCGCGCCGAGAATGTCTGGGATTCCGCGAATAAGGCAGATCATCGACAAAAAACTGCCTCGATCGTCTGGCTTGGATACGATGCGCCGCAAGGTCCTGAAGTTGCGGGAACAGGGCGAGGTGAGCAGGGCGGGGCGGACTTCGGAAAATTCCTGGACGGCATCCAAGCGACCCATCATGGAGACCGCCCACACGTTACGGCGATCGGGCACAGTTATGGTTCGTTCACGGTGGGCCAGGCAGCTCAGCGCGAGGGAGGAATCCCTGCCGACGACATCATCCTCGTAGGAAGTCCAGGCACGGGAGCACAGAAGGCCGAGGACCTTGGGGTCGGCGCGGACCATGTGTGGGTGGGAGCGGCTGATAGCGATCCTGTCACCCATGCACCTTCCAAAATCGAATCAAGTTTTGGCGTCATAGCTCACCTTGCCGACCCGCATGAATTGTGGTTCGGACAGGATCCAGCCAGCAAGGAGTTCGGCGGAAATCGATTCGGTGTCGCATTCGGAAACCCAGGGGACTCTCATTCTAATTACTTTAAACCCGAGGGTGGCGACTCCTTGGACAATATGGGCGCAATCGTGACCGGTCATCCAGAAAAGGTCACCTTGCAAGGGGAGCGCTGAAACATGATGACTCGACGAAGGTTTCCCGTATCGACTGCTAGCACGATCCTTGCAACCAGCCTCCTTGGAGGTTGTTCGGCCCTACCAGGAGATACCCCCGAGCCAACCATTAATGTGAATCAGGCCGTCAAGCAAGTCAACTCCGTCCTAGATGGAACTGTCGACGCAGTCCGCCCTCAACTCAAGTGGCGAGACGGCCCGGCTCAAATATCGGAGCGCAGGAACTCGTTTACGAATAAGGCAAATGGCCAAGTAGACGTTGGCAGGTATCGGTATGTGCGCACAAAGATCTCACAAAAGAAATTGACCGAGCTGCTTGCAACGGTCACCAAGCATTGGCGCAAGGAGGGGTTCAAGATTGCCGCATCGAACCCCCGAGAGCCTTCAATTTCCGGCAAGACAGCGGATGACCGATTTGCAAAATTCTCGGTGAGCAGCTTCGGCGACGTCGAACTCTACGCCAGCGTTGGCGCCCTGTCTTCCGAGCGCAGTGGTGACGTAAAAGGAGAGGAAGGCGACCACTTTCCTGGGGCACCCAACGGAGGTCCGGACTACACCCCAGATGTGCGGGACCCCTACTGGTCCAAGTGACGTCGACGCCCGGTGTGCATGCGGATGTCGTACACACGGGGGTCGACGGTTGGGTCGTCCGCGTCGCGGCAATCTGAACAGGACATAAAGGCGGCCTGATACCTGAAGATAGCCGTATGTCTTACGCGCGAAACGCCGCAGAGCCGGCCGGTCAAGGGGAGCCGACCACATGAGGGAAGATCAGCGACCGTCCCGTGGTGCCGCACGGGGCTCCATTCTCCGCTCCCTCTGGTCGCGTGCGCGCGGCCAAGCCGAGAAGGACACCGAGGCTGACCGGGCCATCGTGATGCCCCTGCAAGGCGTACGGCCGCCGCTCCGGCAGGTCATGCGACGCCTTGTCATGGCCCTCGTGGTTCTGGTGATCACGACGTTCGTCGTGTGGGCGGACCGCGACGGGTACCACGACAACGCCGGCGGGTCCGTTGGCTTGCTCGAAGCGGCGTACTACGCGACCGTGACACTCTCCACCACGGGATACGGCGACATCACACCAGTCAGCGACGGTGCGCGACTGACCAACATCCTGGTCATCACGCCGCTCCGCGTGCTGTTCCTGATCATTCTGGTCGGTACCACGCTGGAGGTGCTGACCGAACGCACTCGGCATCAGGTCCGGGTCCATCGCTGGCGGTCCCGGCTTCGAAACCACGTCGTCGTCATCGGGTACGGCACCAAGGGCCGTCGCACCGCTCAGACCTTGGTGGGCCAGGGCGTGTCCAAGCACAAGATCGTGGTGGTCGACCCCAAGAAGCAGATGGTGGACGTGGCCAGCAGTGACGGGTTCGTGGGTGTGCTCGGCGACGCGACCCGTTCCGACATCCTGCGCCAGGCCGAGCTGCATCGGGCCGCAAAGGTGGTCATCGCCACCCAACGGGACGAGACCGCCGCCCTGGTAACGCTCACCGCACGCCAACTCAACAAACAGGCCGCCATCGTGGTGGCGGTCCGGGAAGACGAGAACATCCCGTTGTTGAAGCAGAGCGGTGCCGACTCCGTCATCACGAGTTCCAGCTCCGCGGGTCGGCTGCTCGGCATGTCGATGGCCAGCCCAAGCGCGAGCACGGTCCTGGAAGACCTGTTGACCTTCGGCAGCGGGCTGGACATCACTGAACGGGCGGTTACGGAAAGCGAGGTGGGGCGGTCCCCGCGCGAGTCCAGTGACCTGGTCGTGGCCGTCCTACGCGGGGGCAGGGTGCTGGACTACGCCGAGCCGGAGGTGGCGGAGCTTCGACCGACGGACCGGATCATCACCATTCAGCGGGCCGTGGCCAACGGCCATGACGCCTGAAACGTTGTGGTGCATCCGGCGAAGTGTTGACTCCAGCGTTTCAATTGCCACTGCTCGCGGGTGCGTTCGGTCAGCACCTCCAGCGTGGTGCCGACCAGGATGATCAGGAACAGCACACGGAGCGGGGTCACCAGCAGGATGTTGGTCAGCCGGGCACCGGAGCTGTAGGGGACGATGTCGCCGTATCCCGTGGTGGAGAGCGTGACGGTGGCGTAGTAGAAGCAGTCGAGCAGGTCGAGGGGGCCGCCGGCGTTGTCGTGGTACCCCTCGCGGTCGATCCAGACGATGAAGACCGTGGCGACGAGGACCAGCAGGGCCATCAGCAGCCGGCGGGCGACCTGCCGTATCGGGGCCTTCGGGGCGCGGCGGGGCAGCAGCACCCGGTGGGAGCGGTCCTGGGGGATCTCGCGCGCCGCGGCGTCGTGGGACGGGAGCTTCACGCGGTGCCTCCGGCGGGGGCCGCGGGGTCGTACGGGGTGCCGGGGGTCGGCGAGGTGGCCGACCAGCCGGCGGGCCAGGGGAGTTCGAGGAGCTCCACCTCCGTGCCGCGCTCCGCGCCGCCCGGCGGGATGACCGCCAACGCGTCGGCGGCGGCGATCCCGCGCAGCATGGCGGGCCCGTGGAAGTGCAGCGGCGCGGCCGTCTGCCCGCGCCGGGCGTCGTCGCGGTAGGCGACCGGGACGAGCCGGGTGTCGTGCGGGTGCCCCTGAACGGTGGCCGCCAGCGGCAGGCGGCAGGGCGTGGCGGGGCAGCGGGCGGCGAGCGTGCGGAGCAGCGGTTCGGCGAGGGTGAGCAGGCCGGAGACCGCGGCCAGCGGGTTGCCGGGGAGGCCGACGAGGTGGCGGCGCGGGGCGAGGCGGGCCAGCAGCATGGGGTGGCCGGGCCGCACCGCCACGCCGTCCACCAGCAGTTCCGCGCCGAGCCGGCGGAGGGTGGGGTGCACGTGGTCGACCGGGCCGGACGCGGTGCCGCCGGTGGTGACGATCAGGTCGGCGGTGGAGGCGGCGAGGGCGTCGTGCAGCGCCTCGGCGTCGTCGCCGAGGTGCCGGGGGGCCGCCGCCTCGGCGCCCAGCGCCCGCAGCCACGGGACCAGCATCGGGCCGAGCGCATCGCGGATCCGGCCGCCCTCCGGCAGCCCGCTGCGCAGCAGTTCGTCGCCGAGGACGAGCACCTCGACGCGGGGCCGGGGGTGGACGGACAGCTCGTCGTAGCCGGCCGCGGCGGCCAGGCCGAGGACGGCGGGGGTCACCGGCGTGCCGGCGGCCAGCAGATGGTCGCCGGCCCGGCACTCCTGGCCGCGCGGGCGGATGTCCTGGCCCGGGGGCACCGGCCGCGGCGCGTACAACCGGGCTCGGCCGTCGGGGAGTTCGAGGACCTCGCCGTGTTCGCTGCGCAGCACCGCGGTGGCGCCGGCCGGGATGCGGGCGCCGGTGGCGATGGGGACCGCATGGCCGTCGGGGAGCGCCAGGGTGGTGGCGTGGCCGGCGAGGATGCCGGCGCCCCGGCCACGGTCGGCGTCGTCGGACGCGGTGGCGTCGACGCGCCACGGGCCGGGGCCGGCGACCGCCCAGCCGTCCATCGCCGAGGTGTCGAACGACGGCAGGTCGGTGAGGGCGGTGAGGGGGACGGCGAGCGTGCGTCCGAGCGCGTCGGCGAGGTCGGCCGTCCCGGGGGCGGGCGGCTGGCGCACGGCGCGTTCGGCCTGCTCACGGGCCGCGGGCCAGGGCGTATGGGGGTGGTCGGAGGGCCGCGCGCCGGGGTGGGGCGGGGTGGCCGCGGACGGCGCGGGGGCGCCCGGCGCGGTGTGCCCCGCCTCGTGGGGGCCGGTGGGGCGGTCCGGGTCCGGGTCGCCTGCGGAGGCGCCGGGCGGCCGGTCGGCGCGGCCGGACCGTTGGTGGGCCACCGCGGTGTCGTTGGCCAGCGCGAGCGCGTCGGCGAACTCGTCGCTGTACTCCCGTCCGGTCATTGCGCGGGCTTCGCTTCGTCATCCGGGGCGCCGGCGCCGGCCGCCCGGGCCTCCTCGGCCGCGGCCTCGGCGGCCCAACGGTCGGCCAGCGCGGAGGCCCGCCGCGCCAGTTCCGCCACGTCGCCGCCCTGCCGGCCCGCCGCGTAACCGATCAGGAAGGTCGTCAGCGGCGCGGCCGGGCGGGCCACGCCGTGGGCCGCGTCCCGCGCGAGGTCGAGGAGTGCCGCCGTGTCGACATCGAGGTCGATGCCGAGTTCGGCCTTGACTGCCGTGATCCATTCGTCCAACACGTGTCCATGCTCCCTGATCCGGGCACGTGCCGTACCGATGTCCTCCCAGGTGTCGCAGTCGAAGGACGCGGCGGAGGCGGTGTCCGGGACGCGGGCGAGCGCCAGTACGGACAGCAGGGGGCGCAGCGGCAGGCCGCCGAGGGTCCCGTCGTGGGCGGCGCGCAGCCGGTCCAGCGCGCGGCGCAGCGGGGCCGAGCGGTAGGCGGCGACCAGCGGCTGGTCCCGTCCTTCCGCGTCGCGCAGCAGCGCGCCGTCGCGGTGCGAAGTGCCGTCGCCGGCCGCCGCGTTGAGGAGGTCGCGCACGGTCGCGGACGTCAGGAACGGCAGGTCGGCGGAGAGGACCAGCACCGTGGGGGCGGTGGTGTGCCGCAGCCCGGCGTCCAGCGCGGCGAGCGGGCCGCCGCCGGGCGGGTCTTCGAGGGCCTGGACCACCGGGCGGGCGGTCGGGCGCGCGGGGCCGACGACGACGGTGGTCGCGGCGTCGGGGCAGGCGGCCAGGACCCGGTCCAGGAGGGCCCGGCCGCCGACCGGCAGGGCGGGCTTGTCCGCCCCGCCGAGCCGCCGGGCCGCGCCGCCGGCCAGCACGATCGCGTCATGGTCGGTGTGGTCGCTCACCCCTTGAGTATTGCCGGGACGGCGGGCTCGTACCGCCGTCCCGTCGCCCGACGGTCACAGTGCGCGCAGCAGCAGGGCGGGACGCTCCACGCAGTCGGCGACATGGCGCAGGAAGCCGCCGGCGGTGCCGCCGTCGCACACCCGGTGGTCGAAGGTGAACGAGAGCTGGACCACCTGCCGCACCGCCAACTCGCCCTCGTGCACCCAGGGTTTGGCGGCTATGCGGCCGACGCCGAGCATCGCCGCCTCCGGGTGGTTGAGGATCGGGGTGGAGCCGTCGACGCCGAAGACGCCGTAGTTGTTCAGCGTGAACGTGCCGTGCGAGAGCTCGGCGGGGGACAGCTTCCCGGCGCGGGCGGCCTCGGTGAGCCGGGCCATCTCGGCGGAGAGCTGCTCGACCGTGCGCTCCTGGGCGTCCCGCACCACCGGCACCACCAGGCCGCGGTCGGTCTGGGCGGCGAAGCCCAGGTGGACGGCGGGGAGCCGGACGATCTCCTGGGCGTCGGTGTCGATGGTGGCGTTGAGCTCCGGATAGCGGGCGAGCGCGGCGGTGCAGATGCGGGCCAGCAGCGCCAGCAGCGACACCTTGGGGGCGCCGGGGACGTTCATCGCGGCGCGGGCGGCGAGGAGTTCGGTGGCATCGGCGTCCACCCAGCAGGTGGCGTCCGGGATTTCGCGGCGACTGCGGCTGAACTTCTCGGCCGCGGCGCCGCGCAGGCCCTTGAGCGGGATCCGCTCCTCTCCGGGGACGGGGGCTGCCGCCGTACCCGTGGGGCGGGCGGGGCCGGCCGGAGCGGGCTCCCGTTCGCCCAGGGTCCGGATCGCGGACTCCACGTCCGTACGGAGGATCAGGCCGTCCCGCCCGGTGCCCCGGATGGCGCGCAGGTCCAGGCCGTGCTCCCGGGCGATGCGACGCACCAGGGGCGAAATGACGGCCGTGGTGCGGGCGTTGTCGTCCTGCGTGATACGGGAGGGGGCGTTCGCCGTGGTGAGCGCGGGTGTGGCGGGCCGCGCCGCGGGGGCCTCCGGGCCCGCGGGCAGGATCCGGCGCCGCCGGCCGGCGGATTCGCTCGTCCCGTAGCCGACCAGGACGTTCCCCGAACCGGCGTCCGCCGGCGCGGCGCGCTCCGCCTCGGGGCCGGAGGGCGGCGGCTGCGGGGCGATGGCCGGGCCGCCGCCGGTGGCGTTCCCGGCGAGGTCGTTGGGTGCCGCGCCGACCGCGACCGTCACCAGGGGCGCTCCCACGGGGACTTCGGCCCCCGCCTCGCCGAAGCGGGCGGTGACCACCCCGCCGTACGGGCACGGCACCTCGACCATCGCCTTGGCAGTCTCGACCTCCACCACCGGCTGATCGACGGCGACCACCTCGCCGACCTCGACCAACCACTGCACGATCACCGCTTCGGTGAGGCCCTCCCCCAGGTCGGGCAAGGTGAACTCGCGTACCACGGCCATCACGCACCACGCCCTTCGGTCCACCGCGACTCCCACTGGAGGCGGGCGACGGTATCCAGGATCCGGTCCACGCCGGGGAGGTGGTGCCGCTCCAACATGGGCGGCGGGTAGGGGATGTCGAAGCCGGCGACGCGCAGCACCGGCGCCTCCAGGTAGTGGAAGCAGCGCTCGGTGATACGGGCGGCGATCTCGCCGCCGGGGCCGCCGAAGCCGTTGGACTCGTGCACGACCACGGCCCGCCCGGTGCGCCGCACGGACTCGCACACCGTGTCGTCGTCGAACGGCACCAGCGTGCGCAGGTCGAGGACCTCCAGGTCCCAGCCCTCGGCGCGGGCGGCCTCGGCGGCCTCCAGGCAGACGGGCAGCGACGGGCCGTAGGTGAGGAGGGTGGCGCTGCTGCCGCGGCGGCGGATCTCGGCGCGGCCTATCGGGGCCACCGGCGTGGGCGCGTCCGGTGACCAGTCGGCCTTGCTCCAGTACAGACGCTTGGGTTCGAGGAAGACCACCGGGTCGTCGGAGGCGATGGCGGCGCGCAGCAGCCCGTAGGCGTCCTCGACGGTCGCGGGGGTGACCACCTGGAGGCCGGGGGTGGCGAGGTAGTACGCCTCGGAGGAGTCGCTGTGGTGCTCGACGCCGCCGATGCCGCCGCCGTAGGGGATGCGGATGGTCAGCGGCATGGCGACCGCACCGCGGGTGCGGTTGCGCATCTTGGCGACGTGGCTGGCCAGTTGCTCGAACGCCGGGTAGGCGAAGGCGTCGAACTGCATCTCCACGACCGGCCGCAGCCCGTACATCGCCATGCCGACGGCGGTGCCCAGGATGCCGGCCTCGGCGAGGGGGGTGTCGCTGCACCGGTCCTCGCCGAACTCCTGGGACAGGCCGTCGGTGACCCGGAAGACGCCGCCCAGGGCGCCGACGTCCTCGCCCATCACATGGACGGCGGGGTCCTCGGCCATGGCGTCGCGCAGCGCGCGGGTGAGCGCCTGGGCCATGGTGGCCGGCTTGCGCGCGGTCGGTGCGGCGGTGGTCGTCATGGCCTGGCCTCCTGGGCGGGCGTCGCGGCGCCGGCGGCGGTCTCGGGGTGTCCATCGGCCTCGGCGTCCAACTCGGCGCGCAACTGGGCGGCCTGTTCCCGTAGTTGACCGGTCTGCCGGGTGAAGACGTGGTCGAAGAGGTCCATCGGGTCCAGCGGCGGTTCGGCGTGCATCCGCTCCCGGAGGGCGGCGGCGAGCTGCTCGGCGTCGTCCCGGGTGGCGGCCGCGAACTCCTCGGTGAGCAGACCGCGTTCGGTCAGCGTGCGCTCCAGAAGGGCTATCGGGTCGTGCGCCCGCCAGCTCTCGACCTCGGAGTCGGTGCGGTAACGGGTGGCGTCGTCGGCGTTGGTGTGGGCGTCGAGGCGGTAGGTGATGGCCTCGATGAGGGTGGGGCCGCCGCCCTCGCGGGCCCGGCGGACCGCGTCGGTGAGGACCTCGTGCAGCGCGGGGGCGTCGTTGCCGTCCACCAGGCGGCCGGGCATGCCGTAGCCGACCGCCTTGTGGGCGAGGGACGGGGCGGCGGTCTGCTTGTCCAGCGGCACGGAGATCGCGAAGCCGTTGTTCTGCACCAGGAAGACGACCGGGGCCTGCCAGACGGCGGCGAAGTTGAGCGCCTCGTGGAAGTCGCCCTCGCTCGTGCCGCCGTCGCCGACCAGCGCCAGCGCAACCACCTCGTCGCCCTTGAGGCGGGCGGCGTGCGCCAGGCCCACGGCGTGCGGGAGTTGGGTGGCCAGCGGGGTGCACAGGGGGGCGATGCGGTGCTCGTACGGGTCGTACCCGGTGTGCCAGTCGCCCCGGAGGAGGGTTAGTGCCTGCACGGGATCGAGGCCGCGGGCGACGGCGGCGAGGGTGTCGCGGTAGCTGGGGAAGAGCCAGTCCCGCTCCTCCAGGGCGAGGGCCGCGGCGACCTGGCAGGCTTCCTGGCCCGTGGACGACGGGTAGACCGCCAGGCGACCCTGTCGCGTCAGGGCGGTGGCCTGGGTGTTGTACCGACGGCCGCGCACCAGCTCGGCGTAGAGCCGCTTCAGCAGGTGCGGGTCGAGCCGGGCGGCGGCGTCCGTGCCCAGAAGGCGGTAGGGCTCGGGGTCGGGCAGCAGGGGCGTGGGATCGACGCGCGGACGCCAGGCGGGCGGCGGGCCGGTCGGGCCACTGGTGTGCCTGCTGCTGCCGGGCTGCTCAAGGACCGTCATGACGGGCACCTCCTCGTCATCGAAGGGGTGGCGCGATGCGCCTCACGGGCGGACTGGGCTGCCTCCCCCGCGGTGTCTGGGGAGGTCGGGCATGGCGCGGATGTCGGGCGGGTGAGCCCTTCCCTACCGATTGTTCGGTCGCTGATGCATTTTGGCTACAGGCGGGTTCAGCCTGTGGACAAACGGTTCTCCACAGCTTCTGATGAAGGCAGAGAGTCCACAAAGGGGAGGCGGGACGACATGCCGGACGAACAGATGGTCAATCCGGGCGGACCCTCCCGGCGGCCCCCGCCCCCGCGCCCCCGGCCGCCCGCCCCCTCGACACCATCGACCGCGCCATCCTCCGGCTGCTGCGGACCGACGGCCGGGCCTCGATACGCTCCGTCGCCGAGCAGGTGCACGTCTCCCGGGCGAACGCCTACGCACGGATCAACCGGCTGCTCGACGACGGCGTCATCCGCGGCTTCAGCGCCCTCGTCGACCAGGAAAGGGCAGGCCAAGGCGCTTCCGCCTACATCACGTTGAAGATCGTGCAGAACTCCTGGCGGACCGTGCGCAGGCAACTCACCGCGCTGCCCGGAGCCGCCCACATCGCGCTGGTCAGCGGCGACTTCGACGTGCTGCTCCTGGTGCACACCAGGGACAACCGCGAGCTGCGCGAACTGGTCCTGACCCGGATCCAGTCCATACCGGAGGTGCTGAGCACCCGCACGCTGCTGGTCTTCGAGGAAACGGACCTGGGGCTGGAGGAGGAGGGGTGAGGTGGGGGTGGGGGTGGGGGTGGGGAGGCGGCTTTGGGCTCGGCGGGGCCGGGGCTCTCCCCCGCCCCCTCCCCCCTCTCCCCCTTCGGGGGAGGGGGCGGGGGTGGGTTCGGGGGTGGGAGGGGGAGGCCGCCGCCACGCAACCCGCCCACCCAACAACCCCAGTTCAGCGCCCCCGCCCCTCAGTCCTCCCCAGCCCCTCAGATCTTCCGCAGCCCCGCGAACGCCGTCTGCACCACGGCCTCCGCGACCTCATCGCGGCTCGCGGCGCCGCCCCGTCCCGGCCGGTACCACTCGACGATCGAATTGATCATGCCGAAGAGGAGACGCGTGGCCAGCCGGACGTCCAGGTCGTCCCGGAGGTCCCCCTCGGCGGCGGCCTCCTTGAGCAACTCGGCGACCCGGTTGTCGAACTCGCGGCGCCGCTCCACGGCCCACCGCTCGGTGTCGGTGTTCCCCCGCACCCGCAAGAGCAGCGTCACATACGGCAGTTCGTCCATCAGCACCTCGGCCTCCCGCCGGGTGACGTACTCCAGCCGCTCGATCGCCCGCCCCTCCTGGGCGCCCGGTTCCGCCAGCACGCCGAACAGCCCGTCCAGGGCGCGGCTTATCGCGCGGCGGAGCAGCTCTTCCTTGCTGCGCACGTGGTGGTAGATCGACGACTTGGAGATGCCGGCCGCTTTGGAGAGGTGCTCCATGGACGTGCCGTCGTAGCCGCGCTCGATGAACACCTCGACGGAGACCGCGAGCAGCGAATCGGGCGTGTAGGCGTCGCGCTTGGCCATGGTCATGATTAGAGCACCAATTCCTAGAGGTCCGCACGGCGCCGCAGCGCCCGGGACGGTACGTAGCGTCCTCCGGCATTCTGTCCGTGCAGGGAGTCCAGCACCCCACAGACCCAGGGGGCACCGAGTCGATCGGCCCATTCCATGGGGCCGCCGGGGTAGTTCACCCCGAGCCGCATCGCCGTGTCGATGTCCTCGGGTGTCGCGACGCCCCGGGCGGCGGCGTCCACGGCGAAGTCGATGACCATCGCGACGGTCCGGGCGACGATCATGCCGGGGACGTCGTCGATCACGCTGACCCGTTTACCGAGCGCCTGGAAGAGGCCCGCGGCCTCGGCGAGATCCGCCGCGGAGGCGCGCGCCGAGGGGGCGAGCGCGACCCGGGTCGCGGCCCGGTAGTCGAGCGAGAGGTCGAAGCGGATGACCGCGTCCTCGCCCCGGACCGTGGCCGGGGAGCCGTTGGTCAACGCCAGACGGGCCCCGCCGGGCAACCGGAGGAAGCCCTCGGGCTCCCCCGGCGCGCGACCGTCGGTGACCTCGACGCCGGCCTCCTCGATCAGCTCGCGCAACGCCGCCGCGGGGCCGGGGAGTTGGCCGTGCACGGCCACCGAGGAGGGGACGGGTCCGGGCCCGGCGGTGCTCGGTTCGGGCCGGCCGGCGCCCTCGGCGTAGTCGAACCAGCCGCGTCCCGTCTTGCGGCCGTGCTGACCGGACTCCACCAGCCGGCGCTGCGCCAGGGAGGGGGTGAACTTCGGGTCCTGGAAGAAGGCGGTCCACACCGAGTGGGTGACCGCTTCGTTCACGTCCTGCCCGATGAGGTCGGTGAGTTCGAAGGGGCCCATCCGGAAGCCGCTGCCCTCGCGCAGGACGGCGTCGATGGTGGCGGGGTCGGCCGCCCGCTCCTCGTAGGCGCGCAGGGCCTCGGCGTAGAAGGGGCGGGCGACGCGGTTGACGATGAAGCCGGGGGTGTCGGCACAGTGGACGGGGGTCTTGCCCCAGGCCGCGGCGGTGGCGTGGGCGGTGGCCGCGGCGGCCTCGTCGGTCGCGAAGCCGCTGACCACCTCGACGAGGGGGAGCAGCGGCGCGGGGTTGAAGAAGTGCATGCCCACGCAGCGGCCGGGATTCCGCAGGCCGCCGGCGACCGCGGTCACGGACAACGAGGAGGTGTTGGTGGCCAACAGGCAGTCCGCCCGGACGACGTCCTCCAGGGCGCGGAACAGCTCCTGTTTGGCGGGGAGTTGCTCCAGGATCGCCTCGACCACCAGTGCGGCGTCGGCGAGTTCGGCGAGGTCCTCGGCGGGGGAGAGGCGGGCGCCGGCGGCGTCCCGCTCGGCCGCGAGGATCCGGCCTTTCTCCACCAGCCGGTCCAGCCGCCGGACGATGGCCTCGGCGGCCTGCCCGGCTCGGCCCGGGGCGCTGTCATAGAGCCGCACCCGGTGCCCGGCGACCAGCGCCACCTGCGCGATTCCCTGCCCCATGGTGCCGGTGCCCACCACTGCCACGGTGCTGCCCGTGCCGATAGCCGTCATCGCAGCCGATCCTCCCCGAGCGAGTTTTCCACAGGTTGGCCGGACCCCCCTTGCCCCGACCGATCGTTCGGTTACTCTAACTCCGTTGCCGTGTGACTCCCAGTCCCCATCCACTTTCCGCGCAGTCGACGAGGAGTTGGTCATCGATGACCGCCGAAATGACCGCACCGCAGTTGATCGAGAAGCACCGCCCGACCCTCGACAAGGCGCTGGAAGCCATCCGCACCCGCGCGTACTGGTCCCCGCACCCCGAGCACCCCAAGGCGTACGGCGAGACCGGCGCCCAGGACGGCCTGGCCGCGTTCGAGGCGCTGCGCGGCTCCCGTTTCGCGCTCGACCAGCCCGGCACGGACGACTGGGCGGGCGAGGAAGTCTCGCCCTACGGGCCGGAGTTGGGCATCAGCTATCCGCACCCGGACGTCTCGGTGCTGCTGCCGGCCATGCAGGCCGCGATCCCGGTGTGGCGGGACGCCGGGCCCCAGGCGCGCGCCGCGGTGTGTCTGGAGATCCTGGCCCGGATCAGCGCCCGCACCCATGAGTTCGCGCAGGCGGTGATGCACACCAGCGGCCAGGCGTTCATGATGGCGTTCCAGGCCGGTGGCCCGCACGCCCAGGACCGCGGCCTGGAGGCGGTGACGTACGCCTACGAGGAGCAGACCCGCACCCCGGGGAAGGCGTCCTGGACCAAGCCGCAGGGCAAGCGGGACCCGCTGGAGCTGACCAAGACCTTCACGGCCGTGCCGCGCGGCGTCGCCCTGGTGATCGGCTGCAACACCTTCCCGACGTGGAACGGCTACCCCGGCCTCTTCGCCTCGCTGGCCACCGGAAATCCGGTCCTGGTCAAGCCGCATCCGCGGGCCGTGCTGCCGCTGGCGCTGACGGTCCGGGTGGCCAGGGAGGTGCTCACCGAGGCCGGCTTCCCGGCCGACCTGGTGTGCCTGGCGGTGGACAAGCCGGGCGAGGGCCTGGCCAAGACGCTGGCGGTCCGCCCCGAGGTCCGGATCATCGACTACACCGGCTCGACCGCCTTCGGCGACTGGCTGGAGGCCAACGCCCGCCAGGCGCAGGTCTATACGGAGAAGGCCGGCGTCAACACCGTGGTCATCGAGTCCACGGACAACTACAAGGGCATGCTCAGCAACCTCGCCTTCTCGCTGTCGCTCTACAGCGGCCAGATGTGCACCACTCCGCAGAACCTGCTGATCCCCCGGGACGGCATCGCCACCGACGCGGGCCCGAAGACCTACGACGAGGTCGTCAGCGATCTGGCGGGCGCGGTCGGCGGTCTGCTGGGGGACGACGCGCGGGCCAATGCACTGCTCGGGGCGATCGTCAATCCGCAGGTCAGGGAGCGGATCGAGGAGGCGGCCGGGCTCGGCGAAGTGGCGCTGGCCTCCCGCACGGTGGAGAACCCGGAGTTCCCCGGGGCCACGGTCCGTACACCGGTGATCGTCAAGCAGGACGGCGCCAAGCCGGACTCCGAGGCGGCGTATCTGTCGGAGTGCTTCGGTCCGGTGTCCTTCGCGGTGGCGGTCGACTCCGCGGCCGACGCGGTGGCGCTGCTGCGCCGCACGGTCCGGGAGAAGGGCGCCATGACGGTCGGCGCGTACACCACCTCGGCCGAGGTGGCACGGCTGGTCGAGGACGCCTGCCTGGAGGAGTGCGCCCAACTGTCGCTGAATCTGACCGGCGGGGTGTACGTGAACCAGACCGCGGCGTTCTCCGACTTCCACGGCTCGGGCGGCAACCCGGCGGCCAACGCGGCGCTGTGCGACGGCGCGTTCGTGGCGCAGCGCTTCCGGACGGTGGAGGTGCGACGGGAGGCGTGAGATCGGGGGCCCGGGCGGTGGTCCGGGCCCCGTATCCCCGTCGTCCGGTTCGGGTGGATCCCGGCGGGGCGGTGGGTCTAGAGGTCTTGGATCTGCGCGTGCCGTGCGATCCAGGCGTGCATCGCGATGGCCGCCGCCGCCCCGGCGTTGAGGGAGCGGGTCGAGCCGAACTGGGCGATCGAGCAGACCCGGGAGGCGTGCGCGCGGGCCTCCTCGGTCAGCCCCGGCCCCTCCTGCCCGAAGAGCAGCACGCAGCGGCGCGGCAGGACGGTGGTCTCCAGGGGCACCGAGCCGGGGAGGTTGTCGATCCCGATGATCGGCAGCTCCTCGGCGGCGGCCCATGCGGTCAGCGACTCGGTGTCCGGGTGGTGGCGGAGGTGCTGGTAGCGGTCGGTGACCATGGCGCCGCGGCGGTTCCAGCGGCGCTGCCCGACGATGTGGATCTCCTTGGCCAGGAAGGCGTTGGCGGTCCGGACGACCGAGCCGATGTTGAAGTCGTGGCTCCAGTTCTCGACGGCCACGTGGAAGTCGTGGCGGCGGGTGTCGAGGTCGGCGACGATCGCCTCCCGCGTCCAGTAGCGGTAGCGGTCGACGACGTTGCGGCGGTCGCCGTGGGCGAGCAGCTCGGGGTCGTAACGGTCGCCCTGCGGCCAGGGCTGCGGGTGCGGCCCGACGCCGATCTTGGGCGCGTACCCCTCGTCGTACTGGAGGGGCTCGGCGGGGGCGGTTTTCTCGCTGCTCACCCCACGAGCGTATGGCCATCGCCGCCGGAGCGGGCAACGGCCTCCGGCCCACCGCCGTCCGGCGCCGCACCCGGGCCGGGACCGCCGGTGCGCGGGAACAGCCGTCCGCGCAGGCGGGAGAGCCGGCCGCCGAGCCAGGTCAGGAAGTTGGTCGGCAGGAAGACGGCGTCTGCGGTGATCATCGCCAGGGAGAAGAACGGCAGGCCCAGCAGGAACGCGATGGAGAGGTGCTCGCAGATCATCACGACCAACAGCGCGTTCTTCAGGCGCCGGTTGGCGAGGGTGAACGGGAAGGCGACCTGGACGATCACGGTCCCGTAGGTGATCAGCATGACCATCAGGCCGTTGCTGCCCAGCATCTGGGACAGTCCCGGCCAGGGGGAGAAGTAGTCCAGGTGCATCGGGTAGAAGACGGCGGTGCCGTCCTGCCAGCGCGAGCCCTGGATCTTGTACCAGCCGGCGGTGGCGTAGACGAGGCAGACCTCGACCATGATCACCAACAGGGCGGCGTTGTGCGCCAGTTTGGCGAGGGTGTCGAGGACGATCCGGGGCTCCCCTGGGGCGTACCGCCGCACCGCCCACCACAGGCCGTGCGCCGCCCATAGCCCCCACAGGGCCAGGCTCCAGCCGAAGTGCGGGAACGGGCCGTGCCCGAACCAGGTGAGCCCGGGGGCGCCGGTCAGTTGGGCCGCGGCGAGGGCGAGGCCGAGGGCCGCCCACAGGACGATGCCGGTCAGATCGCGGGGTGCGGTCCCGGTTTCCCCCGCGAGCGCCGCCGTCTTGCGGGCGCGGCGGGCATCCAGCGACCACACCTGTCCGCAGCGGGTCAGCACGAGGTACATCGACATCAGGTGGATGACGTTGTCGCCGCCGTCCCCGATGAAGACGCTGCGGTTCTGGAGCGAGAGCACGCCCACCATGAACAGCACCGACATGGTGCGGGTGCGCCAGCCGAGCATCAGCAGCGCGCTGGCCACGATGGCGAGCAGGTAGACGCACTCGAACCAGCCGCGGCCGTCGGACCACAGCAGGACGGAGAAGCCGTGGTTGCTGTCGAGCAACTGGCGCGCCATGCCGAAGTCCCACGGTCCGCCGGGACCGTAGAGCTGCCCCCGGTACGGCCATTCCCGCAGCAGGAACAGCAGCCAGGTGCCGGCGAAGCCGATGCGGATGACGGCGCTCTGGTACGGGGCCCGGGCCCGGTCGGTGACCCAGGCGAAGCCGCGGCCGATGACGCGCTCGATGCGGGTCTCCTGGTAGGCGGCGGGGGTTCCTTCCGGGGCGGCGGGGGCCTGCGGGGCAGTGTGCGGCTGCTGCGGCGTCGGTGACGTCACTTGTTCGTCGCCCCCTCGGGAAGGTCGTTGGCGGTGATCTGCCACCAGGGCAGCACGCGGTAGACGGGCTTGTCGCTGATCTTCTCGGCGCTCCACGGGGGCGGCAGGACGGCGGTGGTGCGCGAGCGGACCTGGACCTGCTCGATCCGGTCGCCGCCCTTGGTCCACTCACCGGACATCCGGAGCATCACGATCCGTCGGAGGTAGCGCGCGAACATCTCGCCGCGCTCGCCGGTGGGGCGGTTCTGCGCGTCGAGGGCGTTGGAGAGCAGCTCCCAACCGCGGCGCAACTGGTTCTGCTGGGTGTGGCTGGGCAGCGGGTTGTGGAGGATGGCCTGCCCGTCGCGGGCGCTCAGGTCGGTCCAGTCGGTGGTCCGCACCGCGCCGTCCCGGCCGCGCAGTTGCGCGCGGACCTGGACGTCGATGTTCTGCTGGAGGGGGTTGGGGGCGAACAGCTTCCAGTTCTGTTCGTACTCGGGGTAGACGTAGTCGCTGATCAGGCCGGACTGCTGCTTGCTGAGCGTGTTCGACGGCGCGACGTGCAGGAACATCATCCCGAGGTGGATCAGGACGGCGACCGCGATGCCGCTGGCCGCCGTGCCTATGACGATCCGCGAGGGCAGCGACAGCGCGGCCAGTGGCCGCGATTCGTCCCCGTATGACTGCATTCCCGCCCCGTTCCCCGTTCCCGTACGGTCGACCCCGCCCCGGAACGGTACCTAGCCGGCCACCCCCGGCACACCCTCACCTGGTTATCCACAAGTCGCTTGACACCCGCGGTCCGCCCACTCACCATTGAACCGAACGATCGGTCGGTCGGGACGAGGGGGCACCACATGACGACGATCGCGCCGGAGGACACGGGCCGGGAAGCCCTGTTCGACGCCACCATCGCCGCGGACGAGCGGATCGAACCACGGGACTGGATGCCGGACGACTACCGCGCCTCACTGGTGCGCCAGATCGCCCAGCACGCCCACTCCGAGATCATCGGGATGCAGCCGGAGGCCAACTGGATCACCAGGGCCCCGTCCCTGCGCCGCAAGGCGATCCTGATGGCCAAAGTGCAGGACGAAGCCGGCCACGGCCTGTATCTCTACAGCGCCGCCGAGACCCTCGGCACCAGCCGCGACGATCTCCTCGACAAGCTCCACAGCGGCCGCCAGAAGTACTCCTCGATCTTCAACTACCCCACCCTGACCTGGGCCGACGTCGGCGCCATCGGCTGGCTCGTGGACGGCGCCGCGATCACCAACCAGGTCCCGCTGTGCCGCTGCTCCTACGGCCCCTACGCCCGCGCCATGGTCCGCGTCTGCAAGGAGGAGTCCTTCCACCAGCGCCAGGGATACGAGCTCCTGCTCGCCCTCAGCCGCGGCACCGAGGCCCAGCACGCCATGGCCCAGGACGCCGTCGACCGCTGGTGGTGGCCCTCCCTGATGATGTTCGGCCCGCCCGACGACGAGTCCGCGCACTCCGCGCAGTCCATGGCCTGGAAGATCAAGCGGCACTCCAACGACGAGTTGCGCCAGCGCTTCGTGGACATCTGCGTCCCGCAGGCCGAGGCCCTCGGCTTGACCCTCCCCGACCCCGAGCTCCGGTGGAACGAGGAGCGGCAGCACTGGGACTTCGGTCCCCTCGACTGGTCCGAGTTCCGCGAGGTCCTCAAGGGCAACGGCCCCTGCAACGACCAACGGATAAACCGCCGTCGCCGCGCCCACGAGGACGGCGCCTGGGTCCGCGAGGCCGCCGCCGCGCACGCCGCCAAGCACGCCACTCGCACGCCCCGCACCGGCACCCACCAGGAAGAGGCGGCCCGATGACGACACCGCGCCCCGCCGAGGCCCCGGCCACGGCCGACGCCGCCACCGGCCCCGCCGACTGGCCCCTGTGGGAGGTCTTCGTCCGCAGCCGCCGCGGCCTGTCCCACACCCACGCCGGCAGCCTGCACGCCCCCGACGCCGCGATGGCCCTGCGCAACGCCCGCGACCTCTACACCCGCCGCTCCGAGGGCGTCTCCATCTGGGTCGTCCCCTCCGCCCAGATCACCGCCACCTCCCCGGACGAGAAGGACGCCTTCTTCGAACCGGCCGGCGACAAGCCCTACCGCCACCCCACCTTCTACGAGATCCCGGAGGGGGTGCACCACCTGTGACGCCGCTCACCGCCACCCCCGCCCTGCCTCTCGGGGACGACGCGCTGATCCTCGCCCACCGCCTCGGCGAATGGGCTGGCAACGCCCCCGTCCTGGAAGAGGAAGTGGCCCTCGCCAACATCGCCCTGGACCTCCTCGGCCAGGCCCGGGTCCTGCTCTCCCTCGTCGGCGACGAGGACGAGCTGGCCTACCTCCGCGAGGAACGCCAGTTCCGCAACCTCCAACTCGTCGAGCAGCCCAACGGCGACTTCGCCCACACCATCGCCCGCCAACTGTATTTCTCCACCTACCAAGAGCTGCTCTACGGCCATCTGGCCACCACCGAAGGCGAGTTGGCGCCGCTCGCAGCCAAGGCCGTCAAGGAGACCGCCTACCACCGCGACCACGCCGCCCAGTGGACCCTGCGCCTCGGCGACGGCACCGACGAGAGCCACGCCCGGATGCAGGCCGCCCTGACCGCCCTCTGGCGGTACACCGGCGAACTCTTCGCCCCCGTCGAGGGGTTGGAGGACGTCCCCTGGCAGCCGCTCCGCGACGAGTGGACCGCCCGCATCACCAGCACCCTGGAGCGCGCCACCCTCACCCTCCCCGAGGGCCCCCAGCGCGGCGGCTGGACCGCCGGCGCCGGACGCCAGGGGCTGCACACCGAGCCCTTCGGCCGGATGCTCGCCGAAATGCAGCACCTCCACCGCAGCCACCCGGGGGCGACATGGTGACGCCCACCGTTCTGGAAGCGGAACTGCTGGCGCTCGCCGGCTCCGTTCCCGACCCCGAGCTGCCCGTCCTCACCCTCGCCGAGCTCGGCGTCCTGCGCGACGTACGGCTCGCCGCCCCCGGCCACGTCGAGGTGACCCTCACCCCCACCTACACCGGCTGCCCCGCCATCGAGGCGATGTCCGCCGACGTAGAGCGCGTCCTCCACGACCACGGCATACCCCGGGTCGAGGTCCACACCGTCCTCAGCCCCCCGTGGACGACCGACGCCATCACCGACGAAGGCCGCCGGAAACTGGCCGAGTTCGGCATCGCGCCGCCCCGCCCCACCGGGCCGGGCAGCGGACCCGTCGCCCTCGACCTCACCATCCGCTGCCCGCACTGCGGCTCCACCGACACCACCCTGCTCAGCCGGTTCTCCTCCACGGCCTGCAAGGCACTGCGTCGCTGCGAGTCCTGTCGCGAACCCTTCGACCACTTCAAGGAGTTGTGATGTTCCACCCGCTCCGCGTGCGGGAGATCGAGCGGCTCACGGACGACGCGGTGGCCGTCACCTTCACCGTCCCGCCCGAGCTCCGCGCGGACTTCCGGCACACCCCCGGGCAGCACATCGCAGTGCGCAGAACGGTCGACGGCCAGGAGATCCGCCGCACCTACTCCGTCTGCACCCCCGCCACCGAGGCCCCCGTCCTGCGCGTGGGCATCCGTCTCGTCGAGGACGGCGCCTTCTCCACCTACGCCCTCAAGGAACTCGCCGTCGGCGACACCGTGGACGTCATGCCCCCGGCCGGCCGCTTCACCCTCGCCCCGCGCCCCGGCCAGTTCGTGGGCATCGTCGGCGGCAGCGGCATCACACCGGTGCTCTCCATCGTCACCACGCTGCTCGCCCGTGAACCCCAGGCCCGGTTCTGCCTGATCCGCAGCGACCGCACCACGGCCTCCACGATGTTCCTGGAGGAGGTGGCCGACCTCAAGGACCGCTACCCCGAACGCTTCCAGCTGGTCCCCGTCCTCTCCCGCGAAGACCGGCAGACCGGCCTGCCCTCCGGGCGCCTCGACGAGGAGCGCCTGCGCACCCTGCTGCCCGCGCTGCTACGCACCGACAGCGTCGACGGCTGGTTCCTGTGCGGCCCCTACGGCCTCGTCCAGGGCGCCGAGCGGACCCTGCGCGCCCTCGGCGTGCCACGCACCCGCATCCACGAAGAGATCTTCCACATAGACAACGGCGCCGCGGCCCCCGTCCCCGCCGCCGCGCCCGCGCACAGCACGGTGACCGCCACCCTCGACGGCCGCTCCGGCACCTGGCCGGTCCACGACGGCGAATCACTCCTGGAAGCCGTGCTCCGCAACCGCCCGGACGCCCCCTACGCCTGCAAGGGCGGCGTCTGCGGCACCTGCCGCGCCTTCCTGGTCTCCGGCGACGTCCGCATGGACCGCAACTTCGCCCTGGAGGCCGAAGAGGTCGACTCCGGCTATGTGTTGGCGTGCCAGTCCCACCCCGGCACGGAACGGGTCGAGCTGGACTTCGACCGCTGAGCGCCGGCCGCCGCCGTCCACACCATTCCCAATTCCTGCAACATGTTCTACCTTGACGCCTCGTCAGACATCGCTCTCTGAATTCCGGCGGCGCGCAGGAGGACGGACCAGTGGACTTCACCTTCACCGAAGAACAACAGGCCGCCCTCGAAGCGGCCCGGGCTGTCTTCGCCGACGTCGCCCCGGACGCCGTCCCCAGCCCGGCCCTCACCCACGGCCCCGTCGCCGACGACTTCGACTGCCCCCTGTGGCGCACGCTCGCCGGCGCCGACCTGCTCGGCCTGCCCGTCGCGGCCGAACACGGCGGCGCGGGCCTCGACCCGATCGCCCTCTGCCTGGTCCTGCGCGCCTCCGCCCGCGTACTCGCCCGCGTCCCCCTCCTGGAGACCTACGCCGCCGCCCACACCCTCCAACGGCACGCCCCCGCCGCCCTCCAGGCCGAGGTACTGCCACGGATCGTCACCGGCGAACTCGTCCTCACCGCCGCCTCCGCCGGCCGCACCGGCCACGACCCGGCCCAACTCGCCGTCAACGCCCGTGCAGACGGGACCACTTGGATACTCGACGGCGCCCAGACCGCCGTCCCCTGGGCCGCCACCGCCGACCGGATCCTGCTCCCCGCCCACGCCGCCGACGGCCGCGCCGTCCTCGCGCTCGTCCCCCGGAGCAGCCCCGACCTCACCCTCAACGACCAGACGTCCACCAACGGCGAGCGCTACGCCGAGGTCCGCCTCGACTCCGTGCGCGTCGAGGCCCGCGACACACTCACCGACCCGGCCGCCTGGGAGACCCTGCGCGACCTGCTCACCACCGGCACCTGCGCCCTCGCCCTGGGCCTCGGCGACCGCGTCCTCGCCATGACCAGCGACTACACCGCAAAGCGCGAGCAGTTCGGCTTCCCCCTGGCCACCTTCCAGGCCGTCGCGGTGCAGACCGCCGACCGGTTCATCGACCTGCGCGCCATGGAGGCCACCCTCTGGCAGGCCGCCTGGCGCCTCACCACCGGCGCCGCGGGCCCCCTACCGCCCGCCGGAGACATCGCGGTCGCCAAGATCTGGGCCGCCGAGGGCGTCCGCCGCGTCGTCCAGACCGCGCAGCATCTGCACGGCGGCTTCGGCGCCGACACCGACTACCCGCTGCACCGCTACCACGCCTGGGCCAAGCAGCTCGAACTCTCCCTGGGCCCCGCCGCCGCCCACGAGGAGGCCCTCGGCGAACTCCTCGCCGCGCACCCGCTGAGCTGACCCGGCGACGAGCCGGAAACGACACGGGGGCGTGACCGTCGGATCCGCCCCCGCGCGACGACCTAGATGACCGCCCCCGCGCCACCCTTGCCGTCCGTCACCGGCCGCCCGTCCGCCTCCCACGCCTGCATGCCGCCCGCGACGTTCACCGCGTCGAGGCCCTGCTGGACCAGGTACTGCGCCACCTGAGCCGACCGCCCGCCGACCCGGCACAGCACAAAGATCTTGCCGTCCTCGGGCGCCGCCTCGGTCAACTCCCCGTAACGGGCGACGAATTCACTCATCGGGATGTGCAGGGCACCCTCGGCGTGCCCGGCCGCCCACTCGTCGTCCTCCCGGACGTCCAGGAGGAAGGCCCCGGGCGTGAGGGCATCGACACCGACCGTGGGAACAGAACCAAATTGCATGCTTCCGACGCTACCCGACCAGTTGAGTGAGGTATGCCTCGCGCTCTCGGACATCGGCCAACAGCTTCTCGGCGATCTCGTCGAGCAGGCCGTCCGGATCGTCCGGCGCCATCCGGATCATCGCGCCGATCGCGCTGCCCTCCAGCTCCGCGACCATCGACGCCAGCATCTCCTTGCGCTCGGCCAGCCACTCCAGCCGGGCGTAGAGCTCCTCGCTCTCGCTCGGCCGCCGCTCGACGGGCGCCGGACCGGCCTCCCACTCCCGGACCAGCGCCAGCAGCACCGCCTCGTCGCCCCGCCCGTACGCGGCGTTGACCCGCGCGATGAACCCGTCCCGCCGGGCCCGCTCCGCATCGTCCCGCGCCAGATCCGGGTGCGCCCGGCGCACCAGATCGCGGTAGATCTTGCGGGCCTCCTCACTGGGCCGCACCTTCTGCGGCGGCTGCACCGGCTGATCCGTGAGCATCGCCTGCGACTCGGGGAACAGCCCCTCCGACCCGAGCCAGCCGTGGAAGAGCTCCTCCACCTCCGGCATCGGCAGCACAGAGGCCCGCGCCTCCCGGGCCTTGCGAATGTCCTCGGGGTCGCCGGTGCGCGCCGCCACGGCCTCGGCGATCTGCGCGTCCAGCTCGTCCAGCCGCGCGTACATGGGGCCGAGCCGCTGGTGGTGCAGCCGGGAGAAGTTCTCCACCTCCACCCGGAAGGTCTCGACCGCGATCTCGAACTCGATCAACGCCTGCTCCGCCGCCAGCACCGCCTTCGCCAACCGGCGGATCGCCTCCTCGTCGCGGGCTCCCTCACCGTCGCCCGCACCCTGTCGGCTCCCTCTCGGGGCAGCGGCGCCCTGGCCGCTCTGCTCCGCGCCCGACGCCTCCCCACGGGCATCCGCCGCCCGCGGTGCGCCCGGGTCACCGGGTGCCCCCGGCACCTCCGGTCGGTCCTGGCCGTCCTGCGCGTTCTCCGCCTGCGAGTTCGTCACTCGGTCAGCGTACGGCCCCACCGGGTCGGGGCACTGGAGCGCGTCTGGGGGGGGTGGGGGTGAGGGAGAGCAGCGCCGAGTCCGTCGGGCCGGTGGGCGGGGCGTGAGAGGCGGGTGAAGGTGAGGGTGGGCGCGCCGGGGAGACAGGCGGTGGCCCGGGGGCGACAGGGTGCGGGCGACGGGCAACGGGCAACGGGCAACGGGCAACGGGCAACGGGCAACGGGCAACGGTACGCAAACCTCACGCCCCGGGGGCCCTCCCCCCGCCCCTCCCCCCGCCCCCTGTCAGATCGCCCCCGCCAGCCGTCGCACCCCCGTAACCGTCACACCCCCGTCTCCGCGGCAATGCGTCCGCTGCGGATCGCCGCGACCAGGTCCGCGTGATCCGCTTCCGTGCGCTCCGCGTAGGCCACCGCGAAGGCCGCTATCGCCTCATCGAGCGCATCCCCCTTCCCGCCGTAGCCGGTCACCACGCGTGGGTCGGCGCTGTGGGCATGAGCACGGGCCAGCAGCGCGCCGGTCATCCGGGCGTAGTCGTCGAGCTGCCCGCCGGACAGTTGGACCGGGTCCACGCTGCCCTTGTGATTGCGGAACTGCCGCACCTGGAACGGCAGTCCGGCGCCCGCACCACCCGGCGTCCCCGAGCCACCCGGCCGGCGACGCCCTCCGACTATCCCCGGTCTGCCACCCGGCTCCTCCTCACCTGCCGATGCCGTCACACGCCCGCCAGCTCCCCGTCCGTCATCTTTCCGTCTGCCTGCTCCTCTCCCGTGCTCGCCGTTCGCCACGCCCTCGTGCACCGTCGTCCATCCCAGCAGCGGGTCGCTGACCACCTGCATCCGCCGCTGGCCGAGCACCACGCGGCGCCCCTCGTGTTCCGTCCGAGGCGTCGGGAGGCCGGCCTTCGCCAGGTAGGGCGCGAGCACCGAGCGCCGGGCCTCCTTCACCTGAAGGACCAGGGGCTCGCCCCGGTGGTCCAGCAGCAGCACCACGTACGACCGCAGTCCGACGCTGCCGGTCCCGACTATTCGGAAGGCCACGTCGTGCACCACATATCTGGCCAGCAGCGGCAGACGGTCCTCGGGCAACGTCTGGAGATAGTCGGCGAGCGAGGCGGCGACCGCCGCAGCCTCGTCGTCCGGCACCCGTCGCAGCACCGGCGGGGCGTCCACGAACCTCAGGTCGCCGTCCGGCCCGCGCTCGGTGGACCTGGCCGCGAACCGCGCGCTGGTGTTCTTACGCGCCTGGGCCTCGGCCCGTTCCAAGGTGTCCAGCAGGTCCCGGGCGTCGCTGTGCGAGCCCAACTCCTCGTCGGCGAGGGCGTTCCAGGCTTCGGTCACCGGGAGCTTCGCCAGCAGCCGCATGGTGCGTCGGTAGGTGCCGGCGGCGTCCCGGGCCGCGGTCCGGCAGTCCTCCTCACTCGCGCCCGCCTCCCGGCCGGCCAGGACCAGCGAGGTCGCGAGCCGTTTGACGTCCCATTCCCACGGGCCGTGAACGGTTTCGTCGAAGTCGTTGAGGTCGATGACCAGTTCGCCGCGGGCATCGCCGTAGAGGCCGAAGTTGGCGGCGTGCGCGTCCCCGCAGATCTGGGCCCCGATTCCCGTGACGGGGCCTTCCGCCAGGTCGTGGGCCATGAGTCCGGCCGCTCCCCGGAGGAAGGCGAAGGGGCTGGCGGCCATCCGCCCGACGCGAATGGGTGTCAGCCCGGGCAGTCGCCCGGCATTGGACGCCTCGACCGCCGCCACCGCGTCGGGTCGCCCGGCGACGATCCGCAGCACCGCCTGTTCCTCGCGCGGCAGTTGCTCCCGCAGACCCCGGCCCACGGCCTTGGCCGACGGCCCCTCCTCGTCCGCCCTTGCGAACCCCGGTACGTATGGCACTCGCGTCATGGCGGGCCACCTCCCCCTTCACGCCCCTGGCTTGATCCCTCACGCCCTTGTCTCACGCGACGGTTCAGGGATGGCCCACACCCCCGACAGCCCCCGCGTCCGTCAGCTCGCCGGTCCTTCCGGCTCGCTGGTCATTGACGTTACCGACATCTGCCCGCGGCCGACCGGGCCTGTGGATAACTTTCCGAGGCGGGACCCACGCCACCCAACACACCGCCGAGAAGCGATACTTGAGCACAGCACGGCCACCTCACCCTCGCCTGAACACACCCAGCAGTCGCTCAAGCTCCCCCCGCCCCGCCCCACTTCGCTTCGTCTCACCCCACACCCACAGTGAAAAGCGCGCCCCTCACGGCTCGAAGGCCAGAGAAAAGGCAGGGCAGGGCAACAAAGCCCCGCCCTGCGCCCCGCTGCCTCACCGATACCCCCACTACACCCCCACGGCCTCCTCCAACTCCTCTTCCGACTCCGCCTGCCCGCGCCCCCGTTCCGGCATGGTCGCCGCCACCGCGGCGGCCGCCACCGCACCGGCATTGGCCACCGCTTCCGCCTCGGCCGCGCGCCGCCGCTTCTCGGTGAGGGCCGCCACGCCGACCACCAGGAGGCCGACGAGCAGCCACGCCACCAGGGTCCAGACGTGCCCGGCGAGGCCGTGGCCGTCGAAGTAGACGTGGCTACGGGTGCCCTCCACGAAGCCGGCGCCGTTCCAGAAGGCGTGCAGGGAGGCGAAGAAGCCGTTCTGCATCTCGGGGCGGAAGATCCCGCCGGAGGAGGTGAAGTTGAGCATCACGAAGAGCGCCATGACGCCGAGGGTGGTCCAGCGCTTGAGGAAGGTGTGCAGGCCGGTGCCGATGAGGAGGATGCCGGCGGAGTACAGCCAGGCCATCCCCCACAGGGCCGCCAGGCCGTGGTCGACGAGGTGGAAGACCGGCCCGGCCAAGAGCGCACCGATGACGCTGACCACGATGGAGGTCCCGATCGCCAGTGCCGCCCGGATACGCATGGGGAGGACGGCGCCGGCGCCGCCGATGACGGCGACCGAGGCGTAGGAGCCGATGCTGAGGGCGACGAGCAGGAAGAAGATGCCCTGTCCGGTCGGATCGTCCTTGGCGGTGGGGGCCACGTCGGTGACCTTCAGGGGCGCGCCCTGTTGCGCGGCGAGCGGGGTGAAGACCTTCTGGACGACGCTGGCGCTGGTGTCGGATCCGGCGGTGGCCACGAGCAGTTCGGGGGCACCCTGCCCGCCCTTACCGGGGGCGGCGGTGGCCCGGCCGGTAGCAGCACCGCCCGTAGAAGTGCTGCCGTGGCCACCGGGTGCGTGGTCGCCGGCCAGGTAGGCGCCGAAGATCTCCTGCTTCTTGAGCTGGTCGATGCCGGCGGCCCGGTCAGGGACGGTGCGGACCTCCAGTTCACCGTGCGCCTTGTCGTTGATCGTCTGGGCGAGCACCTGGGCCTGGGTGCCGTTGCCCACGATGGCGACGGGGAGGTGGTGCGGTGACGGGTTGGCGAACGCGCCGAGGTAGGCGAGCCCCATTCCGATGCACATCAGGAGCGGGGTGATCAGGTGCGTCACCACGTGGCGCAGTTCGCCGGGGCGGACGGTGCGACGCTCGCTCCGGTGGTCGGGACGGTGGTCCGCGGTCATGGGCAAGGCTTCTCCGTGATCGTCCGGGGCGGGCCGGTGGGGCGGCTGCCCGGTCGTGGTGCAGGTGTGGCCGGTGGGGGCCGGGTCTCGGACGGAGGCAGTTGTTGGCTATTACAACTCTCACGCCACGTTGTACTATACAACTACTTCACCGAAAGGCAATCCGTGACCCACCGCGACAACTCCGTCGAGACCATCCAGCAGGAGATGACCGCGTTCGCCCGGCGCGCCCGCGCGACCGCCGCCAGGATGCACCCCGAGCTCTCCCTGGTCTCCTACACCCTGCTCGCCCACCTCGACGACCAGCAGGGCTGCCGCGCCACCGACCTCGCGGCGCACTACTACCTGGACAAGTCCACGGTCAGCCGGCAGATCGCCGCCCTGGAGAAACTCGGCTTCGTGGAACGACGGATCGACCCGGACGACCATCGCGTCCAGGTATTGCACCCCACCGAGGCGGGCGCCCAGGTGCTCGCGAACGTGACCGCCAGCCGCCGCCAGGCGTTCCACGAGCGGCTCGCCGACTGGGACGAGACGGACCTCGACCGCTTCGCCTCGTACCTGGTGCGCTACAACGCCGCCCAGGAGCGGCTCGGTTGACCTACCGGGACGGCGGCGCGCCCCGGATGCCCCGGGACTACTTCCGGAAGCGCTCCGGGCACTGCCCGCCGTCGGCGAGGTAGGTCTCGGCCCAGCGACCCAGTTCCTTGAGCGCGGGCTCCATGGCGCGGCCGGCCTCGGTGAGGCGGTAGGAGACGCGCAGCGGCGGTCCGGCGTCGACCTCGCGGACGACCAGCCCGGTCGCCGCCAGCTCCATCAGGCGGTCGGAGAGCATCCGCTCGCTGATGCCGGGGATGGCCCGCCGAAGATCGGCGAAGTGGACGGGGCCGGGCATGAGGGTGGCCACGATCAGGCCCGTCCAGCGCTTCCCGAACAGCTCGAAGACGCGCGTCATGCCGCCGTCGACCTGCCTGCACATCGCCTCGCCGTGGTCCGCCATGCACCCAGGGTACCGCCCTCCCGTTGGCTACTGCGGAAAAGTAAGTTCCTGTGCTATGAATAGTGACGTACGGAATTCAACTGACTGGCCGGTCCTGCCCGGCCCGTAGCGAAGGACCGATCCCCATGGCCACGCTCCTGCTCATCGACTCCTCCGTCTTCCCCGAGGGCGGCTCCGCCTCCCGTTCGGTGACCGCGGCCTTCCGCAAGTCCTGGGAGGAGCAGCACCCCGACGGCACCGTGATCCACCGCGACCTGGCCGCCGAGCCGCTGCCGCACCTCGACGCCGTCGCCGCCTCAGCGGGTTTCTCCGACCCGGCCACGCACACCCCGGAGCAGCAGGCCGCCTTCGCGCTGCGCACCCAGCTCGCCGAGGAGCTGGAGCAGGCCGACGCCATCGTCATAGGCGCGCCCATGTACAACTTCACGATCCCCTCGACCCTCAAGGCGTGGCTCGACCAGGTGATCATCATGGGCCGCACTGCCGGCGAGAACGCGTCGGCGAAGGGCAAGCCGGCCATCGTGGTCGCCAGCCGCGGCGGCTCCTACGCGCCGGGCACCCCGCGCGAGCCGTTCGAGTACGTCCAGAACTACCTGGAGGCCGTCCTGAACGGCGGCTTCGGCCTCGACGTGGAGTTCATCGTGCCGGAGCTGACCATGGCCCCCAGCAACCCGGCGATGGCCGAGCTGATCCCGCTCTTCGAGACCTCCCGCGCGCAGGCCCACGAGCAGGCCGCGGCCAAGGCCAAGGAGCTGGTCGCGCGCTTCACCGCCTGAAGGGGGCGCGTGGCAGCGCACCGGCCCGGGGACGCGGGCGGGCCCGCCGGCTCGTAGTCCCGCGCCCCGGGCGCGCGCCCGTTCACCTCAGTGCGCCGCCGCGGCCTTCCGGGCCGGGGCCCTGCCCAGCGCCACGGTCAGCAGCGCCCCCACCGCGAGCGCGCCGCCCAGCCAGATCACGCCGCCGGTCCCCCAGCCGTCCGCGGCCTGCCCGCCGGCCAACGAGCCCGCCGCGACGGCCCCGTTGAACACCCCCACGAACAGCGCGGAGGCCGCCTCCCGCGCGTCCGGCGCGGCCGTCATCAACCAGGTCTGCGTGCTCACCGACACGCCCCCGTAGGCCAGCCCCCACACCGCCACCAGGGCCGCGGCGCCCAGCACACCGGCGCTGCGCCCCATCGGGGGCACCAACATCAGCGCGCCCGCCAGGACAGCGCAGATCACCAGCAGCGTGGCCCGCGGGGACCGCGCCGCGACGGCGCCGGCCGCGAAGTTCCCCACCAGCCCGGCGATCCCGAAGGCCAACAGCACGGTGCTGACCTGGCCGGGCTGCGCGCCGGCCACCGCCTCCAGGACCGGCCGCACATAGGTGTACGCCGCGAAGTGCCCCGCCACCAGGAGCACGACCAGGACCAGCCCGGTGCACACCGGCGGCCGCCGCAACAGCCCCAGCACCCCGCCCAGCCGTACGGCACCGGGCGTGGGCAGCGGCGGCAGCAGCACGAGCAGGGCCACCATCACGACCGCGCACACCCCGGCCATCGCCGCGAACGCCGCGCGCCAGCCGCCCAGTTCACCCACGAGCGCGCCGGCCGGCACCCCCAGGACGGACGCCGCGGCGACCCCGCTGAATATCAGGGAGGTGGCCGCGGCCGCCCGTCGCTCCGGCACCAGCCGTACCGCCAGCCCCGAAGCGATCGCCCACACCCCGCCCATCCCGAACCCCACCAACACCCGGGCCACCAGCAGCACCGCGACGTTCGGGGCGTACGTGGCCAGGAGGTTGGCCGCGGTCAACGTGGCCATCAGGGCGGCCAGTACGGTGCGACGGTCCCGGCGCCCGATGAGCAGCGTGAGCACCGGTGCGGCGAGGGCCGCGACCACGCCGGTGACGGTCACCGTCAGCCCGGCCGTCCCGTCCGACACCCCCAGGTCCCGGCCGATCGGCGTGAGCAGCCCCACCGGCAGCATCTCCGACGTCACCACCGTGAAGGTCCCCGCCGCCAACGCCCCGACGGCCGGCCACCCACCACCCGGCCGTCTCAACTCACCATTGCGCACACCCAGTTGACGTTCACTCACATCCGCGACGGCATCCACGGCGTCCCCCGCCCTCTCGCTCTTCGTCATGACCCCAGCCAACGCCCACCCCGGCAGGGGAACAACGGCGAACTCCTCACCCTTCTATGAGCAGGACTCATCGATCGACCACGTCTGGAAGGGACTCATGAGCGGCCCGACCGCCCCCGCCGACCCCGTCGGCGCACCCGGCCTCGAACTCCGCGAGCTGGAGTGCTTCTTGGTGCTCTCCGAGGAGCTGCACTTCGGCCGCACCGGCGAGCGCCTCTACGTCTCGCAGAGCCGGGTCAGCCAGCTACTGCGCTCCCTGGAGTCCCGGATCGGTGCGCGCCTGGTGGACCGCACCAGCCGCCGCGTCCGCCTCACACCCCTGGGGGAGGAGTTCCGCGCGTCCCTGCGCCCGGCCTACGACGCGCTGCGCGCCACGGTGGACAGCGCCCGCACCGCCGCCCGCGGCATCGAGGGCCGGCTCACCGTCGGCTTCCAGGGGACCGCGGACGACCGGATCATGCGGGCCATCGACGCCTTCCACACCCGGCATCCGCGGTGCGCCACCAGGGTCGTGGAGATCCCGCTCTGCGACCCGTTCGGTGCGTTGCGCAGCGGTGCGGTGGACGTCGCGGTGACGCTGCTCCCGGTGGCCGAGCCGGACCTCGTGCTGGGCCCGGTTTTCTCGGCCCAACAACAGACGGTGGCGCTGTCGGTACGGCACCCCCTGGCGTCTCGCCCGTCCCTGAGCGCCGAGGAGCTGGCGGGGCTGCCCCTGATTTCCCCGGACGGGCCGGCGCCGGTGTACTGGCGCACCGCACACGCGCCCGCCAGCACCCCCGGTGGCCGCCCGATTCCCGCCGGCCCCAGGGTCAGCACGCTGCAGGAGGGCCTGACGCTGACCGCGGCGGGCCGGGGCGGGATGCTGCTGTGCCGGCCGACGGCCGAGTACCACGGCCGCCGTGACGTCGTCTTCGTCCCGGTCACCGGCCTTCCGGACTCGACGCTGGGTGTGGTGCACCACGCGGCCCGGGAGACCGCCCGGGTCCGGGCCTTCACCGCCACGGTGCGGGATGTGACGGCAGTCACCCCCATGCCGGCCTGGGGTCGCGACCACCCCTCCCCGTACACGATGTGACGTAGAACTCACGTCTCCCGGGTCACGTGGCGGCCCTCACTTCGGAGTTGACCCCGCGAACCGCCGAGACCCGTGAGGGCAGCGGGAGTTGAGAGAACAAACGAGAGACCCCCGGCCTTCCGGATTTCTCCGGAGACCGGGGGTCTCACTCTGTGCGCGAGGGGGGAGTTGAACCCCCACGCCCTTTCGGGCACTGGAACCTGAATCCAGCGCGTCTGCCTATTCCGCCACCCGCGCATGGGTGCTGCCGGTTTATTCTCTCACGCGATCCGGGCCGTTCGGTCCGGGTCTTGCGGGAGCGCCTTCCGACATCGAGAACATTAGCACGGTGCCGGGGGTGCCCTCACACGCCTTTCCCCCGGTCCCCGGCCTGCGGGGACCGCTGGGGCACTCCGGTGCGCCCCCGCACGTTCGTCGGAGGGGTTCGGGGGTGCTGGCCGGAGTCGGCCCCCGCGCCCGGATGCGGGTCCGCGGTTGCGGGACACTGGTAACGGGGCACATCTACGATCGCAGTGCACAACAAGCGGCATAAGGAGAGCGGCGGAAGGACGACGGTCACCGGGCAACCCTGTGGTGGGCGACACTCGTCCTCCAGGCAGGAAAGGGGAACCAGCCGATTTCCCGGCGCGTGGATACGATCAGTAAGCAGTATCAGGACGACCCTGAAGAAGACTGAGGAAGGAGGTGCCCCGTGGGAGTACTGAAGCGTTTCGAGCAGCGACTCGAAGGTCTCGTCAACGGCACCTTCGCCAAGGTGTTCAAGTCCGAAGTGCAGCCCGTTGAGATCGCCGGCGCGCTGCAGCGTGAGTGCGACAACAACGCCAGCATCTGGAACCGCGACCGCACGGTCGTCCCCAATGACTTCATCGTCGAGCTGAGCACCCCGGACTACGAGCGGTTGAGCCCGTACAGCGGCCAGCTCGGCGACGAGTTGTCGGGCATGGTCCGCGACTACGCCAAGCAGCAGCGGTACACCTTCATGGGCCCGATCAAGGTGCACCTGGAGAAGGCCGAAGACCTCGACACCGGTCTGTACCGCGTCCGCAGCCGCACCCTCGCCTCCAGCACATCCCAGGACCGGCCCGGGCAGGCCGCGGCCTCCCGCGCCACCGGGGCGCCGAGCCAGCCCGGTGGCCATGTGGCCCCGCCCATGCCGTCGTCCCCGCCGCCCGGGGCACCGCCCGCGGCGCGTGCGGGAGCGCCCACCGCCGGTCCGCAGCCCTACGCGCAGACCAGGCGCTGGATCGAGATCAACGGCACCCGCCACCAGATCTCCCGGCAGACCCTGGTGCTGGGCCGCAGCACCGACGCCGACGTGCGGATCGATGACCCGGGAGTCTCCCGGCGTCACTGTGAGATCCGGGTCGGAACGCCCCCCACGATCCAGGATCTGGGTTCCACCAACGGCATCGTGGTGGACGGGCAGCACACCACCCGCGCTAATCTCCGCGACGGCTCGCGGATCGTCGTGGGCAGTACCACCATCGTTTACCGGCAAGCCGAAGGGTGAAGCGGGGGCAATGTCAGAGCTGACCCTCACGGTCATGCGGTTGGGTTTCCTCGCCGTACTGTGGCTGTTCGTCATCGTGGCCGTCCAGGTCATCCGCAGCGATCTGTTCGGCACGCGCGTCACACAGCGCGGCGCCACCCGGCGCGGCGGGCCGGAACCACGTACCCAGCGCCAGGCCGCTCCGCAGCAACAGCAACGCCGCCAGGACCGTCGTCAGGAAGGCGGCCGCGGCGGCGGCCGACAGCGGCGCGGGGCTCCCACCAAGTTGGTGGTCTCCGAAGGCACGCTGGCCGGCACGACCGTCGCTCTCCAGGGCCAGACGATCACCCTGGGGCGGGCGCACGACTCCACCATCGTGCTGGACGACGACTACGCGTCGAGCCGGCATGCCAGGATCTACCCGGACCGTGACGGCCAGTGGATCGTCGAGGACCTCGGATCCACCAACGGCACGTACCTTGACCGGACCCGACTGACGACCGCGACTCCGATTCCTCTGGGAGCCCCGATCCGCATCGGCAAGACCGTCATCGAGCTGCGGAAGTAGTACGACATGAGCGAGCGGAGCGAGCGAGCCGTAACGGTCCACTCGGCGGACCCGGGCGTGCTCCCGACCGGAGGGTGGGCAGTGTGGCTCGTCGAGGAGACCGGCTGTACCCCGAGCCGACGGGTGAGGTGCGCATGAGTCTGTCGCTGCGCTTCGCCGCAGGATCGCACAAGGGCATGATCCGTGAGGGCAACGAGGACTCCGGTTACGCCGGTCCCCGACTGCTCGCCATCGCCGACGGCATGGGCGGCCAGGCCGCCGGCGAGGTCGCCTCGTCCGAGGTGATCTCCACGCTCGTCCAGCTCGACGACGACGTTCCCGGTTCCGACATCCTCACCTCCCTTGGCACCGCCGTGCAGCGGGCCAACGACCAGCTCCGGGTGCTGGTCGAGGAGGACCCCCAGCTCGAAGGCATGGGGACGACCCTGACCGCGCTGCTGTGGACGGGCCAGCGGCTCGGCCTGGTGCACGTCGGCGACTCCCGGGCGTATCTGCTCCGGGACGGCATGCTGACGCAGATCACGCAGGACCACACGTGGGTGCAGCGGCTGGTCGACGAGGGCCGGATCACCGAGGAGGAGGCCACCACCCATCCGCAGCGGTCGCTGCTGATGCGGGCGTTGGGCAGCGGCGACCACGTCGAGCCGGACCTGTCGATCCGCGAGGTGCGGGCCGGGGACCGGTACCTGATCTGCTCGGACGGGCTGTCCGGGGTGGTCAGCCACCAGACGCTGGAAGAGACCCTGGCCGGCTACCACGGGCCGCACGAGACGGTGCAGGAGCTGATCCAGCTCGCACTGCGCGGCGGCGGGCCGGACAACATCACCTGCATCGTCGCCGACGTACTGGACGTGGACGGCACCGAGGCGGCGGCCGGGCAGCTCAACGACACCCCGGTCGTGGTCGGTGCGGTCGCCGAGAACCAGCACCAGCTCAACGACCCCAGCACGCTCCAGACGCCGGCGGCCCGCGCCGCCGAGCTGGGCCGCCGGGACACCCCGGCTCCGGGGGGCGGCTTCGGGCCGCCCGGGAGCGGGGACGTGGAGGTCGACGGGATGCCGCAGGGCTCCTTCGGCGCGTTCACGGACGAGGACTTCCTCAAGCCGCGGCGGCGCGGCAAGTGGCTCAAGGCATCGCTGTTCACCGTCCTCGCGCTGGGGGTGATCGGCGGCGGGCTGTACGCGGGTTACCAGTGGACGCAGACGCAGTACTTCGTCGGCGCCAAGGACGACCACGTCGCGCTGTACCGCGGCATCAGCCAGGACCTGGCCTGGATCAAGCTGAACTCGGTCGACGAGGACCACCCCGAGATCGAACTCAAGTACCTGCCGGTGTACCAGCGCAATCAGGTCAAGGAGACCATCGCGGTCGACAACCGCAACCAGGCCAGCGAGAAGGTCACCGAGCTCGGCAAGCAGGCCAACGCCTGCCTGGCCAAGGAGCAGCGGGAGGCCGCCGAGCGGGCCGAAGCGGCCAACAAGGGCAAGGGCGGCAAGCCCGGTAAGTCCGGCACACCCCCGGCCGGCGAGAAGACGGGCACGGCCGGCACCGGCACCGGCGTGGCCGGTGCGCTGTCCACCGCGGCAGGTTCCACTCCCACTCCCACCCCCACCCAGGCTCCCTCCGAGGAGCAGCAGAAGCTGGAGAAGAATTGCAGCACCCAGCAGTGAGGGCGTAGGGGGCCGGAGATTTCATGAGCAGTACCACGACCACGACGACCGTGGGCACGTTCACCGCCCCCAGCCGTCGCAACACCGAGCTGGCCCTGCTCGTCTTCGCGGTGCTGATCCCGGTGTTCGCGTACGTCAACGTCGGCCTGGCGAAGGGCGGTTCGGTGCCGCCCGGGGCGCTGGGCTACACGCTGGGGCTGGGACTGCTGGCCGGGGTGACGCATCTGGTGATGCGCAAGTGGGCCCCGTACGCGGACCCGTTGATGCTGCCCATCGGGACGCTGCTGAACGGCATCGGCCTGGTCTTCATCTGGCGGCTGGACCAGGAGCCCTCGCTGGGCCGGGCGATGGCGCCGAACCAGCTCATGTGGTCGACGCTGGGCGTCGCGCTGTTCCTCGCCATCCTGTTCTTCCTCAAGGACCACCGGGTCCTGCAGCGTTACACCTACATCTCGATGGTGATCGCGCTGGTGCTGCTGATCGCGCCGGTGTTCTTCCCGGGTGTGAACGGCGCGAAGATCTGGATCACCATCCCGGGGTTGGGGTCGCTCCAGCCGGGCGAGTTCGCCAAGATCATCATCGCGGTGTTCTTCGCCGGCTACCTGATGGTGAAGCGGGACGCGCTGGCGCTGGCCAGCCGCCGCTTCATGGGGCTGTACCTGCCGCGCGGCCGGGACCTCGGGCCGATCCTGGTGGTCTGGGCGCTGAGCCTGATGATCCTGGTCTTCGAGACCGACCTGGGGACGTCGCTGCTCTTCTTCGGGCTGTTCGTGGTGATGCTGTACGTCGCCACCGAGCGCACCAGTTGGATCGTGTTCGGCCTGCTGCTCAGCGGCGGCGGCGCGGTGGCGGTGGCGATGTTCGAGCCGCACGTCCAGGTCCGGGTCCACAACTGGCTCCACCCGCTGGATCTGCTCAACGGCGGGGTCACCGAGACCGCCCAGGCGATGTACTCCTTCGGGTCCGGCGGGCTGCTGGGCTCCGGCCTCGGCCAGGGCTACTCCCGGCTGATCCAGGGCATCGCGCCGAAGAGCGACTACATTCTCGCCACCGTCGGCGAGGAGGTCGGCCTGGCCGGGCTGATGGGCCTCCTGCTGCTGTACGGTCTGCTGATCGAGCGCGGCATCCGCACGGCGCTGGGTGCCCGCGACCCGTTCGGGAAGCTGCTGGCCGTCGGCCTGTCGGGCGCCTTCGCACTCCAGGTCTTCGTCGTCGCCGGCGGCGTGACCGGGCTGATCCCGCTGACCGGCATGACGATGCCGTTCCTGGCGCAGGGCGGTTCGTCCGTCATCGCCAACTGGGCGCTGGTGGCGATCCTGTTGCGGATCAGCGACACCGCGCGCCGCCCCGCCCCCACCCCCGCCCCGTCCACCGACGCCGAGATGACCCAGGTGGTCCGCCCGTGAACAAGCCCCTGCGACGGGTCGCGGTCTTCTGCGGCCTGCTCGTCCTCGCCCTGCTCATCCGCGTCAACTGGGTGCAGTTCGTCCAGAGCGACCAGCTCAAGAACGATCCGCACAACCGCCGGGTGGCGATCGAGCGGTACAGCACGCCGCGCGGCAACATCATCGTCGACGGCAAGGCCGTCACGGGGTCGACGACCACCGACATCGGTGACTTCAAGTACAAGCGCACGTACAAGAACGGCGCGATGTGGGCCCCGGTGACCGGCTACGCCTCGCAGGCGTTCGACTCCAACCAGTTGGAGAAGCTGAACGACGCGATCCTGACCGGCACCGACGACCGCCTCTTCTTCAGCCGCACCGTGGACATGTTCACCGGCGGCAAGCAGAAGGGCGGGAACGTGGTGACCACCCTCGACGCCAAGGCGCAGAAGGCGGCCTTCGACGGGCTCGGGAAGAGCAAGGGCGCCGTGGTGGCGCTCAACCCGGAGACCGGGGCGATCCTGGCGCTGGCGAGCACGCCGTCCTACGACCCGTCGACGTTCGCGGGCATGAGCAACAAGGACGCCGAGGCGTACAACGCGCTGCAGAAGAAGAACGACCCGGACGACCCGATGCTGAACCGGGCGCTGCGGCAGACGTATCCGCCGGGCTCGACGTTCAAGGTGGTGACCGCCGCGGCGGCGCTGGAGAACGGCCTCTACACCGACCCGGACGCCAAGACCAACTCGCCCGACCCGTACCTGCTGCCGGACACCGCGGGCCTCCCGCTGCACAACGAGGGCAGCATCCCGTGTGAGAACGCGACGATGCGGGTGGCGCTCCAGTGGTCCTGCAACACGGTCTTCGGCAAGATCAGCGCGGACCTCGGCAACGCGAAGATGAAGGCCGAGGCGGAGAAGTTCGGCTTCAACAACGGGAAGATCGACACCCCGGTGCGGGCCGCGGAGAGCATCTTCCCCAAGGACAACCGGCCGCAGAACGCGCAGGCCGGCATCGGCCAGGCGTCGAACCGCGCCACGCCGCTCCAGATGGCGATGGTCGCCTCGGCGGTCGCCGACGGCGGCAAGCTGATGAAGCCGTACATGGTCGAGCAGTTGGTGGCGCCGAACCTCAACGTGGTGCAGCAGCACACGCCGCAGGAGCTGAGCCGGCCGCTGAAGCCGGAGAACGCGCAGAAGCTCCAGAGCATGATGGAGACCGTGGTCAAGGAGGGCACGGGCAAGACCGCGCAGATCGACGGGGTGACGGTCGGCGGCAAGACCGGTACCGCCCAGCACGGTGAGAACAACAAGGACAACCCCTACGCCTGGTTCATCTCGTACGCGAAGACCGCCAAGGGCACCCCGGTCGCGGTCGCCGTCGTGATCGAGGGGTCGGACACGCTCCGCGACGACATCGCCGGTGGCAAGCTGGCCGCCCCGATCGCGAAGAACGTGATGAAGGCGGTCATCGAAGGCGAGCGGTGAGACGGGTGAGGGCGGTACCGGTCACGTATCAGGTTGCGGCTCCGGTCCGGTCCGGTACGGCGTGCCGGGTACGGTATGCCCGGACAGCACACCGCCGGACCACACACGGGTGCGGTCGGGACTGACGGAGAGGGCTGGAGAAGCTTATGGAAGAGCCGCGTCGCCTCGGCGGCCGGTACGAGCTGGGCTCGGTGCTCGGCCGTGGTGGCATGGCGGAGGTCTACCTCGCGCATGACACCCGCCTGGGCCGCACCGTGGCGGTGAAGACGCTGCGGGTGGACCTCGCCCGCGATCCGTCCTTCCAGGCCCGGTTCCGCCGTGAGGCCCAGTCGGCCGCCTCGCTGAACCACCCGTCGATCGTCGCGGTCTACGACACCGGCGAGGACTACGTCGACGGGGTGTCGATCCCGTACATCGTCATGGAGTACGTGGACGGGTCCACGCTGCGTGAGCTGCTGCACTCCGGGCGGAAGCTGCTGCCCGAGCGGTCGTTGGAGATGACCACCGGTGTGCTGCAGGCGCTGGAGTACTCGCACCGCGCCGGGATCGTGCACCGCGACATCAAGCCGGCCAACGTGATGTTGACCCGCACCGGCCAGGTCAAGGTGATGGACTTCGGCATCGCCCGGGCCATGGGCGATGCCGGGATGACCATGACGCAGACCGCGGCGGTGATCGGTACCGCGCAGTACCTGTCGCCGGAGCAGGCCAAGGGCGAGCAGGTCGACGCCCGCTCCGACCTCTACTCGACGGGCTGCCTGCTCTACGAGCTGCTGACGGTGCGGCCGCCGTTCGTCGGGGACTCCCCGGTCGCGGTGGCCTACCAGCACGTGCGGGAGGAGCCGCAGCCGCCGAGCACCTTCGATCCGGAGATCTCCCCGGAGATGGACGCGATCGTCCTGAAGGCGCTGGTCAAGGACCCGGACTACCGCTATCAGTCGGCCGACGAGATGCGGGCCGACATCGAGGCGGCGCTGGACGGGCAGCCGGTCGCGGCGACCAGCGCGCTCGGCGCGGTCGGCTACGGCGAGCAGGACCAGCCGACGACGCTGCTGCGGGCGCAGGACCCGGGCGGTCCGAAGACGTCGATGATGCCGCCGATAAACGCGGACGACGGCGGCTATGACGACCGCGGGGACCGGCGGCGCGGCGGCCAGAAGAAGAGCAACGTCTCGACGATCCTGCTGGTGCTGGCGGCGGTCCTGGTCCTGGTCGGCGCGATCTTCATCGGCAAGGCGATGTTCGGCGGCGGGAACAAGAGCAACAGCATCTCGGTGCCCAACCTTGAGGGCAAGACGCTGGCCGAGGCGAAGTCCTACGGCGAGAACAGCTCCTTCAAGGTCGTCAAGGGCGGCAGCAAGCAGTGCGACAACGCCCAGAAGGGTCAGGTCACCGAGCAGGAACCGGCGGCCGACACCAAGATCGACAAGGGCGGCACGGTCACCGTGACCATGTGCACGGGCGCGGTGAAGGTCGCGGTGCCCGATGTGCGGGGCATGCCCTACGACGAGGCCGTGAAGCAGCTCAATGACAAGGGCTTCAAGAACGTCACCAAGACGGAAGAGGTGTCCGACCGGACGCCGAACGTCGTCACCAAGCAGAATCCCGACGCGCAGTCCCAGTCGGCCAAGGACGCCCAGATCACGCTGACGGTGGCCAAGGCGGCACCCAAGGCGACCGTCCCGGACGTCACGGGCCAGGGCTACGACGCGGCGAAGAAGCAGCTGGAGGACCAGGGCTTCACGGTCAACCGCACCGACCAGAACGTCAACGACCCGTCGCAGAACGGCAAGGTCATCTCGCAGTCCCCGACCGGCAACTCGCAGGCGGAGCAGAAGTCCACGGTCACGCTGACGGTGGGCAAGGCGTCGCAGGCGCAGGTGCCGAGCGTGATGGGCCAGAAGGTGAAGGACGCCAAGAAGGCCCTTCAGGACGCCGGCTTCACCAACATCCAGTTCGCCGACGGCAGTTCGCAGGACGACAACGCCATGGTCATGGCCCAGGACCCGCAGCCGGGTACCCAGGGCGACCCCGCGTCGACCACCGTGAAGCTGACCACCGTGGGCGGCAACAACGGTGACAACGGCAACCAGAACGGCGGCGGCATCTTCGGCGGCCCGTTCGGCTGGGGCAAGAAGCACTAGCCCGGGACGGCCCCGTACGACGAAGCCCCGGCGGCCCTTGGCGGGCGGCCGGGGCTCCGTCGTGTGCGGGCCCTAGCGGAGTTCCTCGGGGGGCGTGCGGTCCGCGTCGACCTTCTGGGTGCGGACCAGTTCGCCCCAGACGATGTAGCGGTACTCCGAGGTGAAGACCGGGGTGCAGGTGGTGAGGGTGATGTAGCGGCCGGCCTGGTGCTTGCCGGAGCCCGCGGGGACCTTGTCGAGGACGTCGACGTTGTACTTCGAGGTCTGCGGGAGCGTCGCGTAGACCTTGTAGACGTACCAGGTGTCCTTGGTCTCGAAGACGATCGGGTCGCCGACCTTGATCTTGTCGATGTTGTGGAACTTCGCGCCGTGGCCGTCGCGGTGCGCGGCGAGGGTGAAGTTGCCCTTCGTGTCCTGCGGCAGGGCGGACTTGACGGGCTTGGTGTAGTAGCCGGCCACCCCTTCGTTGAGGACATCGGTGTCGGTGCCCTTCTTGACCAGCACGTCGCCGTTGTTCATCGCCGGGACGTGCAGGAAGCCGATGCCGTCCTTGGTGTCCAGCTCCCCCGGCCCCTTGGGTCCCGGTTTCGCCGCCCAGTGCTTACGGACCTGGTCGCCCTGCTTGTGCGACTCCCGGTCCGCCAGGACGTTGGTCCACCACAACGAGTAGGCGACGAAGAGGCCGAGGATCAGCCCGGCCGTGATGAGCAGTTCACCGACGACGCTGACGACGGAGGCGAGGATCCGCCACCCCCGACGCGGCTCCGGTGACGGCGCGGACCGTTCGGTCCCCTCATCGATTCCGCTGGCAGTCACCGCGTAGCTCTCCTCCAGTTGTCCGCTCAGCCGCCGGCGAGCGCTTCCGGTTGGCCCTTGCTGCGCGGCCGTTCGTCGACCATCTTGCCCCAGACGATCAACCGATAGGTACTGGTGAATTCCGGAGTGCAGGTGGTCAGGGTGAGGTAGCGCCCGGGCTTGGTGAAGCCCGATCCGGGCGGTACCGGGCTGATCACGCCGGTGTTGCTCGGAGAGGTCTGCGGGAGGACGCTCTCCATCTCGTACGTGTAGTAGGCGCTCTGCGTCTCCACGACGATCTTGTCGCCCTTGGTGAGGCGGTTGATGTAGCGGAACGGCTCGCCGTGGGTGTTGCGGTGGGCGGCGACGGCGAAGTTGCCGGTGCGGTCCCAGGGCATCGCGGTGTTGATGCCGCTGTCGGCGTCGTAGTGGCCGACCATGCCGTGGTCGAGGACGGAAGTCTTGTCGACGCCCTGGGCGATCGGGGCCTTCACGTCCAGCTTGGGGATGTACATGATTCCGAAGCGCTCGCCGGCCGCGAGGTTCTTCTTCTCGCCGCCGCCCTGCTCCCACTGGTGCTGGAGGTTGTTGGCGGCGCCGCCGGCCTCCTCGTCGGCCCGGACGTTCGTCCACCAAAGCTGGTAGGTGACGAACAGCAGCATCAGCACGCCGAGCGTGATGAAGACCTCGCCCAGCGCCCGGCTGGCGATCAGGCCGGGGCTGTCCTTGGCCGCGCGCTGGGCTCGGCGGGCCTCGACGCGGGTCATGGGCTTGGACGGGTCGGCGGCCGGCGCGGCGGCAGCGGAGGGGGCGCGGCGACGGCCGTGGCGTCCGCCGCGCCTGGCGGCCTCCTGGGCGGCCTTGCGTCGGGCCGCGCGCCCGCCCGTCGCCAGGGCCGCCGGAGTTTCACGTGAAACGGCGGTGGCGTCGTCGGCATCGGTTTCACGTGAAACAGCGCCCCCGCCGTGCCGGCCGGGCTGGCGGAGCGCCATGGTCTGCTCGTCCGACCCCGGCGAGGCGTCGAACGGTGCGGAGCGCGGGTGCCGCGGGGACCGTGAGGGAAGCAGCGGGGGGATGGTGGGGAGGGGCGTCGTGAGGGCCTCCGTGATCCCCGAGGGTCCCGGTATCGGCTCGGTGGGCCGGGCGTAAGTGCCGTGTCCGAAGCCGCCGTTCACCTGGCCGTAGGCGTCGGCCTCGGGGCCGGAGCCGTGCGACGGGCGGGGCGCGAAGGGACTGCCGTCGGGGCCGGCGGGTCTGCGGTGCCGGGCCGGCGGACGCGGCGGGGCCGGCGCCTCCGGCCGGGCAGCGGGCCCCGCCGAGTCCTGGCGGGGCCGGAACCACGGGGAGCCCTCCGCGGCCGCTCTCCCGTCGGCCCGGCCCGCCCGGCCGCCCTGCGCGTACGGGTCCGGGCGCGGGGCCTCCGGCCGGCCCGGGAGGGGGTCGTTCAGCGGGTCGCTGAGCCGTCCCACCGCCGCCTCGAACGCGTCGTCCGGCCCGTAGGAGTCGGCCTCCGCCGCGTACGGCTCGTGCGGCTGCTCCTCGTACGGCTCGTAGGGCCGCCCTTCGCGCTCGGGGCGCAGCGCGGTCACGCCCCGGCCTTGCCGACCACCGGGGCAAGCCCCGCCGAACGCTCCACCGCCCCCTTGTCGCCGCACTCCACCAGCCAGTTGGCGAGCATCTGGTGGCCCCACTCCGTCAGCACCGACTCGGGGTGGAACTGCACGCCCTCCACGGGGAGTTCGCGGTGCCGCAGCCCCATGATGATCCGGCCGCCGGGGGCGTCGTCGGCCTCCGTCCAGGCGGTGACGGCCAGTTCGTCGGGGACGGTGTCCGGCTCGACGGCCAGCGAGTGGTAGCGGGTGGCGGTGAACGGCGAGGGCAGCCCGGCGAAGACGCCGACGCCCTCGTGGAGGACGGGCGAGGTCTTGCCGTGCAGCAGCTCGGGGGCCCGGTCCACCACCCCGCCGTAGGCGACCGCCATCGACTGGAGCCCCAGGCACACGCCGAAGACCGGGACGCCGGTGTTCGCGCAGTGCCGGACCATCTCGACGCAGACGCCGGCCTGCTCGGGCGTACCGGGGCCCGGGGAGAGCAGCACGCCGTCGAAGCCGTCCTGGGCATGGCGCGGTGCGACCTCGTCGTTGCGCAGCACCTCGCACTCGGCGCCGAGTTGGTAGAGGTACTGGACGAGGTTGAAGACGAAGCTGTCGTAGTTGTCGACGACGAGAATCCGTGCGGTCATCGGGTGGCTGCCATCCCTTGGTCGACAGTGACGTCATTGAAGGGGAGCAGCGGCTCCGCCCACGGAAAGACCCACTGGAAGAGCACGAAGACCACCGCCAGGACGAGCACCGCGGAAATCAGCGCCTTCACCCACGTGGTGCCCGGCAGATGCCGCCAGATCCAGCCGTACATGCTGTCGCTGTCCCCTTGCCGATGCCGTTGACGATGTCGATTGCGACACCAGAGTACGGGGAGAGGCTGTAGGCGGGGGCTCAGCCGGCCAAAGCCGACGGCCTTCCCTGGGCGACGGGTTGGGTGGCGTCGAGGTGGGCCCAGGCGATCAGGCGGTGGCTGTGACCCCACTCCGGTTCGCAGGTGGTCAGGGTGAGATAGCGGCCTGGGCCGGTGAAGCCGGATTCCCGCGGGACCGGGTCGATCACGCCGATGTCGGTGGGCAGGGTCGTGTACGGGTGGTTGTCGATGCGGTAGGTGAACCAGGTGGTGCCGTCGGTGAGGATCACGGCGTCCCCGGGGCGGAGTTGGGGGAAGTCCTTGAAGGGGTCGCCGTAGGTGCGGCGGTGGCCGGCCACGGCGAAGTTGCCGGTCGCGCCGAGGCGGGCGGTGCCGTCGTAGTGGCCCAGGCCGCGCTGGAGGACGTCGGTGCCGGTGCCCTCCAGGACGGGTTTGGCCCAGTCCCGGCCGAAGCGCGGGACGTACATCACGGCGAAGGACCGGCCAGGCTCATAGCGGCGGGGCGGGGCGGTGGCCGTGGGGGCCGGTTGGGCGGCGGCGACCGGGCCGGTGGACCACTGGTCCTGCAGCCTGCCGATCTCGCCGTCCATCGCGCTGTCGGCCCGGACGCCGGTCCAGTAGAGGAGGTAGACGACGAAGAGGACGATCAACGTCCCGGTGGTGAGGCAGATTTCGCTGATCGTGCGGACGATCCACCGCGCCGTCATCCGGCCGCCCCTCCCCGCCGGCCCGCGGGATGCGGGCTACGGCTTCACAGGCTGTGCGTAGTGGAGGTCCACTGTGCCGGAGTAGCCGGGCAGAGTCACCGCCTCGTGCTGGTCGACTTTCCAGCCGAGGCCGTAGGCGTTGACGTACTGGAGGTAGTTCTGGAGGGCGGGGGACGCGGTGAGCGCGCGGTTGAGCGCGTCCCGGTCGCCGACCGCGGTGATCTTGTAGGGCGGTGAGTAGACCTGCCCCTGGAGGATCAGGGTGTTGCCGACGCAGCGCACCGCGCTGGTGGAGATCAGCCGCTGGTCCATGACCTTGATGCCCTTGGCGCCGCCGTGCCAGAGGGCGTTGACGACGGCCTGGAGGTCCTGCTGATGGATGACCAGGTCGTTGGGCTGCGGATCGGGGATGCCGGGGATCTTGGCGGTGGCGTTCGGCGGGGCGTCGGTGAGCGTGACGGTCAGGCCCGGGCCGGACAGCGCCTTGGTGCCGGCGCTCTTCTCCAGCCCCCTGAGCCTGGTGTCGTCCCCGACGGAGGCGCTGTTGTCGCGGCGGGCGAGGGCGTCAACCTCCGCGCGCAGGCCGGCGTTGCTGTCGTCCTGGGCGCCGTTCTTGTGGCTGCGCTCCTGGATGAGGTCGGAGAGCCGGAGCATCGAGTCGTCGGAGCGGAGGTTGGTGCCGCGGGCGGTGTCGAAGCTCAGCCAGAACAGCAGACCGGCGAGGGCGAAGACGAGGAGGGTGAGGAGCCGGACGGGCCGCAATCGGGGCCGTAGCGGACGCCCGGAGGAGCCGGCGGATGTGCTCAACGTACCCTTACTCCTTACGACGCCGCGGAAGCACTACGCTAACGGACGCCGGGAAGGAAATCCGTTCCCCTGTGTCCGTACCCTGGCTCCCGACCCGCGCCCCCTCCGGGCGGAGGGGGACCGCCCGCTCACCGTGGAGAGCGGGGGAGCAGCACATCGACAGGAGAGTTCCTCGTGCCGAAGTCACGGATCCGCAAGAAGGACGACTTCACGCCGCCGCCGGCGAAGACCACCAGCTTGAAGATGAGTTCCGGCCGCGGCTGGGTCGCGCCACTGATGCTGGCGATGTTCGTGATCGGACTGGCGTGGATCGTGCTGTTCTACGTGTCCGAGGGCGATCTACCGATCAAGGCGATGGGCAACTGGAACATCGTCTGCGGCTTCGGCTTCATCGCGGTGGGCTTCGGCGTCTCCACGCAGTGGAAGTAGCGGCAGCGGGCGGGGCGCGCCCGCTTTCCCGGCGGAGTTAGCGCAAGCCCTGCCCAAGGCCATCCACACAGTTATCCACAGCCGGGGAAAACTTCAGAAGATCTGTGGATAACCCTCGGGAGGTTGACGCCGGTGTGACCGGCGGTGACCCTCGCCACCGGCCCTCGCTCCCGCCCCTTCCTGCGGAAACGTCGATCGACGGGGCGCGGGGCCGGTTTCTGCACAGCATGCACAAGATCCTTCACGGACTGTGGACAACGTGCTGCGCGGAGCGTCGCGGGGCCGTCAGCCCAGCAGTTGGGCGGTCCGTACCCATACCACCGCGACGATCGCGAGCAGCGTCACCGCGCACGTCCCGATGTGCACCAGCGTCCGGTGCTGCCGCGGCGCGTGCACCATCCCGAACGCCACCGCGGCACCCACGACCAGCCCGCCGACGTGCGCCTGCCAGGCGATGTTCGGCCACAGGAACGTGAAGGCCAGGTTGATGCCGAGCAGGATCAGCACCGGCTTCATGTCGTACTGGAGCCGGCGCATCAGCACGGCCGTGGCGCCCAACAGCCCGAAGATCGCGCCGGACGCCCCGAGCGAGGGCTGGTTCTGCGCGGTGACGAGGTAGGACAGGGCGCTGCCGCCCAGGCCGGCGAGCAGGTAGAGCGCGGTGTAGCGGAGCCTGCCGAGCGCCGCCTCCAGCGGCGGGCCCAGCCACCACAGCGAGAGCATGTTGAAGCCGATGTGCGCGAACTGCTGGTGCAGGAAGACCGCGGTCAGCAGGCGGTACCACTCGCCGTGCGCGACGCCGACGAGTTGGTAGCGGCTGGGGTCGACGGCGAGGCCGAGCATGTCGAGCCGGTCGACCAACCACCCGCCGAAATACTGCTCGTTGAGCAGCACCGCGACGAAGACGGCGACGTTGAGGCCCAGCAGGATCTTGGTGACCAGCCGGGGATCGGCGGTCACGGTGCCACCGGCCATCGTGCGCGGCGCGCTGGCCCTCGGCGCCGGGCCGCTGCCGCCGCCGGTGCGCACGCAGTCCGGGCACTGGAAGCCGACCGAGGCGCTGATCATGCACTCCGGGCAGATCGGCCGGTCGCAGCGGGTGCAGCGGATGCCGGTCGAGCGATCCGGGTGGCGGTGGCAGCCGGGCAGGCCGTCGTGGCCGTGCGCCTGCTGCGGCTCCTGCGGGCTGCCTGGCTGGTCCATCGGTCCCCTCGTCCTCGTCTCACCGGGGCGCCTGCCTGTGTGGACGGGCCGCCCCTCCGCGCCCGGCGCCTCGACCGGCCGCGCGCCCTCCAGCCCGCCTCGAACGAGCCTCGCGCCCCGTCTCAATCTACGACTGGACGGGGCGCGATGGTTCCCCGGATCGGACCGGGGCACGAGATCCGGGTCAGCGGGTCTCGATGACGACCGACTCGATGACGACGTCCTGCACCGGACGGTCGGTGCGCGGGTTGGTCTGCGTCTCGGCGATCGCGTCCACGACCTTCTTGCTGGCCTCGTTGGTGACCTCACCGAAGATGGTGTGCTTGCCGGTCAGCCAGGCCGTCGGGGAGACGGTGATGAAGAACTGCGAGCCGTTGGTGCCCGGGCCGGCGTTGGCCATGGCCAGCAGGTACGGCTTGTTGAACGCCAGGTCGGGGTGGAACTCGTCGGCGAACTGGTAGCCGGGGCCACCGGTGCCGTTGCCCAGCGGGTCGCCGCCCTGGAGCATGAAGCCGCTGATCACCCGGTGGAAGACCGTGCCGTCGTAGAGCGGGGCCTGGGTCGGCTGGCCGGTCTTCGGGTCGGTCCACTCCCGCTCGCCCTTGGCGAGCTCGACGAAGTTCTTCACCGTCTTCGGAGCGTGGTTCGGCAGGAGCCGAAGTTCGATGTCGCCCTGGTTCGTCTTCAGGGTGGCGTAGAGCTGCTCAGCCACGATCTACCTTCCATAAGTCTTCACTGACGGTCCCCGATCCTCGCACGAAGCGGTCGCCGGCCGCCGGGCCGCCACCTCTTGACGGGACTTCGTACTGATTTCCCGCGCGGGCGGCGCCGCCGCATGGCATCGTCGTCACGAGGGGCCCCGGAAAGTCCCGGATGACCCGGATGCCCGCGCACACATGCCGTGCGTCCGGCAAGCGGGCATGCTCGTCAATCGGGTGGACAGGCGACACAGCAGAGGTGGGGGAGCAGCCCCCAGACCCGGACCCCACCGAGGAGGAGGATCCCCGTGACCCGCAAGGACAGCGTGCGCGCCGCGACCCATTCGGCCAAGGACGGCGTGCGGCACGCAGCGGAGGTGGTGGCTCCTTATGCCGGTACGGCCAAGGACACCGCTGTCCACTACACCCAGGAGGCGCGCGCCCGGCTCGCTCCCAGGGTCGCCGGGGCGGCCCAGCAGGCCCGGGCCCAGTACGACACCCGTCTTCAGCCGCGGATCGAGCACGCCCGTGGGTCGCTGCCGCCCAAGGTGGACGCGGCCGCGACCCGGGCCGCCGTCCGCACCCGGCAGGCCGCCCGGCAGGCCGCCGACTACACCAGCCCGCGGCTGGAGAACGCCGTGGTCACCGCCCGTGCGGCGGCCGAGCCGGTGCGCGAGGAGGCGCTCGCCCGGGGCGCCGCGGCGCTGGCCGCGCTGCGCGGGCAGGTGACGGCCGCGGAGATCGAGAAGCTGCAGAAGAAGCAGTGCCGCCGGGCCGCCTGCGGCAAGGCCGCCAAGCGGCTGGCGCTGCTGGGCGTCGTCGTGGCCGGCGCGGTCGCCGCCTGGAAGTGGTGGGACAAGCAGGCCAACCCGGACTGGCTGGTCGAGCCGCCGGCGCCCACCGAGGTCGGCGACCGCGGCCACCTGAGCTCCGTCGAGGGCGGCCAGGGCGCCCCGCTCGACCCCGAGGTCCAGGCCAAGCAGGCAGACCCCGACGAACGGCGCGGCGACGACGCCTGATCCCCTACCGCCCCGCCCCCGGGCCGCGTCCCTCCACCAGGGCGCGGCCCGGCCGCGTGTCGGGGGGGGGGACGGCGTCATGCGTCCAATGCGTGGGGAGGGAAGGGGAGTTCGGCGGGCGAGCGCCGAGCGTGCCGGGCTCGCCGCGGCGGTTCCCTTGCGGGACGGGCGCCCCAGCACCGAAGGTCCGCCGCCGTCGCCACCGCCGACCGCAAGCCCGTCCACGGCGGTGCGGAAGCGGGCACAAAAAATCCCCTCCGGCCGCGTTTGTGCAGGTCGGAGGGGGATTGAAGTGGAGCCTAGGGGAGTCGAACCCCTGACATCTGCCATGCAAAGACAGCGCTCTACCAACTGAGCTAAGGCCCCTTCGCCGAACAGGGTACCCGGTGTCGGGCCCCTTTCCCGACCGGGTATCGCCGCACACGGTCGCTCTCCGTAGGATGCTTCGCGAGATTCGCGGCAGCGAAGCGCGATCGGGGAGACAGGGGAGACGGCATGGATGCAGCACAGCAGGAAGCCACCGCACGGGCCCGGGAGCTCCAGCGCAGTTGGTACGGGGAACCGCTGGGCGCGCTGTTCCGCCGTCTCATCGACGACCTCGGGCTGAACCAGGCCCGGCTGGCCGCGGTGCTCGGCTTGTCCGCGCCGATGTTGTCGCAGCTCATGAGCGGGCAGCGCGCGAAGATAGGCAACCCCGCCGTGGTCCAGCGGGTGCAGGCGCTCCAGGAGTTGGCCGGTCAGGTCGCGGACGGCAGCGTCAGCGCCGCCGAGGCCACCGACCGGATGGAGGAGATCAAGAAGACGGCGGGCGGCTCGGTGCTGAACAACACCGCGCAGACCACGTCGTCGACGGGGGCCACCACCGTGCGCCGGGTCGTGCGGGAGATCCAGTCGCTGCTGCGGTCGGTCTCCGACGCCGGCGAGATCATCGACGCGGCGAACAGCCTCGCCGCCAGCCACCCCGAACTCGCGGAGTTCCTGAGGGTCTACGGTGCCGGCCGCACCTCCGACGCGGTCGCCCACTACGAGGCGCACCAGAGCTAGCCAAGCGCGGTCGGCCATCGGGGAGTTGGCCTCAGGAGTCGTGATCCAGCAGCGGACGGGGCGCAATGGGTGAGATCTTCGCCGGCCGGTACGAGCTCGTGGACCCGATCGGCCGGGGTGGCGTGGGCGCGGTCTGGCGGGCCTGGGACCACCGGCGCCGCCGTTACGTGGCGGCCAAGGTGCTGCAACAGAGCGACGCGCACACGCTGTTGAGGTTCGTCCGCGAGCAGGCGCTGCGGATCGACCATCCGCACGTACTGGCCCCGGCGAGCTGGGCCGCGGACGACGACCAGGTGTTGTTCACCATGGACCTGGTGCACGGCGGCTCACTGGCCCATCTGACCGGGGACTACGGCCCGTTGCCGGCGGGGATGGTGTGCACGCTGATGGACCAGTTGCTGGCCGGGCTGACCGCCGTGCACGCCGAGGGCGTGGTGCACCGGGACATCAAGCCGGCCAACATCCTGCTGGAGGCCACCGGCACCGGCCGCCCGCACCTGCGGCTGTCCGACTTCGGCATCGCGATGCGCAAGGGCGAGCCGCGGCTGACCGAGGCCAACTACGTGGTGGGGACGCCGGGTTACTTCGCGCCGGAGCAGATGCTGGGCGCCGAGCCGGACTTCCCCGCGGACCTGTTCGCCGCCGGGCTGGTCGCGCTGAGCCTGATCACCGGGGCCAAGCCGGACGCCGAGGCGCTGATCCGGCGGTTCGCGGAGCAGGGGATACCGCGGGCGCCGGAAGACGTTCCGGAGCCGCTGTGGCAGGTGCTGGCGTCGCTGCTGCACCCGGATCCGGAGGCCCGCTTCAAGACCGCGACGGGGGCGCGGAAGGCGTTGCTGGCGGCCGCCGAGCTGCTGCCGGAGGCGACGCTTGAGGACGAGGTCATCGAGGTCTTCGACCACATCGGCCCGCTGCCGGCCGGGTTCGGCCCGGACGGGCCGCTGCACCCGTCGAAGGGCCGGCACGGCGCCGCCCCCGGGCCACCGGCGGCCGGGAGCGGTGGTGCGGCTCCGGGCCCCGCGTCCATGTCGGACACCGGCAGCTTCCACCTCGCGCCGCCGACCCCGCCCGTTCCACCGCCGCCGAGCACCCCGCCGCCGATCCCGCCGGCCGGCCCCCCGCCGCTGGGCACCCCGCCGCGCGGCACCGTCCCGGCCCCGCCGACCACCCCACCCCGGACGCCTCCCCCGGAACCCATCGAGCCGACGGACATCGTGCCGACCTCCTCGGTGCGCCCGCAGGCGGCCGCGACCCGTCCGTACACCTCCGGTCAGCCCCCGCTGCCGGCGCACTCCCCGACCGGCGGCGGCCCGGGAGCACCGGCGGTGCCGCCCCCGGCCGCCCCGGTACGCACACCGGGACCGCCCCCGAAGGTCGCGGTCCCGGTCCTGATCGTGGCGCTGCTGTGCATCGCCGTCGGGGTGTGGGCGCTGCTCGCCGGCTGAACCGGCCGCGCGGCCCGGCACACCGCTCCTGACGCGCGCGCCGGCACCCCGGCGCCCTCAACCACGACGGCGCTACCGCCCGGTGGCACCCTCACTCACCGCGCGCCTCCCCGGTGTCCGCGCCCCGCGGCCACGGCCCCCGGCCGGCCCGCGCGTACGCCGCCCCCAACCCGGCCAGCAGCAGGACGCCCACCACGCCGACGGAGACCCCGGCGATCCGGAGCGCGGGCCAGTGGCCGCCCCCGGAGCCGATGGCCCCGGAGCCCGAACCACCGCCGGACGCCTCGTCCTTGACGGACATCGCATCGGCCTCCGGCCCGGCCTTCGCCCGGCCCAGGACGGCGACCCGCAGCACCACGCCGATCCGCGGGTTCTCCGTGATCTGCGCGGCCCGGGCCCCGAGGGTGACTGCGATGTAGAAGTTGCCGTTGGCGTGGACGGGGGCGACGTTGGAGTGGGTCTCGTAGCGGTTGGTCCAGGAGACCGGGACCGTTCCCATGCTCAGCGAGGCCGATCGCCCGGTGTACGGCACCTGTGGGGTGAACTCGCCGGTCCCGCTGCCGACCGGAGCGCGGAACGGCGTATAGACCTGGGTGCTGCCGAACGAAACGTGGGAGGCGGCCCCGGACCGCGGTGCGGTGCCGAACTGGACGTCGTAGCGGAGCTGTTGGCCCCAACTGACCGGCACCTTGTACCAACGGGTCTGCGCGGGAAGGATCGTGTCCCGCCAGGCACCGGTGCCCAGCTCGCGGGCATCGTTGAAGCCGGTGCCGCCGGAGACGTCCTGGGGCGCGGTGTTGGGCAGCGTGGCGTCCTTGCCGCCGGCACCGTACTGCGGGGTCGCCTGCGCGGGGGTGACGCCCTTCCTCAGCGGATGTTCCACGTGAAACATCAGCTCGACCGGCCAGCGCGTGGCGTCCGAGCCGGTGGCGGCGCGGCGTTCGACGGCCAGCCAGTACCGGCCCGCCTTGTCGCAACGGGCGGTACCGCCGCGCGACGGGATGCGGCTGACGCTGGCGGTCAGCGGTGTGGCCGCCTCCCGCTGGCCGAAGCGCGCGGTGGAGGACTGGCAACTGCCGCCCGTGCCCTGGACGATGCGGGCGCTGACGGTGTCGAGGAGGTCCACCGAGGCGCCGGACGGGGGCACCGCGGTGGCCGAGAAGTCGGCGGTCGAGGCCGCGTCCAGATCGGTGGCGTAGTAGCGCACCTCGTTGGGGCCGATGCTGTCCAGGTACTGCCCCGGGGCGAGGACGGGCGCGCCCTTCTGGTCGTCAGTGCCGTGGATCTGGGTGCCCCGGAACCGGTAGCTGTCCGCGGCGAGTTGACCGGCGCGCTGCACCTGATGGGAGAGCGACGCGGCGTCAGGAGCGTCGTAGTACTGGCCGTTGCCGGACTTGGCGATGCACTGGAGCTGGGGGCGGTCCTTGGCGGCCGGGTGGAGGCCGACGACGTCGATGTGCAGATCGGCGCCGGAGGAGGCGAGTTGGGCGGCAACCTGGCAGGGGGGCGGGGTCTGGCAGGCGCTCTGGCCGTCGGAGATCAGCAGGATGGTGCGCTTGCCGGGGGCGCCGGCCGCGGCCTTGGGGAGGTCCTGGGCGGCCTTGGTCAGCGAGAGCCCAATGGGGGCGTCGCCCTTGGGCGTTAGGCCCGCCACGGCCCGCGTGAGGCCGCCGCGGTCCAACGGGCCGACGGGCTGCGCGAGACGGGTGTCGTCGCAACCCTTGGGCTCGTCCGCGCCGTAGACCCGCAGACCGGTGGGATAGCCCTCGGGCAGCGCGTCCGCGACGCCGCCGACGGCCTTGCGGGCGGCGGCGATGAGGGTGCCGCCGGCGCCGTCGCTCCCGGCCATCGCGCGCGAGGAGTCGAGGACCATCACCAATCCGCTGCCGTCGGCCGCCGGCGTCGCCCGGGGGGCCGCCGAGGCCGGCAGCACCGCCGCGGTGAGCGCCAGTAACGCCGTCCCCCAAGTCCCCCGGGCTCTCCACTTCGTTCGCGCCGTGGAGGCCCCCGCCTCCGGCACCGCCGCCCGCCTGCGTGGTGGTCGTGCCATCTCTCGTCCCCCTCGCGTCCCACCGGTCACCACCCGGTCATCGGCCTCACGACCAGCGGATTTGCCACTGCAATCCATGGGTGTGCGATAGCAAAATCAGGGGCCCTCTGCCCGCCCCCGACACGTACGAAACCCCGGCCGCCCTTGGGGCGACCGGGGTCCATACGAACTGTGCTGTGCGTGTGGTCTCACACACCGGAACCTGCGGGCACGGAGTCGGTCGCCTCCGTCCACAGATCCTGCTCGGCGCGATCCGCCTGGATCTGGCGGTACACGAGGAGCCCGCCGATGGCGGCCAGTGCGACCAGGATCAGCTTCTTCACCGCGCGACCTCGTCTTTCGTTGACGTAGGGGACCTCTATGTCGGCCGATGATACACACCGGCCGATATCGATCGGTTATCTAGCCCGCACTCGGCAACACCCCGTCCGGAGGCACCGAAGGAGCCCAACTCCCGCTTCTTCACAACGAATCGCGCCCGGCTTCGGTTCCCGGGACCGGAAAGTGTCGACAAAGGCATCGGCCCGGTCGGAGAAACCTCCGACCGGGCCGATACTGCGGTGCGGCTACCAGGACTTGAACCTGGGGCCTCTTCCTTATCAGGGAAGCGCTCTAACCGTCTGAGCTATAGCCGCTCGCTCGCTGCACCAGAAGATTAGCGCACTTCAGAGGCGTTCCCAAAATCGGTTCCGGAGGCCCTCAGCACGCCCGGTGCGGACGGCCCGCCGGCAGCCCTCACTCGTCCTCCGCGAGCGTCAGCTCCACGCCACCGACGAAGCCCGCCGACAGGTTGTAGATGAAGGAGCCGAGGGTGGCCAACGCGGTCGCCAGCACCACGTCGATCACCGCGATGACGGAGGTGAACAGCAGCACCCGCGGCAACGAGAGGAACGACTGGAGGTCGAAGCCGCCGCCCTCGGCGGAGCCGGTCGCCTCGCTGATCGTCTTGCCGACGGTGGAGAAGACGCCCATCGCGTCCATCACCATCCACAGCACCGCCACCGCCACCACGGTGCAGATGCCCAGCGCGACGGAGAGCAGAAAGCTGACCTTCATCACCGACCAGGGGTCGGTGCGCGCCACCCGGAGGCGGGCCTTGCGGGTCCGCGGTGCCGTGCTGGCGCCCGTACGCGGCTTGCGCACGGCCTGTTCGGCACCGGGGCCCCCGGCGCCCGTGTGGTACGCCTGGGGCGGCTGGTAGGGCTGCTGGGCGCCGCCCTGTGGTTGTCCCTGGCCGGCGGCCTTCGTCTGCGGCCGGGACTGGGGTTGTGGCTGGGGTTGCGGCTGACGGGTGTTGCTCACGGTTCCCCCCTCGTGGACGCCCTTCTCCCGGGCGCCGTCGGACGCGACGGAGCCACGGGCGCTGCGTTCCTTCGTTGCGGGCTCCGCCGCGGAGTCCGAGGTGACTCCCGCCTTGCCCGTCGCAGCGCCCGTGGCTCCCCTCACGACCTACTCCTCGTGTTACTCCGCCGCGGGCTGCTCGCCCTCGACTGCGGTGGACCCGGACTCCTCGGCCGCGCCGGTCTCCTCGACCCCGTCGGGCCCGTCGACCTCCTCGGCCTCCCGGCCGGCCTCGGCGTTGCGCGCGATACCGACGACGGCATCTCGCTTGCCCAGGTTGATCAGTTGGACGCCCATGGTGTCACGACCGGTCTCCCTGACCTCGCTGACCCGTGTCCGGATCACGCCACCGCTGAGCGTGATCGCGAGGATCTCGTCGGCCTCCTCGACGATCAACGCGCCGACCAGCGAACCGCGGTCCTCGACGATCTTCGCGGCCTTGATGCCGAGGCCACCGCGGCCCTGGACGCGGTACTCGTCGACCGCGGTGCGCTTGGCGTAGCCGCCGTCGGTCGCGGTGAAGACGAAGGTGTCCGCGCGGACCACGTTCAGCGAGAGCAGCTCGTCACCCTCGCGGAAGCTCATGCCCTTCACACCGGAGGTGGCCCGGCCCATCGGGCGCAGCGCCTCGTCGGTCGCGGTGAAGCGGATCGACTGGGCCTTCTTGCTGATCAGCAGCAGGTCGTCGGTCTCCGAGACCAACTCGGCGCCGATCAGCTCGTCATCGCTGCCGTCCGCCTGCTCGCGCAGGTTGATCGCGATCACGCCGCCGGAGCGCGGCGAGTCGTAGTCCTTGAGCGGGGTCTTCTTCACCAGACCGGCCTTGGTGGCGAGGACCAGGTAGGGCGCCGCCTCGTAGTCGCGGATCGCCAGGATCTGCGCGATCTGCTCGTCCGGCTGGAAGGCCAGGAGGTTGGCGACGTGCTGACCGCGTGCATCCCGTCCCGCGTCCGGGAGTTCGTACGCCTTGGCGCGGTAGACCCGGCCCTTGTTGGTGAAGAACAGCAGCCAGTGGTGGGTGGTGGAGACGAAGAAGTGGTCGACGATGTCGTCTTCCTTGAGCTTGGTGCCCCGCACGCCCTTGCCGCCGCGCTTCTGCGAGCGGTAGTCGTCGGTCTTCGTCCGCTTCACATAGCCGCCGCGGCTGATGGTGACGACGATGTCCTCTTCGGCAATCAGGTCCTCGATGGACATGTCGCCCTCGAACGGCACCAGCTTGCTGCGCCGGTCGTCGCCGAACTTCTCGACGATCGCGGCCAGTTCCTCGCTGATGATCTGGCGCTGGCGCTCCGGGGAGGCCAGGATCGCGTTGTACTCGCTGATCTTGCGCTGGAGTTCGTCGTGCTCGGCGGTGATCTTCTGGCGCTCCAGGGCGGCCAGCCGGCGGAGCTGCATCTCCAGGATCGCGTTGGCCTGGATCTCGTCGATCTGCAGCAGGCCCATCAGGCCCTCGCGGGCCACCTCGACCGTGTCGCTGCGCCGGATCAGCGCGATGACCTCGTCGATGGCGTCCAGCGCCTTGAGCAGGCCGCGCAGGATGTGGGCCCGCTCCTCGGCCTTGCGCAGCCGGAACTTCGTCCGGCGGACGATGACCTCGACCTGGTGCGTGACCCAGTTCCGGATGAAGGCGTCCAGGGAGAGGGTGCGCGGCACGCCGTCGACCAGCGCGAGCATGTTCGCGCCGAAGTTGGTCTGCAGATCGGTGTGCTTGTAGAGGTTGTTGAGGACGACCTTGGCGACCGCGTCCCGCTTGAGGACGATGACCAGCCGCTGGCCGGTGCGCGAGGAGGTCTCGTCACGGACGTCCGCGATGCCGCCGATCTTGCCGTCCTTGACCAGGTCGGCGATCTTCTGCGCGAGGTTGTCCGGGTTGACCTGGTAGGGGAGTTCGGTGACCACCAGGCACTGGCGGTTCTGGATCTCCTCGACCTCGACGACCGCGCGCATCGTGATGGAGCCACGGCCGGTGCGGTACGCCTCCTCGATGCCCTTGCGGCCCACCACCAGCGCGCCGGTGGGGAAGTCGGGGCCCTTGATCCGCTCGATCAGCGCGTCCAGCAGCTCCTCGCTGGACGCCTCCGGGTGCGCCAGCGCCCACTGCGCGCCCTCGGCGACCTCGCGGAGGTTGTGCGGCGGGATGTTGGTCGCCATGCCGACCGCGATGCCGGCCGAGCCGTTGATCAACAGGTTGGGGAAGCGGGCCGGCAGGACCGTCGGCTCCTGGTTCCGGCCATCGTAGTTGTCCTGGAAGTCGACGGTCTCCTCGTCGATGTCCCGGAGCATCTCCATCGACAGCGGCGCCATCTTGCACTCGGTGTACCGCATGGCGGCGGCCGGGTCGTTGCCCGGGGAGCCGAAGTTGCCGTTGGAGTCGACCAGCGGCATCCGCATCGACCACGGCTGCGCGAGGCGGACCAGCGCGTCGTAGATGGAGGTGTCACCGTGCGGGTGGTACGTACCCATGACGTCGCCGACGACGCGGGCGCACTTGTAGAAGCCCTTCTCGGGGCGGTAGCCGCCGTCGTACATCGCGTACAGCACGCGGCGGTGCACCGGCTTGAGGCCGTCGCGGATGTCGGGCAGCGCACGCGAGACGATGACGGACATCGCGTAGTCGAGGTAGGAGCGCTGCATCTCCGTTTCGAGCCCGACGGGCTCGACGCGCATTCCGACGCCTTCGATGGTGGCGGGCGCGCCCTCGGCGGTCACGCCGTCCGGGGTCACAGGGGGGTTCTCGTCGGCCATGGTGGTTCAAAGTCCTTTCGAGCTGCGGCTGTTGTGCGGGCCGACAGGGCTCAGATGTCGAGGAAGCGGACGTCCTTGGCGTTGCGCTGGATGAACGAGCGGCGCGCCTCGACGTCCTCGCCCATGAGGACGGAGAACAGGTCGTCCGCGCGGGCCGCGTCGTCCAACGAGACCTGGCCGAGCACCCGGTGGTCGGCGTCCATGGTCGTCACGCGCAGCTCCTCGGCGTTCATCTCGCCGAGACCCTTGAACCGCTGGATGGAGTCCTCGCGGATCCGCTTGCCGTTCTGCTTGCCGCGCTCAAGCAGCACGTCCCGCTCCGGGTCGGAGTAGGCGTACTCGAAGTCGTCCCGGCCCCACTTGATCTTGTACAGCGGGGGGCGGGAGAGGTAGACGTGGCCGGCCTCGACCAGCGGGCGCATGAAGCGGAACAGGAAGGTCAGCAGCAGGGTGTTGATGTGCTGACCGTCGACGTCGGCGTCCGCCATCAAGATGATCTTGTGGTACCGGAGCTTCTCGATGTCGAAGTCCTCGTGCACGCCCGTGCCGAAGGCCGAGATCAGCGCCTGGACCTCGTTGTTCTGCAGGATCTTGTCGACCCGGGCCTTCTCGACGTTGAGAATCTTGCCGCGGATCGGGAGGATCGCCTGGTACTCGGGGTTACGGCCGGACTTGGCCGAGCCACCGGCGGAGTCACCCTCGACGATGAAGATCTCGCACTTGGTGGGGTCGTTGGACTGGCAGTCGCTGAGCTTGCCGGGCAGCGACGCGGTCTCCAACAGGCCCTTGCGGCGGGTCAGATCGCGCGCCTTGCGGGCCGCGACCCGGGCGGTGGCCGCCTGGATGCCCTTGCGGATGATGTCCGCGGCCTCGTTGGGATTGCGGTCCAACCAGTCGTTGAGGTGCTCGTGGACGACCTTCTGGACGAAGGTCTTCACCTCGGTGTTGCCCAGCTTGGTCTTGGTCTGGCCCTCGAACTGCGGCTCGGCGAGCTTGACCGAGATGATCGCCGTCAGACCCTCGCGGATGTCCTCGCCCGTGAGGTTGTCGTCCTTCTCCCGCAGCAGCTTCTTCTCGCGCGCGTAACGGTTGATCAGACCCGTCAGCGCGGCGCGGAAGCCCTCCTCGTGGGTGCCGCCCTCGTGGGTGTGGATGATGTTCGCGAAGCTGTAGACACCCTCGCTGTACTGGGTGTTCCACTGCATCGCGAGGTCGACGGAGAGGTTCCGCTCCTTGTCCTCGGCCTCGACCGAGACGACCGTCGGGTGAACCAGCTCCCCCTTGCGGGAGTTGAGGTACTTCACGAAGTCGACGATGCCGCCCTCGTAGTGGTACCGCACCGAGAGCGGCTTGCCCTCCTCGTCCACATGGTCCGGGCGCTCGTCCTTGAGCGAGATGGTCAGCCCCTTGTTGAGGAACGCCATCTCCTGGAAGCGCCGCGACAGCGTCTCGAAGCTGTACGTGGTGGTCTCGAAGATCTCGGGGTCGGCCCAGAAGGTGACCGAGGTGCCGTGCTCGTCGGTGGCCTCGTGCTTGGCCAGCGGGGCGGTCGGCACGCCCTGCTTGTAATCCTGGGTCCAGCGGTGGCCGTCCGTGCGGATCTCGACGGCGACCCGGGTCGACAGGGCGTTCACGACGGAGACACCCACGCCGTGCAGACCACCGGAGACCGCGTAACCGCCGCCGCCGAACTTGCCGCCGGCGTGCAGGACGGTCAGCACGACCTCGACGGCCGGCTTGTTCTCGGACGGCACGATGCCGACGGGGATACCGCGACCGTTGTCGACGACCTGCACGCCGCCGTCGGCGAGGATCGTCACCTCGATGGTGTCGGCGTGACCGGCCAGCGCCTCGTCGACGGAGTTGTCGACGACCTCCTGCACGAGGTGGTGCAGACCGCGCTCGCCCGTGGAGCCGATGTACATGCCGGGGCGCTTACGAACCGCGTCCAGGCCCTCAAGGACGGTGATCGCGCTGGCGTCATACGACTTCTCCACCGAGGAGTCGCCCACGGCGCCGGCCGAACCCCCCTCTGCGGTAGAAGCCATGTTGTTCTCGTTGAGGTCGCCGGAGTCGGCCACGAAGCGCCCTTTCTGGCACAGCACGAGCCCTTCCACACCTGTTGCGATCTCCCCGCGAAGAACAGATGGGAGCGGCTCGTCGTTCGACTTGTTCCGCGAGTGGGCGGGATTGCTACCAGTCTACCGGTAGCGCCGACACTCATGGGGGTTTGCAGGCGCCTGAGTCGTCATGTGCCGCCCTGAACCAGCATCCGCCGACTCCCCATATGCGAGACGGGGCCCCAGGACGCTCACGCAGGCACTCAGCGCTTCGGGATGTCAACCGGCGGCGACCGCCGGTGAAGTCTCATGCGTCACACGTGTTTACACGGCTCGTACGGACGTGCGCCGTTTCACGTGAAACCGTCCGTGACCGGCCACGGACGTGCGATGGGGGTGGTGTTTCACGTGAAACACCACCCCCATCGGCGGGATTCTCGATCGCGTGGCGGCCCTCACCCGTAGGTGTCGCCGGGACCCTTGCTGCCCGGCGCGCGCAGGGCTCCGTACCGGCGCCCCGGGCCGCCCGGCCCCAGCACCTTGAGCATCTTCACCGTGCCGTGGCCCAGGTCCTCGTTGAGGCGGGCCACCAGCTGCGGTGCCAGCAGCCGCAGTTGGGTCGCCCAGGCCGTCGAGTCGCACTGGACCGTCAGGATGCGGGCGTCCTCGTCGTACCGCTGCGGCTCGCAGTGCTGCGCCACCTCGGGCCCCACCAACTGCGGCCAACGGCCCATCACTCCGCCGACCGCCGCCGGGGTCTCCCAGCCGCGCTCGGTGATCAGGCGGTTGATCGCGGCGCCCAACGGCAGCGGGTCCCGGCCGTCGGCCCGCGCGCCCGAGCGCAGTCCGCCGCGGCGGGCCTGCTTCTTCTGCTGCACGGCCGCGCCCCGGGCACGCGCCTGTTCCTTGGCGGCCACCAGTGCCTGCCGGGCCAGGTCCACCCCGGACAGCTCGGGCGTTCTGGGCTGTTCCGACTGTGGTTTGGTCACCGCTCCACCCTCTCCACGGTGCCGCCGGAGACCGCGTACCGCGCCCCGGCCAGCACGCCCGGCACATCGTCGTCCACCGCCGCGGTCACGAGGACCTGCTCACCCGGCGCGACCAGCTCCGCCAGCCGCTCCCGGCGCCGGCTGTCCAACTCGGCGAAGACGTCGTCGAGCACCAACACCGGTTCGTTGCCCTCGGCGCGCAGCAGCTCGTACGAGGCCAGCCGCAGGGCCAGCGCGTACGACCAGGACTCGCCGTGGCTCGCATAGCCCTTGGCCGGCAACTGCCCCAGCTTCAGCAGCAGTTCGTCGCGGTGCGGGCCGACGAGCGTCACCCCGCGCTCGATCTCGTTCTTGCGGGCCTCGCCGAGCGCCGCCAGCAGCGCGCCGTACAGCTCCTCGCGGTTCGCGGCGGCGGCCATCGCCTCGCCCGCCGAACCGCGGTACTCCAGCCCCAACGGGCCGCCGCCCGGCGCCAGTTGCTCGTACGCCTTGTCCGCCAGCGGCCGCAGCGCGGCGATCAAGTCGAGCCGCTGGGAAAGGAGTTCGGCGCCGGCGCGGGCCAGGTGCTGGTCCCAGACGTCCAGCGTCGACAGGTCCATCTGCCGGCCGCCGTGCCGGCGGGCCAGCGCCGCCGTCTTCAGGAGGGTGTTGCGCTGCTTGAGGACGCGGTCGTAGTCCGCGCGCACCCCCGCCATCCGTGGCGAACGCGCGGTGATCAGCTCGTCGAGGAACCGCCGGCGCTCACCGGGGTCGCCCTTGACCAGCGCCAGGTCCTCGGGCGCGAACAGCACCGTCCGCACGATCCCCAACACATCGCGCGGTCTGACCTGCGACGACCTGTTGATCCGGGCGCGGTTCGCCTTGCCCGGATTGAGCTCCAGCTCGATCAGTTGCTGCCGCTCGCCCTGGGTGACCGCGGCCCGGACGATAGCCCGGTCGGCACCCATCCGCACCAGGGGTGCGTCCGAGGAGACCCGGTGGCTGCCGAGCGTGGCCAGATAGCCGACCGCCTCGACGAGGTTGGTCTTGCCCTGCCCGTTGGGCCCCACGAACGCCGTGACGCCCGGGTCGAGCGGGACCTCGACCCGGGCGTACGAGCGGAAGTCGGCGAGCGACAGATGCGTGACATGCATGGTTCCGCGCCGACCTCCCCCGGCTGCTGTGCTGGTGGTGCTTACTACTTGCTCTCGACCGCGTGGCCACCGAACTGGTTGCGCAGCGCGGCGATCATCTTCATCTGCGGCGAGTCGTCCTGGCGGGACGCGAAGCGGGCGAAGAGCGACGCGGTGATCGCCGGCAGCGGCACGGCGTTGTCGATCGCGGCCTCGACCGTCCAGCGGCCCTCACCGGAGTCGGCGGCGTAACCGCGCAGCTTCGCCAGGTGCTCGTCCTCGTCGAGGGCGTTGACCGCCAGGTCCAGCAGCCAGGAGCGGATGACCGTGCCCTCCTGCCAGGAGCGGAAGATCTCGCGGACGTTCTCCACGGAGTCGACCTTCTCCAGCAGCTCCCAGCCCTCGGCGTAGGCCTGCATCATCGCGTACTCGATGCCGTTGTGGACCATCTTCGCGAAGTGGCCCGCGCCCACCTTGCCGGCGTGCACGGAGCCGAACTCGCCCTCGGGCTTGAGGGCGTCGAAGATCGGCTGCGCCTTGGCGACGTTCTCCTTGTCGCCGCCGTACATCAGCGCGTAGCCGTTCTCCAGGCCCCAGACGCCGCCGGAGACGCCGCAGTCCACGAAGCCGATGCCCTTGGCGGCCAGCTCCTCGGCGTGCTTCTCGTCGTCGGTCCAGCGGGAGTTGCCGCCGTCCACGACGAGGTCGCCGGGCGAGAGCAGCTCGGCCAGCTCGTCGATCGTCGCCTGGGTGGCGGCGCCGGCCGGGACCATGACCCAGACCACCCGCGGACCCTTGAGCCTGTCCACAAGCCCCTTGAGGCTGTCCACATCGGCCAGGTCCGGGTTGCGGTCGTATCCGATGACGGTGTGGCCGGCGCGGCGAATGCGCTCGCGCATGTTGCCGCCCATCTTGCCGAGACCGACGAGACCGAGCTCCATCAGAGACCCTCTTTGCACATAGTCGTTGCTGTTCGTACCCGAGTCCGAGCCTACGCCCGGGACCCTGTGCACAGCTGTGGGCTCAGCCGCTCATCAGGAGGCCGTCAGCCAGTCGCCGCAAGGGCCCCGGCAGATGGCCGGGGCCCGGTCGGCACGAGGCTGGTCGCCCGCGTCAGCCCGAGAGGCGGACGGGCATGATCAGGTACTTGTACGCGTCGTCGGCCTCGGCGTCCTTGGCCGGACGGCCGCTGAGCAGCGCGGGCTTGGTCGAGGTGGTGAAGGACAACTGGGCCACCGGGGAGTCGATGGCCGACAGGCCCTCCAGAAGGAAGCCCGGGTTGAAGGCGATCGAGATGTCGTCGCCCTCCAGGTCGGCGTCGACCCTTTCCACAGCCTGTGCATCGTCGCTGGAGCCGGCCTCCAGGATCAGCACGCCCTGCTCGAAGCTCAGCCGCACCGGGGTGTTCCGCTCGGCGACCAGCGCCACGCGCTTGACGGCCTCGACGAACGGGGCGGTCTCGATCACGGCGACGGAGTTGAACTCGGTCGGGAAGAGCGTCCGGTACTTCGGCAGGTCGCCCTCAAGGAGGCGGGTCGTGGTCCGGCGGCCGGCGCCCTCGAAACCGATGAGGCCCTCGCCCTGCCCGGAGCCGGACAGCGCCAGGGTGACGGTGTCGCCGCCGCTCAGGGACTTGGCGGTGTCCAGCAGGGTCTTGGCGGGCACCAGGGCGACCGCGGAGGCGTCCGGGTTCTCCGGCTTCCACAGGAACTCGCGGACCGCGAAGCGGTAGCGGTCGGTGGAGGCGAGGGTGACGGTGTCGCCCTCGATCTCGATCCGCACACCGGTCAGCACCGGCAGGGTGTCGTCGCGACCGGCGGCGATGGCCACCTGGGCGGCCGCCGCGGCGAAGACCTCACCAGGGACGGTGCCGGTGGCGGTGGGCATCGTCGGCAGGGACGGGTACTCCTCCACAGGCAGGGTGTGGAGGGTGAAGCGGGAGGAGCCGCAGACCACGGTCACTCGTACACCGTCGGTGGAAATCTCCACCGGGCGGTTGGGGAGCGCACGGCAGATGTCGGCGAGCAGCCGGCCGGAGACGAGGACGGTGCCCTCCTCTTCCACCTCGGCGTCCACCGAAACCCGCGCGGAGACCTCGTAGTCGAAGCCGGACAGGCTCAGCGCGCCGTCGTCCGCCTTCAGGAGCAGGCCCGCGAGGACGGGCACCGGCGGACGGGCCGGGAGGCTCTTGGCCGCCCAGGCCACTGCCTCCGCGAGTACATCGCGCTCCACCCGGATCTTCACCGGAAACCGCCTCCTGCTGTTGCTGGCTCTCGCCCTGCTGGCTCTTCGTCGTCGGCTGAGTTGCCGGAGACCAGTCTGACGCACACCACCGACAGTCGGTGCGGCTCGGGGTCAAGTCGACTCGACCGGAGCGACGGGCTCCCGAGCCGAGTTGTGCACAGGGCCCGTTTCGAAGCGCATTCCCCGGTAGATATCCGTGGTCGTAGTAGTAGGCCCTGTGGAAACCGTGGACAACTGACTTTGCGCAGGTCAGCGCCGATTTTTTGTCCACCGTGCCTGTGGGTGGCGGCCGTGGATAAGCGGCTCCGGCTGTGGACCGCGTGAAGTTCTGCACACCCCATGCACAGGGCTGAGGGACTTCTCCCCAGTGCCATCCCCAGCTTTACCCCTGTTCCCCACAGCCCAACCCCGCACCTTGGTGTGACCGCTTTCACTCGGCGCGGTGAGGGCGGGTGTTGCGTTGCCGAACAGTGGACAGCGGTGTGGAGAAGCTGGGGATCACTGGGGACAACCCCGCTGTACCTGTGGGCGGCCGGTGGACAAGCTCGCGCGACGCCTGTGGACGAAAACTCTGTCCACAGGCTGTGGATTTCGTTTGGCCACAATTCCACATGCGGCTGACCTCGCCCGATGGCCCGTCAGCAGACCGACCTGTGGATCCCACAGGGATAACTTTCCTCTCCCCAGGCTGTGGACGGAAGATTCTTGCCCAATCTGTGGAGAGAGGCCGTGACCAGGCCCGGAATCGAACAGCGCCGGCGCGCTCCACAGGTTTGGGACGACGACCGGTGGCCTACAGAACCCACCGACCGGCCCGTCCACCGCCCCCGAACGCCACTCCTCGACCGCCCCGCGAGCCCCGCAGACGGCACGGACGACGGCACCGGACGCCGTTCTCCCTCCCTCACCCCGCACACGACGAAGGGCGCCCCGGGAGCGGATCCCGGAGCGCCCTGATGGCGGTCGCGGCCGGCGGTGACCGCCCGTCAGCCGTTCTTGATGCGGTTGGTCAGCTCGGTGACCTGGTTGTAGATGGAGCGCCGCTCGGCCATCAGCGCGCGGATCTTGCGATCGGCGTGCATCACCGTCGTGTGGTCGCGGCCGCCGAACTGCGCGCCGATCTTCGGCAACGAGAGGTCGGTGAGCTCCCGGCACAGGTACATCGCGATCTGGCGGGCCGTCACCAGCACCCGGCTGCGCGAGGATCCACACAGATCGTCCACGGTCAGCCCGAAGTAGTCCGCGGTCGCGGCCATGATCGCGGTCGCGGTGATCTCCGGCGCGGTGTCCTCGCCGCCGGGGATCAGGTCCTTCAGCACGATCTCGGTGAGCCCCAGGTCCACCGGCTGCCGGTTGAGCGACGCGAACGCGGTGACCCGGATCAGCGCGCCCTCCAACTCGCGGATGTTGCGCGAGATCCGGGACGCGATGAACTCCAGCACCTCCGGCGGCGCGTTCAACTGCTCCTGCACGGCCTTCTTGCGGAGGATCGCGATCCGGGTCTCCAGCTCCGGCGGCTGGACGTCGGTGATCAGCCCCCACTCGAAGCGGTTGCGCAACCGGTCCTCCAGGGTGACCAGTTGCTTCGGCGGCCGGTCACTGGAGAGCACGATCTGCTTGTTCGCGTTGTGCAGGGTGTTGAAGGTGTGGAAGAACTCCTCCTGCGTCGACTCCTTGCTCGCCAGGAACTGGATGTCGTCGACCAGCAGGATGTCCATGTCCCGGTAGCGCTTGCGGAACGCGTCCGCCTTGCCGTCCCGGATGGAGTTGATGAACTCGTTGGTGAACTCCTCGGAGCTCACGTACCGCACCCGGGTGCCCGGGTAGAGGCTGCGGGCGTAGTGCCCGATGGCGTGCAGCAGGTGGGTCTTGCCCAGACCCGACTCCCCATAGATGAAGAGGGGGTTGTACGCCTTGGCCGGCGCCTCGGCGACCGCGACCGCCGCGGCGTGCGCGAAGCGGTTGGAGGCACCGATGACGAAGGTGTCGAAGAGGTACTTGGGGTTCAGCCGCGCGGTCGGCTCGCCGGGACCGGTCGCCGGCGCGGGTTGCGCGGCGAGCGGGCTGGGCGCACCGCTGGGCGCCGGCAAAGGGGAACCGGGACCACCCGGCCGGCCACCAGGACCGGGTGGGGGAAGTCGGAGAGGTCGCGCCGCTGCTGCTCGTACCCCGGGCGCGGACCTTCCGAGGGGCGCGGCCCGGTGCGGTCGGGACCCTGTGAGCGGTAGTCGTTCTGGTGCTGCTGGAGGTGGGCGGGCGGCGGAGCGCCGTACGGCTCGCGCCACTGCTCCGCGGAGGTCTCGCGGTCGGGGTAGCCGCCCAGGGGCTGCTGTTGCCAGCCATACTCCTCGCGCGGGCCGACCGCGTCGGTGACGGCATGCTGGGGCCACGCCCCGGGCTCGTGCCGCGGCTGCGGGTAATCCGGGTACGCGGGGCGGACGCTGGGCAGGTCGTCGCCCTGGTGCCCATAGCCCTGCCGGGAGTCGCGCCGCCCGTCGTAGCCGTCGTACGCGTCGTGCTGTGCCGGCTGGTGTTGCGCCTGGTGGTGCTGTGCCGGCTGGTGCTGGGTGTGCTGCTGCGGAGGCGCGGGCGGCTGGGGCGCGGGCTCCTCGGAGGAGTCGTCGACGGTGATCGCGATCCGGATCGGCCGCCCGCATTCATGGCTGAGCGCTTCCCCGATCAGCGGCGCCAGCCGTCCTTCGAGGACGCCCTTGGCGAACTCGTTGGGCACGGCGAGCAGTGCGGTGTCCGCGACCAGCGCCAGGGGCTGGGTCCGCTTGAGCCAGTCCTGGTCCTTGGGCTTCAGGCCGTCGGTGTCGGCCCGCAAGAGGTGATCGAGTACACGTGGCCACACTGCGGCAAGATCGGCAGGTACATCAGCCACAGGGCACGCTCTCTCACAGTCCCACGAATGTGTGATTCTCAGGACGGGCGGGAAGGAAATGAAGTTCAGCCACGGTAGTCAGGGCGGGCCTGGGGATTCAAGTTGTTGTCCACAGGCTGTGCATAGTGTGTCCTGGCCGAGGCTCTCCGCGCTGTCACGGAGCTGGTTTGACCGGATGGCGTAGCCCCGCGTACCGTGCACAGGTCGAGTTGTCGATGGCTGCTGCCGCCTGCCTCCGATGGGCAAAGATCGCGCTCTCGTGATCGTGTAGCGGTGCACTCGGGCGTGGCGAGCTACTCGTGGGCGCACGGTGACAGCCAGTCGACGCCCCACAACCTGTCTCCCGAGACAGCAAGAATTCCTGGAGCCCCCGAGTGAGCAAGCGCACCTTCCAGCCGAACAACCGCCGTCGCGCGAAGACCCACGGCTTCCGTCTGCGCATGCGGACCCGTGCCGGCCGCGCGATCCTCGCGTCGCGCCGCAGCAAGGGTCGCGCCCGCCTGTCCGCCTGATCAGCCCGACCTAGGTCCATGACGTGCTGCCTACCGAAAATCGGCTGAGGCGGCGCGAGGACTTCGCGACCGCGGTACGCCGGGGACGCAGGGCCGGGCGCCCGCTCCTCGTCGTGCACTGTCGTAGCGGCGTAACGGACCCGCACGCAGCGGGGGGAACTGTTCCCCCGACGCGTGCGGGTTTCGTCGTCAGCAAGGCCATTGGCATTGCGGTCGTCCGCAACAAGGTCAAGCGGAGACTTCGCCATCTCATGCGCGACCGGCTGGACCGGCTGCCCGCCGGTAGCCTGGTTGTCGTACGGGCCCTGCCCGGCGCGGGCGCGGCGGAGTACGACCAGCTGGCCCGCGACCTGGACGCCGCTCTCCAGCGGCTGCTGGGAGGGGCGCCGAAAGGCAGCAATCCCACCGGGGCCGCAGCCGGCGGCGACGCCGCAGGCCCCCGGGCTCCCGGACGGGACCCGGGAGGGAGCGCACAGTGAAGTACCCGCTGCTGCTTTTGATCAAGATCTACCAGTGGACCATCAGCCCGCTGTTGGGCCCGGTCTGCAAGTACTACCCGTCGTGCTCGCACTATGGCTACACCGCCATCGATCGACACGGCGCGGTGAAGGGGACTGCGCTGACCGCTTGGCGCATCCTGCGGTGCAATCCGTGGTCGCTCGGTGGCGTCGACCACGTCCCTCCCCGGAAGCGTCCGGTTTGGCATCAGCGGCTGAGGAGCCGCCTGGGCGGGCCTGCCGTCCCTGAGCCTGTCGCCCAGCCCGAGACTCAGCCCAACGCCCAAGGAGCCTGATTCGTGGACACGATCCTCAAACCCCTTTATTACGCAGTTTCCTGGATCATCGTCCAGTTCCACTCGTTCTTCAGCCTGATCTTCGATCCGAACAGTGGCGCGGCTTGGGGCCTGTCCATCGTCTCGCTGGTGGTGCTGATCCGCATCTGCCTGATCCCGCTCTTCGTGAAGCAGATCAAGGCGACGCGGAACATGCAGGCGCTCCAGCCGAAGATGAAGGCGATCCAGGAGCGCTACAAGAGCGACAAGCAGCGCCAGTCCGAAGAGATGATGAAGCTCTACAAGGAGTCGGGCACCAACCCGCTCTCGAGCTGTCTCCCGATCCTGGCGCAGTCCCCGTTCTTCATCTCCCTGTACCAGGTCCTCAGCCACATCGCGCAGAACAAGACGGTCGGCGTCATCGACCCGGCGCTGCTGGCGAGCGCGCAGAAGGCGCACATCTTCGGTGCGCCTCTCGCGGCGAAGTTCATGGACACCGCCTCGAAGATCCAGGCCCTGGGCGCCTCGGTGACTGACGTCCGCGTGGTCACGGTCATCATGATCGTCCTGATGTCGGCGTCGCAGTTCTACACCCAGCGCCAGCTCATGACGAAGAACGTCGACCTGACGGTGAAGACGCCGTTCATGCAGCAGCAGAAGATGCTGATGTACGTCTTCCCGGTCATGTTCGCCGTCTTCGGCATCAACTTCCCGGTCGGGGTCCTCGTCTACTGGCTGACCACCAACGTGTGGACCATGGGTCAGCAGATGTTCGTCATCCGCCGCAACCCCACCCCGGGCAGCAAGGCGTTCACCGAGCGCCAGGAGCGGCTGCGCGCCAGCGGCAAGCTGGTGGAGAGCCCCGCCGAGATCGAGGCGAAGAAGGCCGCCGAGGAGGCGCGCCAGAACCGCCAGCAGCCCAAGCGGCAGACCAAGGCCAAGCGTCAGACCAGCGCCGGCGCCGCCGCGCCGAGTGGTGCCACGCAGAACCGCACGCGGGCGAGCTCGTCGTCGGGTGGTGCTGCGGCTTCGCAGGACAGCACGGCCACGCAGGACGACAAGGGGAAGGGTGGTACGCCCGCCAAGGGTGGTGCCGCCTCCGGATCCCGTAACACCAAGTCCGGGCAGCGCAAGGGCCAGCAGCGCCCCAAGCACCCGTCCAAGAAGTAAGAAGGAGTCCTTACGTGACGGACACGACCCCTGGCACCAAGGGCGCCGACACCCTGACCCGCCTGGAGCAGGAAGGCGAGGTCGCGGCCGACTACCTGGAGGGTCTGCTGGACATCGCGGACCTCGACGGTGACATCGACATGGACGTCGAGGCGGACCGTGCCTCGGTGTCGATCGTCGGTGATTCGACCAGCCGCGATCTGCAGAAGCTGGTCGGCCGCGACGGTGAGGTGCTGGAGGCGCTGCAGGAGCTGACGCGGCTGGCGGTGCACCGGGAGACCGGCGACCGCAGCCGTCTGATGCTCGACATTGCCGGCTTCCGGGCGCATAAGCGTGAGGAGCTCGCCAAGGTCGGCGCGAGCGCCGCGGCGGAGGCCAAGAGCACCGGTCAGCCGGTGAAGCTCGACCCGATGACGCCGTTCGAGCGCAAGGTCGTCCACGACGCGGTGGCCGCGGCCGGACTGCAGAGCGAGTCCGAGGGCGAGGAGCCGCAGCGCCGCGTGGTGGTCCTCCCGGCCTGACGCTTCGCGCTCAGTCTTCTTTGGCCCCGTCTGCTCGCAGGCGGGGCCAAAACTTCTCAGCCTTCTGTGTTATCCCCGGTCGTAGCGCCGGGATCCCGGCAGGAAAAGCAGTCCAGAGGAAGGGCGGTTCCCGTGACGGAGGCACCAGCGGAGCTCCCTCCTGCGCCGAAAACGGCGCAGGAGGTTTTCGGCGAGCGCTTTCCGGAGGCCGTACGGTACGGCGAACTGCTCGCCGACGCGGGCGTGAAGCGCGGGCTGATCGGTCCGCGGGAGGTGCCGCGGCTGTGGGAGCGGCACCTGCTGAACTGCGCGGTGCTCTCCGAGGTGGTCCCTGAGGGCGTATCGGTGTGTGACGTGGGTTCGGGAGCCGGGCTGCCCGGTATTCCGCTGGCGTTGGTGCGTCCGGACCTCAAGATCACGCTTCTGGAGCCGCTGCTGCGGCGGACGAACTTCCTCCAGGAGGTCGTCGAACTGCTCGGGCTGGACCACGTCACCGTCGTGCGAGGCCGTGCCGAAGAGGTCATGGGCAAGCTTCCGCAGGTGCACGTGGTGACCGCGCGGGCCGTCGCGCCGCTCGACCGACTGGCCGGCTGGGGCGTGCCGCTGCTGCGCCCTTACGGAGAGATGCTGGCGCTCAAGGGCGACACCGCGGAGGAAGAACTCAAGGCGGCTCGGGCCGCGCTGAGCAAGCTGGGCGTGGTGGACACGTCGATCGTGCATGTCGGTGAGGGCGTGGTGGATCCGCTGTCGACCGTGGTGCGCGTCGAGGTGGGCGAGAGCCCCGGTGGGGTGCGCTTCGCCGCCAAGCGAGCGAAGGCGGCCCGTACGAGCCGGGCGACTAGGGGGCGTCGGCGCTGATGTCGGAACGCCGGAGGAATCCGGCACGGCTTCTTGGCGGCGGGCATCACCATCCGCGGAATAACGGATAGGGCAAATTGCGCGGGCGCTACAAAAAGCCACAAGACGGAGTGTCGCGACTTAATCGGACGCGGCGCTGGCATCGTGTTTCACGTGAAACGTCGTTCTCTGCTGCAAGGGATCATCGGCCGCGGTCGTGTGGCTGCCGAGTCGCACGACCGGAAACCCACTCGGGTCACGAAAGTATCCACAGAAGTGGGTTCATCCACAGGAGAACGGACCTCACTGGTTCGCGATACCGAAAGCATGGCAGGCTCTCACCATCGTGAGCCTGATGTCGAGGAGAGTGAATCCTTGCGGTCCGACGCCAACATCGCGGGACCGATGACCGATCCGGTCCCCGGTCCCCGCAACGAGTCGTTCGGGGACGACGTTTCACGTGAAACGCCGCCCCTGATGGACAACACACCGGTAGGTCGCGCAGCGCAGTTCGCGGTAGGGGCAATGGGCCGCGTAGGCGAGGGGATGCCCCGTCCTGAAGAGACCCGGGTCATCGTGGTCGCTAATCAGAAGGGCGGAGTTGGCAAGACCACCACCACGGTGAACCTGGCGGCTTCGCTGGCGCTGCACGGGGCCCGGGTGCTGGTGATTGACCTCGACCCGCAGGGAAATGCGTCGACGGCCCTGGGGATCGACCATCACGCCGAAGTGCCGTCCATCTACGACGTACTGGTCGAGAGCAAGCCACTCTCTGACGTCGTGCAACCGGTGGTGGAGGTGGAGGGGCTCTTCTGCGCGCCCGCCACCATCGACCTGGCCGGTGCCGAGATCGAGTTGGTCTCCCTGGTGGCGCGCGAGAGCAGGCTGGACCGTGCCATCAAGGCGTATGAGCAGCCGCTGGACTACATCCTCATCGACTGCCCGCCCTCGCTCGGTCTGCTGACCGTCAACGCCTTGGTCGCCAGTGCCGAGGTGCTGATCCCGATCCAGTGCGAGTACTACGCGCTGGAAGGACTGGGCCAGTTGCTGCGAAACGTCGACCTGGTGCGGGGACACCTGAACCCCAAGCTCCACGTCTCGACGATCCTGCTCACCATGTACGACGGACGTACCCGCCTGGCCTCGCAGGTTGCCGATGAGGTGCGCAGCCACTTCGGCAACGAGGTACTTCGGACGAGCATCCCCCGTTCGGTGCGTATCTCGGAGGCCCCCAGCTACGGGCAGACGGTACTTACCTACGACCCGGGTTCCACCGGTGCGCTCTCGTATCTCGAAGCGGCGAAAGAGATCGCGTTGCGGGGGGCGGCACAACCCGGGGAGCAGGGCCTGAGCGTGAACTACCAAGCACAGCACAGCATCTCGGAGGGGACCCAGTGAGCGAACGACGTAGAGGGCTGGGCCGGGGGCTCGGCGCGCTGATCCCCGCAGCACCCCAGAGCGCGGACGCCTCCGGGCCCGCGGCGGGAAGGGGAGCGGCGTCGCCCTCGTCCGCACCGGTTTTGGCCCCGGACCGTGGGGTGGCGGCCGCCAAGGTGGCCTCGCTGCCGACGCCCGGTGTTTCACGTGAAACCGAAGCATCGGCCGCGGCGCAGAACGGCACCACGCCGGAGGTGGCCGGTGCCCACTTCGCCGAGGTGTCGCTGGATTCGATCAGGCCGAACCCGCGGCAGCCGCGGGAGGTCTTCGACGAGGACGCCCTCGCCGAACTGGTCACCTCCATCAAGGAAGTGGGCCTGCTTCAGCCGGTGGTGGTCCGTCAGACCGCGCCCGGACGCTACGAGCTCATCATGGGCGAGCGGCGCTGGCGAGCCTGCCGCGAGGCTGGCTTGGAGAAGATCCCCACGATCGTGCGGGCCACGGAAGACGAGCGCCTGCTGCTCGACGCGCTTCTGGAGAACCTCCACCGTGCCCAGCTGAACCCACTGGAAGAGGCCGCTGCCTACGACCAGTTGCTGGAGGACTTCAAGTGCACGCATGACGTATTGGCCGACCGGATCGGACGTTCGCGTCCGCAGGTCACCAACACGCTGCGGCTGTTGAAGCTCTCGCCGTCCGTGCAGAAGCGGCTCGCTGCGGGGGTGCTCTCCGCGGGCCATGCGCGGGCGCTGCTGTCCGTGGTGGATCCGGAGGAGCAGGACAACCTGGCACGACGGATCGTGGCGGAAGGGCTGTCGGTCCGTTCGGTCGAGGAGATCGTGACGCTCATGGGGTCGGACCCCAAGGGCGCAGGCAAGGGTAAGAAGCCGCGAGCGGGTGCTCGGGTGTCCCCCGCACTCACCGGTCTTGCTACCCGGCTTTCCGACCGCTTCGAAACCCGGGTGAAGGTCGATCTCGGTCAGAAGAAGGGAAAGATCGTCGTCGAATTCGCCTCGATGGAAGACCTGGAGCGCATCCTCGGCACACTCGCTCCGGGCGAGGGCCGTGTCTTGGGGAAGTCGCTGGACGAAGGCGACGACGAAAGAGGCTGAGCTGACGTATGCGGCTCGTGGGCGAGCCGTGTTCCGGAGCCGATACCGGAACACGGCTCGCCCTTTGCTTTCTGGCAGTACCCGCGCCCGGAAAGGGCGGATACGATGCGATCGGGTATGGCGCGCATCCACATGGAGAGACCTCGCATCGAGGAGAGGGCCATGCGATCAGTGAGCCGCACCGGACTACTGGCGGCGGGGTTCGGCCTCGCAGCCCTCGGAGGGTTCGTTGGTGGTCTGCTCAGGGAGCAGGCGGCGCTGACAGCGCTGCGCGGTGCGGCAGGCGAGGGAAGCGAGGACCTGGTTCCATGGGCCGTCGGCTCGTACCGCTCACGCTGGACAACCTTCCGGATCTCCCGAAGCGCTGCCGCTCCTGCGTCTTCTGGGAGCTCGACCCCGTCAGTGGCGAGGCCGCGGTAAAGACGGGGCGTCCCGAACTGGAGAAGGAAGCCTGGATCTCGGCGGTTCTGTTGGAGTGGGGATCCTGCGGGCGCGTTGTCTATGTGGACGATGTGCCGGCCGGATTCGTCATGTACGCCCCGCCGGCTTATGTACCGCGTTCGACGGCCTTCCCCACCAGCCCGGTGTCGCCGGATGCAGTGCAGCTCCTGACGGCATGGCTGACGCCTGGTTATCAGGGGCAGGGACTGGGGCGAGTGATGGTGCAGACGGTCGCCAAGGACCTGATCCAGCGTGGCTTCAAGGCCATCGAAGCCTTCGGCGACGCGCGCTGGTCCGAGCCGGCGTGTGTATTGCCCGCCGACCACCTCCTCGCAGTCGGCTTCAAGACGGTCCGCCCTCATCCGCGCTTCCCGCGGTTGCGGCTCGAACTGCGGACGACGATTTCGTGGAAGGAAGACGTGGAGCTAGCACTGGATCGGCTGCTGGGAGCCGTCCAAAAGGAGCCCGCGCTCAGGCCGTTGTAGACGGACCTGCCGGTGTTTCACGTGAAACACCGCCTTGGTTTCACGTGAAACAGGCCCGCCCCCACGAGGGGACGGGCCTGTTTCACGTGAAACGTGGCGGCGTACCTCAGGCGAGGTAGTCCGAGAGGTCGCGCTCGATGGCGGCCTTCGGCTTGGCACCGACGATCGTCTTCACGACCTCGCCGTCCTTGTAGACGTTCATGGTCGGGATCGACATGACGCCGTACTTGGCTGTGGTCGCCGGGTTCTCGTCGGTGTTCAGCTTCGCGATGACGATCTCGTCGTGCTCGGCGGCAATCGCCTCCAGGGACGGAGCGACCTGGCGGCACGGGCCGCACCAGGTGGCCCAGAAGTCCACGAGGACGGGCTTGTCGCTCTTGAGGACGACCTCTTCGAAGTTGGCGTCCGTCACGGTCACCGTGGCACCGGCCATGGCAATCTCCTTACTGGGTGGGTGGTGGGAAAGCAGGGTGCGCAGGTCAGGCGGAAGCGGTCTTCTCCGGCTCGGCCGTGGCCTCGCCGTCAGAGAGCGCCGCGAGGAACCGTTCGGCGTCGAGGGCGGCGGAGCAGCCGGTGCCGGCGGCGGTGATGGCCTGGCGGTAGGTGTGGTCGACGACGTCGCCGGCGGCGAAGACGCCCGTCAGGTTGGTGCGGGTGCTGGGCGCGTCGACGGTGAGGTAGCCCTCGTCGTCGAGAGTGAGTTGGCCCTTGAACAGTTCGGTGCGCGGGTCGTGGCCGATAGCGATGAACAGGCCGGTGACCGGAAGTTCGGAGGTCTGGCCGGTGGTGACGTTGCGCAGCGTCAGGCCGGAGAGCTTGGTCTCGCCGTGGATCTCAGCGACCTCGCTGTCCCAGACGAAACGGATCTTCGGGTCGGCGAAGGCGCGTTCCTGCATGGCCTTGCTGGCGCGGAGGCTGTCGCGGCGGTGGACGACGGTGACGGTCTTGGCGAAACGGGAAAGGAAGGTGGCCTCTTCCATGGCGGTGTCGCCGCCGCCGATGACGGCGATGTCCTGGTCCTTGAAGAAGAATCCGTCGCAGGTGGCGCACCAGGAGACGCCGCGGCCGGAGAGTTCGTCCTCGCGGGGCAGGCCGAGCTTGCGGTGCTGGGAGCCGGTGGTGACGATGACGGCCTTGGCGCGGTGGACGGTACCGGCGGTGTCGGTGACGGTCTTGATCTCCTCGGTCAGGTCGACGGAGACGATGTCGTCGGGGACCAGTTCGGCGCCGAAGCGTTCGGCCTGGGCGCGCATGTTGTCCATGAGGTCGGGGCCCATGATGCCGTCGCGGAAGCCGGGGAAGTTCTCCACGTCGGTGGTGTTCATCAGGGCGCCGCCGGCGGTGACGGCGCCTTCGAAGACCAGGGGCTTGAGGGATGCGCGGGCGGTGTAGAGCGCTGCGGTGTAGCCCGCGGGCCCGGAGCCGATGATGATCACGTTGCGGACGTCGCTCACGGGTGTCTTCCTTGTCTCTGCCGACGGCTTGCTGGGGTCTCGGAACTCTCACCCCACCCAACGGATCCTAAGGGGCAAGCATTCCCGGAGTGCCACAGCGCACAGCCCGGTGCTCAGTCTCGCCGATACGAGTGGGTCAGCAAAACCTTCCCAGGAGCCGGCGGAGCGGCGGACACACACGAGGCGGCGACGATATAGGCAGAGACGCTCTTGGGGTCGGCGGGGTGCGGGAGCACGACCAGGAAGGCGTCCTCTCCCTCGTAAGTGCTGCGGGTCGAGGCCAGTGGCTGCTCGGCGCGGCCGATGCCCTGGCGCACACATGACGGAACGGCATCCGGCTTACCCCGTAGCGGGGTCTCGGGCGAGCTGCGTGTGCCGATCTCCGGAGCTTGGTGAACCTTTTTCTCGGCGAGCAACCTGTGGACGTCCGCCCCGAGTGTCGCGGCGCTCAAGCCCGAGGGGGTTCCTGCGCCTGAGGAAGCGGAAGCGTCCGGCTTGGTGGCTTCGACGCCGCTGGTGCCAACGCCCTGGAGGAGGAGGCCACCGACTCCAAGCACCGCTGCGGCCGCCGCGGAGCCGAGCAGGATCCGGGGCCACCGTCGCGAGCGTGACGAACGTCGCCCGGGAGCCCGGCGACCTGGCCCGGAGCTACCGCGGGCTTTCCCGGGCGGAGGCACGGCCGCGGCAGCACGTGGTGGCGCTTGCACGCTGGTTTCACGTGAAACGGAGAGAGGCGCGGCCGACGTTTCACGTGAAACCGAAACGGGATCGAGCGATGTTTCACGTGGAACCGTGGCAGCGGAAGGTGGTGTTTCACGTGAAACACCGGGCTTGCCCTCGGCCGCGGCGGAGTTCAGCAGTGCCTCCGCGGCGAGTGCCGCATCAATGCGCTCGGCGACATCGGCGGGCATCCGCGTCGGGCCGGGCAGCGAACCGAGGAGCCCGCGGATTTCCTCCAGGGAGGCGTAGACGTCTTCGCACAATGCACAGCCGGCGAGATGATCCCGCAGCTCTGCTGTGTGCGAGGGGGAGAGCAGCCCGTCTGTGAGGTCGGAAATCTCAGCGACCTCTGGGTGCTCGCCTGCGTCGGTCGTCGACGTCACGCTCGCCCACCTCCGCCCTTCACGGCACCTGTGCCCTTCGGTCCTGCCGTCGGTGGGACGGATGTCCCCTGCGCCCAGTTCCTTCCCCCGCTCTTGGGATCGCTATCCCCGTCGTCGTCGCGCAGATGGGTGACCAACGGCAGCAGACGCGCGCGCCCACGCGAGCAGCGGCTTTTCACCGTTCCGGTCGGGACATCGAGGATCGCGGCAGCCTCCGCGACGGAGTACCCCTGCATATCGACGAGTACGAGAGCGGCGCGCTGTTCCTCGGGGAGTGTGCGCAGCGCGATGAGCAGTTCGCGGTGCACGTCCTGGCGCTCGGCCGGGAGAGCAGCGGACTCTTCGGGTTCGAGGAGCTGCTCCAGGCGCTCGGTCTCGGCTACCGGAGAGGTGCGTCGGGACGCGGTCTTGCGGGCCCGGTCCAGGCAGGCGTTGACCGTGATGCGGTGCAGCCAGGTCGTCACGGCCGACTGGCCGCGGAAGGTGTGGGCGGCGCGATAGGCGGAGACCAGCGCGTCCTGCACTGCGTCGGCGGCTTCCTCGCGATCGCTGAGGGTGCGTAAGGCCACGGCCCAGAGCCGGTCGCGGTGACGGCGGACGATCTCTCCGAACGCATCGGGGTCGCCCTTTACGTGCAGCGCAAGGAGATCGGCGTCGGTTGGTGTCGAAGCCTTGTCGCTGTCGGTGGACACGGGCCCCCCGGCCGTAGCTGCCTGATCTCGGTCCCATTGAAGCCGGCCGGATGAGGAAAGTAAATGCTGGGAAAGACACCTTGCCGACCGGAAATGATCTCGATGGAGGGAGGGGCGTGGATAGGGGTCCGACCTGTCGGTCGAACGGAACCCGTACCCACGCCCCTCTCGAAAGGCGAGCGTGCTCAGCCGGTGAAGGAGACCTCGGTCACGCCCTGCTTGTAACCGGCCTTGCTGTAGGACTCGGGGTCGGCCTCCGAGTAGGGCATCGCGGTCATCCACACGACGACGTACCGCGCCTTCGTCGGTGACTTCAGCGAGACCTTGGCGGTGGTTCCCGACGTCTTGGCCGTACCGAGCTCCCGCATGGAGCTCAGCGGTTCGGACGGTGAGAGGGAGTGGGCGGCGTAGAGGGTCACCGTCGTGTGGTTGCCGCTGTAGCGCAGCCCGATCGACGCGCTGCTCACCTGCTGCTCCGAGCCGAGGTCGTAGACCAGCCCGACGCCCTTCTTGAAGGCCGGGTTCAGGTCGGGGCCTTCAAGGAAGCTCTTGCTGCGCCAGAAGGTCGAGGGGTCTCCGTCGTAGGTGGCCCTCGCCTGCTCGGGGTGCTGCGGCTGGCCGTCCGGGTAGTACTCGGCGCCGTCCTCGATCTTGATCGGCTTGCCGGTCGGCTTCTTGGCGGCTCCGCCTGCGCTCTGCGAGTTCCCGGAGGCGTCCTGGTCGCCCTCGCGCTTCAGCAGGGTGTCCGCCAACTGCCAACTGCCCAGGCCCAGCGCCGCGATCAACAGCGCGGAGACCGACCACTTCAGCGCCTTGCCGGTGCGGCTCTGGAGCGGGGGCGGTGGCGCGGCGACGGGCTGCGTCGCCCGGGTGGGCTGACCGTTGCGGGTCGCCGGCTGTCCGTAGGAGCCCTGCTGGTAGCCCGTGCGCTGGTATGGCGGGGGCGTCGAGAACGCCGTCTCCGGAGGACGGATGCGCGGCATCGCCGCGACGGCCTTGGCCAGCTCTTCCGGGGTGGTGCACGGCGGCTCCTGGCGGGACGCGGTGGCCCCGTCGTTGACCAGCGCACGCATGGCGAGCTCGGACAGCCCCCGGTGGACGCCCGCGCGCACCTGGTCGGGCGCGATCAGGCCGACGCCCTTGGGGAGGCCGGCGAGGCCGTAGGCGTCGTTCTCGTACGGCCAGCGTTGGGTGAGGGCGGCGTACAGGAGGGCGCCGATGGCCTCGGTGTCCGTGCGCTGCGGGTGCTCGCAGGTGATGCCGCGGAGCGCCGCCATGACGGCGAGGCCGCGGATGCGGTACTGCCCGGATTCCGTGCGCAGCACCGAGCTCGGGGTGAGTCGCAGATGGGCCAGACCCTCGCGGTGGGCGGCGGTCATGGCCTGCGAGACCTGGCTGACGAGTTGGTAGGCGTCGTGGGGTTCGAGCGGGCCGTTGGCCAGGACGGTGGCCAGTTCGGTGGCGTCCGGCAGCCACTCGTGGACGACGTAGACGAGGTCGCTGTCCTCGACGGCGTCGAGGACCTGCACGAAACGGGGATCGCCGAGGAGCGCGGAGGCCCGGGCGGCGGAAAGCACCGGACGGGCGCGAGGGTGGTCGGCGGGCAGCACGTGCACGCCGACGGCCCGGCGGAGCTTCTCGTCGACGGCGCGCCAGCTACTGAATCCGTCCAGACGGGTGACGCACTCTTCGAGGCGGTAGCGTCTCGCCAGCTTGTGACCGCTGTGGAGTTCCGGTGGCTTGGAATCGGTCGCCTGGGCACCTTTCTCGTCGGTGCGTGCGGCGTCCTTTTCCTTGCCGGATACCTTCTCGGCCTTTGCACCGTCGTCCGTGGCCCGCCCCGCCTTGGCGGTCAGCGGCTCCTCGCCGCTCGTGTCGGCCACGTCGACGGCAGCCGTGCTCCGTTCCGCCACCGTCGTTCCTGCCTCCCCATCCGTTGCAGGCTCAATGAGCCAAGACAATTGTGCCCACAGTCCGCCACTATGCACGACACACGGTGGCAGCCGATGGTTGTGCCCGGTCAGCGTCCCAGCTTGGACCTGACCATGCCCACCAGGGCGTTGAGCTCCTCGATCCGCATTTTTCGGGCGGCGAGGTAGAAGACGGCCAGAAGTGCGGCGGCGCCGGCGATGAGCGCGGCGAGTGAGCCGACGAAGCCGGTGCCGAGCGCCTGCATCAGCACGTACACCAGGGCGCCGGAAACGATCGTGGCCGGGATGCTGGCGCCGGCCAGCCGCGCGTAGGTCCGCACGACGTGCGGGGTGTCCAGGTCGCCGCCCATCCGCTTGCTCAGGCGACGCCAGGCGACGCCGACACCGATGACGTAGGCGAGCCCGTAGGACGCCGCCATGCCCACCACGGCCCAGCGGGCGGGCAGGACCAGGAAGCAGAGGGCGGAGGCCGCGGCGTTGACGCCGGCGACGATCACCGTGTTGTAGAAGGGGGTGCGGGTGTCCTCGTACGCGTAGAAGGCGCGCAGGACGACGTACTGCACCGAGAACGGGATCAGGCCCACGCCGAAGGCCATCAGCATGTAGCCCATGGGGATGCCGGCGCCGGACGAGCCGTAGACCAGCGTGCAGAGCGGGATGCCGAGGGAGAGGAACCCGAACGAGATCGGGACGATGGCCACGGCTGACGTGCGCAGGCCCTGTGACATGTCGTCCCGGACCGCGCCGGTGTCGCCGTCGTGAGCGGAGCGCGCCAGTCGGGGCAGCAGCGCGGCCATGACGGAGACGGTGATGATCGCCTGCGGCATGTTCCAGATCAGCTGGGCGCTGGCGTAGGAGATGAAGCCGGTGCCCGGGTGGCCCTGGTGGTCGGCGGTCTTGCCGGCCCAGGTGGAGAGCTGGGTGACGACCAGCACGCCCGCCTGGTTGGCGAGGACGAACAGCACCGTCCACTTGGCCAGCTTGGCGGCCTTGCCCAGGCCGTGGCCGCGCCAGTCGAACCGGAGGCGGAGCTTGAAGTCGGCGTCGCGCAGGTACGGGATCATCGCCAGCGCCTGGACCACCAGGCCGAGGAGCGTGCCGATGCCGAGCAGTCGGATGCCGGCGTCGGGGATGGTGGTGACGCCGATGTGGGAGGTCTTCGCCGTGCCGTAGACCCAGATGAACAGGCCGAAGGTGGCGATCATGACGATGTTGTTGAGGACCGGGGTCCACATCATCGCGCCGAAGCGGCCGCGGGCGTTGAGGATCTGGCCCATGACGACGTGCAGGCCCATGAAGAAGATCGTGGGCACGCAGTAGCGGGTGAAGGCGACCGCGACCTCGTTGGCCGCCGGGTCGCGGGAGATGTCGAACGAGACCAGTTTGACCAGCAGGGGTGCGGCGAAGACCGCCAGTATCGTCAGCACGCCCAGGACGACGACGACGAGGGTGAGCAGCCGGTTGGCATACGCCTCGCCGCCGTCCTCGTCCTCCTTCATCGCGCGGACGAGCTGCGGGACGAAGACGGAGTTCAGGCCGCCGCCGATGGTCAGGATGAAGATCATCGTCGGTAGCTGGTAGGCGACCTGCCAGGAGTCACCGAGCACCGCGCCGCCGAGCGCCGCGACGATCAGCGCGGAGCGGACGAAGCCGGTGAGCCGGGACACCATCGTGCCGGCGGCCATCACCGCGCTGGACTTCAGCAGCCCGGAGGCGCGGCCGCCGGACTGCTTGCCGGCCGCCGCGACCGGGGCGGGCTCGGGTTCGGCTTCTTCGACGGCCTGTTGGGTCATCGGCTCCGGGCCGGGAGCCGCCGCCGGTGCCTGCTGGGCCATGGGGGCCGGCGCGGGGCGCGGCGGCTGGTACGGCTGCTGCTGGTCCCGGAAGAGGTGCGCGAACGCGTCCCGCTCGGGGCGCTCGTCGGCGCCCTGGGCCATCAGCGCGTCGCCGCCGGCGAACTGCACCGTCGCGTCGGGGTCGCCCTGCGACAGGTCCTGGACCGGCCCCTGTGGCTGCGCCGGTGCGGGCGTGGGCCACTGCTGCGGGTCGGGCTGCTGCTGGTAGAGCGGGTTGGCGGGCGGTCCCGAGGGGGCCGGGTGCGCGGCGTGGTCATACGGCGCCGCGCCGGCCGGGTCCTGGGCCGTCGGGGCCGGTGCCTGCTGCGGGTCGTTGCGGTAGGCGTCCTGGACGTAGGGGTCCTGGTCCGCGGGCAACGGCGGCGTCGGAGGGACCGCCCCCGAGGGATCGCCATGCGAGCCCCGGCCGCGGCCACCGTCATACGGCGCATTCATCGCTGCCCCACCTCATCCGTAGCCGGCCATCCGGCCCCGTCGTCTATCAACGGTCCACTTTCTCACCTGAGCCGGAGGGCCCGGACTTCTCCGAACCGGTGTCCGGCGTGGGGTCACTCGGCTGCTCGGGGCTGTCGCCGCCGGGGTTGCCGCTGTCGTCGCCCTCGCCCTCGGCGGTGGCACCGCCGTTGTCCTCGCCGTTCTCCTCGTCCCCGGTGTCCTCGGCGGCCGCCCGCTTGCGCTGGAGGTAGATCCGCACGCCGGCGAGCACGAGCAGCAGGACACCGCCGGCGATGACGAGCATCACAGTGGCGGTGATCTCGGTGACGTTCACGGGGAACTTCATCGGCTCACCGTAGGGCGTGCCGTCCGCGGTGTAGAGCTGGGCGGTCACCCAGGCGAGACCGTTGGCGTTCGCCGTGGTCTCGAACTTGAACGACTGGCTGTGCCCGCCGTCCACCTTGATCTCCTGGGATTTCCCGACGTCCAGCCGGTTGGGCTGCGACGAGGTCAGCCGCAGTGTCAGGCCCTGGACGCCTTGGAGGAGGTTGTTCTGCACCGTCACCGGGATCGTGGCGCTGCGCCCGGAGAGCGTCGCCTCGGACTTCGGGATCAGGCGGACCTTCTTGGTCAGGCCGTCGAGGTAGTCGCGCACCGAGGCGCGGAACGCGGTGGCGCCCTGGGAGTCGCCCCGCCACGACGTCGACATCTCGCGCATTATGGCGTTGCCGAACGGGGTGACCACGCGCTCGGGGTGGGCCAGGACGACCTTGAAGTCGTCCAGCGCGGACTGGGTGTCCTCGATCTGCCGGAAGGCGTCGGTGGGGAGCTCCTGCTGGCGCAACACATCCGGGTACGACGAGCGGCCGGGGATCTGGCGGTTGGCGGCCGGGTCGGGCTTCGCCTTCGCCGCGTCCCCCAGCTTCGTCGGCTGGACCCAGCCGGCCTGCTCCAGGTTCCGCAGCGCGCCGGCCATCGCCTGGGCCTGGGTCGCCGAGGGCATGCGCTGCGGCGCGACGACGATGCTGCGCTGCTGCTCGGGGTTCTCCAGGCCGATCATCTGGGCCTCGGCCAGGAAATCCTGGATCGCCAGGCTGGCGTTCCCCGACTTCGACATGTCGCCCTCGAAGGCCCGGGAGAGCTGGGCGTCGGTGACGATGGCGGTGTTGCCGCCGCCGATGGGCCGGGCCGCGGTCGGGGTGTACGGCAGGTCGTTGTCCCGCAGGCTGTCGCTCCGGGTGATGACGTTGTGGGCGCCGGCCGAGGTGGCGACGTCGACGATCGAGGAGTCGATGGCGCCGTCCACGGGCCAGGTGAAGTCGGTGCGCGGCTTCACGCCGAGGATGGTGTCCACGGCCTTCGAGGCGAGCTCGGTGGCCGGGCCGAGGTGGCCGAGCGAGCTGGGCACGCTCTTGCCGTGGTGCGCGAGCGAGGCCAGGTCCGGGTCACCGAAGGGCAGGGCGACGACCTCGTGGCCCTTCACGGCGTTCTGCAGATCGTTGAGCCACTGCTTGGCCACGGCCTGGTTCTTGCCGACCGGGCCGTCCGGGTCGTGCACGTGGTACGGCTTCGTCATCGCCTCGACGGTCGCGAGCAGGTCGGGGTCGACGACGAAGGTCACCGGGAGGTTCTTGCCGAGCTCGACCATCTTCTGGAGCCGGCCGCCGGGGGCGATCTCCGACGCGAGACCGTCGTTGCGGAAGACCGGCGTCTGCTGGGCGTCGGCGCCGGTCTCGGCCGTGAGGTGGGTGGTGGAGATCAGCGGCCACAGGTAGGTGAGCTGGGTCTTCTTCGCCGGCGCGGAGCCCTGCCAGGGCAGCAGGGTCCGGTCGATGCCGAGGACCTGGTCGTACGACGCGCTCGGGCCGTGACCGGACAGGGTCACGCCGAGCGGATACACCCCGTCGCTGCTGAGGCCGAGGTCCTTGACGGGGACGTTGAGGGTGAAGGTTCGGCTGGTGCCAGGGTCGAGCCGGTCGATCTTCTCGGTGTGGTCGCCGATCTCCTTGCCGTCGGCTCCCGGCTGATAGCCGGTGCGTTTGGTCACGGCCTGAATGGAGCTGCGGTCGTTGAGCGCCGCACCGCGGTGCAGCCCGACGTGGGCGTCGGTGATCGCGCTCTTGGTGTCGTTGGTCAGCGTGCCGGAGACGGTGACCGTGTCGTCCTTGCCGGGGGCGACCGGGGACATCGCGTTGATCGCGACGTTGACCGGGTGCGAGGCCGCCCGGGCCTCGGGGGCGTGGGTGACCTGGAGCGTCCCCACGAGCAGGGGTACTCCGGTGAGCAGCGTCACGGTCCTTCGCAGCCATCGGCCACGCGGCCGTTCAGTCGCCTGGAACCCTGCCGCATCGGCCACGCGCTCGCCCGTCCCTCGTCGTCGTCAGTGGTCGTCGGAATGTGCGTCCACGAATGGTAACGAGGCCCGGCGCGCCGTAGTGCCGGGGACTGCGCCACGTGATCATGACGGCGGGATCTGGGGGCCGTTGTCCCCTTTATTGACGTGACGCCGCGGGCCGCGCGGCCACGTACCCTTTTCTGTTGTGCCGAACGCCAACAATGACTTCCCCACCACGCGGTCCGAGCAGACTCCGCAGTCGACGAACGCGCTGAACCACGTGCAGCGCCGTGCCGTGAGCGAGCTGCTGCGGGTTTCCCCCGTCGCGGACGACCTGGCCCGTCGCTTCCAGGAGGCCGGGTTCACGCTTGCCCTGGTCGGCGGGTCGGTCCGGGACGCGCTGCTCGGCCGGCTCGGTAACGACCTGGACTTCACCACCGACGCCCGGCCGGAGGACGTGCTGAAGATCGTCCGGCCATGGGCGGACGCGGTCTGGGAGGTCGGCATCGCCTTCGGCACGGTCGGCTGCAAGAAGAACGCGTTCGACATCGAGGTCACGACCTACCGCTCGGAGGCGTACGACCGCACCTCGCGCAAGCCCGAGGTGTCCTACGGCGACTCGATCGAGGACGATCTGATCCGCCGGGACTTCACGGTCAACGCCATGGCGGTGCTGCTTCCGCAGAAGGAGTTCGTCGACCCGCACAACGGTCTGGAGGACCTGGCGGCCCGCGTGCTGCGGACTCCGGGGACGCCGCAGGAGTCGTTCTCCGACGACCCGCTGCGGATGATGCGGGCGGCCCGCTTCGCCGCGCAGTTGGACTTCACGGTGGCGCCCGAGGTCGTCGAGGCGATGACGGCGATGGCGGAGCGCATCGAGATCGTCTCCGCTGAGCGGGTGCGTGACGAGCTCAACAAGCTGATCATGGCGCCGAATCCGCGCAAGGGCCTGCGGCTGCTGGTCGATTCCGGGATCGCCGACCGGGTGCTGCCGGAGCTGCCCGCGCTGCGCCTGGAGAGCGACGAGCACCACCGCCACAAGGACGTCTACGAGCACACGCTGACGGTGCTGGAGCAGGCCATCGACCTTGAGGACGACGGGCCCGACCTGGTGCTGCGGCTGGCGGCGCTGCTGCACGACATCGGCAAGCCCAAGACGCGGCGCTTCGAGAGCGACGGTCGGGTCTCCTTCCACCACCACGAGGTGGTTGGGGCGAAGATGACCAAGAAGCGCATGACCGCCCTGAAGTACTCAAACGACATGATCAAGGACGTTGCGCGCCTGGTGGAGCTGCATCTGCGGTTCCACGGGTACGGCACCGGCGAGTGGACGGACTCCGCGGTCCGCCGCTACGTCCGGGACGCCGGCCCGCAACTGGACCGCCTGCACAAGCTGACCCGCTCGGACTGCACTACGCGCAACAAGCGCAAGGCGGCCGCGCTGTCGCGGGCCTACAACGGTCTGGAGGAGCGCATCGGCCTGCTCCAGGAGCAGGAGGAGCTGGACGCGATCCGCCCGGACCTGAACGGCAACGAGATCATGGAGATCCTCGACGTCGGCCCTGGCCCGCAGATCGGCAAGGCGTACAAGCACCTGCTGGAGCTGCGGCTGGAGCACGGTCCGATGGACCGCGAGGCGGCGGTGGCCGCTCTCAAGGAGTGGTGGGCGACGCAGAGTTGAGGCGCTGGGGCCCGTGGCGACCGTGAACCGGCGGTGTTTCACGTGAAACCGGGCGAGGTGCAACGGGGCGGTGTTTCACGTGAAACGCGGCGGCAGGAGCTCTGCCGTTTCACGTGAAACACCGCCCCGCGGCGCAAGTGCGCTGATTTGGCGGCTACTTGACGTTCTGAAGGCAGAGCACGAACCGGGTGTCGGAGGCCCGGCGGCGGTGCTGGACCTCCGAATAGGCGTTGGTGTCGCTCGGACAGAGCGAGGTGTCCGTGGTGTCGGTGTGGACGGCCGTCACCTTGTACTTGGCCTCCGCCGTGCCGCAGTCCACCACCTTGAGATCGGGCTTGATCTCGTTGCCCTCGTTCTTCATGCAGTCGCCGGCCTTGGCGGTATCGGCGTCGTGCCAGCTACTCACCCAGGCCACCCCGATGACGATCAGGCCCACGACCACGACGATGCCCTTCAGGATCGCCTTGGGCGACCTTCCCTGGCGGGCCGGCGGCGGGGGGACGGGAGCCCCGCCCTGCGGGAAGGGCTGCTGCGGCGCCTGCGGATAACCCTGCGGCGGCTGCTGGCCGTACGGCGGCTGCGGTTGCTGGGGATAGGCGTATCCACCCTGGGGCGGGGGCCCGCCCTGCGGCTGCCCGCTCGGGGGCGGACCGTAGGCGGCCTGCGGCGGCTGGGGTGGCTGCGGGTAGGGAGGCTGGCCGTACGGCTGCTGTCCGTAAGGGGGTTGGCCGTACGGGTTCTGCCCCTGCGGAGGCGTGGTCATGGGAAGTTCCCCCGAAATCTGGTGTTCCCGGACGTGCGGTGTCCGGGCGCGTGAAGTACGCCCGTAAGGTATCTGCTCCGCTGGGCGCCGCATCGGCGCGGGTGTCGGGGCGCCGGGGGCGGGCGCTCAGCGGCGCACGAAGCGGACCAGGGCCGCGGCGACCACCGCGTAGAGCGCGGCCACCACGACGATCAGGACCGCGGACCGGCCGTCGGGCGGCAGCATCAGGGCGGCGACCGCGGCCGCGCCGACGAACGCGACGTTGAACAGCACGTCGTAGACGGCGAAGATGCGGCCGCGGAAGGCGTCGTCGACCGAGGACTGGACCACCGTGTCCGTGGAGATCTTGGTTCCCTGGGTGCCCAGGCCGAGGACGAAGGCGGCCACCAGCATCGGCGCCGGGCGGAAGAACAGCCCCAGTGCGGGCGCCAGGACCGCGCCCGCCGCGGCACAACACGCCATCCAGCCGAAGGCGCCGAGCCGTTCGACCGCCCAGGGAGTGACCACCGCGGCCGCGAAGAATCCGGCTCCGGACACGGCGACGGTCACCCCCAGCAGCGCCAGCCCCTCGGACGTGGTGCTGGACCAGGCGTACCGGCACAGCATCAGCACCATCACCGTCAGCGCGCCGTAGCAGAAGCGGACCACCGTCATGACGGTGAGCGCGCCGGCCGGCGTGGGACGGGCGGCGAGATGGCGTAGGCCCTCCACAAGCCCGCGCACGGTGCTCAACAAGGCGTCCTTGACGTGGGGTTGGAGCACCGAGGGGTCCGGCCCGAGGAGTTGCGGAGTCATCCGCAGGGCGGTGAGGGCGGAGCAGAGGTACAGCACGGCGGCCAGCAGCACCACGAGCCCGTCCACGTCCGTGCCGGCCAGCCGGAGCGCGAAGGCCAACCCGCCGCCGACCGTCATGGCGAGCGTTCCCGCCGTGGGGGAAAGGGCGTTGGCCATCACGAGCTGGTGCCGGCCGTCGACCACGCGAGGCAGGGCGGCCGAAAGTCCCGCCAGGACAAAGCGGTTCACGGCGGTCACGCAGAGCGCGGAGACGTAGAAGAGCCAGTCGGGGACGTGCATCGCGATCAGCACCGCGGTGAGCGCGGCGAGCAGGGTACGCAGCAGATTGCCGTGGAGCAGGACCTGCCGCCGGCGCCAGCGGTCGAGCAACACCCCGGTGAACGGCCCGAGAAGGGAGTACGGCAGCAGCAGGATCGCCATGGCGGAGGCGATCGCCTCGGGCGACGCCTGCTTCTCGGGCGAGAAGATGACGAAGGTGGCGAGCGCCGCCTGGAACACCCCGTCGGCGGCCTGCGAGAGGAGCCGCACGGCCAGGAGCGAACGAAAGTCGCGCAGCCGGAGTAATACGCGGAGATCGCGCGCAACATGCATGAGGCACAGCCTCACACAGCCCGCCGGCCTCCGGGAGGAATAACCGGAGGCCGGCGGTGAGAGGGGGAGCGCTTAGCGCTCGACCTCACCGCGGATGAACTTCTCGACGTTCTCCCGCGCCTCGTCGTCGAAGTACTGCACCGGCGGCGACTTCATGAAGTAGGAGGAGGCGGAGAGGATCGGGCCGCCGATGCCCCGGTCCTTGGCGATCTTGGCGGCACGCACCGCGTCGATGATGACGCCGGCGGAGTTCGGGGAGTCCCAGACCTCCAGCTTGTATTCGAGGTTCAGCGGGACGTCGCCGAAGGCGCGGCCCTCAAGGCGGACGTAGGCCCACTTGCGGTCGTCCAGCCAGGCCACGTAGTCGGACGGGCCGATGTGGACGTTCTTCTCGCCCAGTTCGCGGTCGGGGATCTGGGAGGTGACCGCCTGCGTCTTGGAGATCTTCTTGGACTCCAGGCGCTCGCGCTCCAGCATGTTCTTGAAGTCCATGTTGCCGCCGACGTTGAGCTGCATCGTGCGGTCCAGGACGACACCCCGGTCCTCGAAGAGCTTGGCCAGCACGCGGTGCGTAATGGTGGCGCCGACCTGGGACTTGATGTCGTCACCGACGATCGGCACGCCGGCCTCGGTGAACTTGTCCGCCCACTCCTTGGTGCCGGCGATGAAGACCGGGAGGGCGTTGACGAAGGCGACCTTGGCGTCGATGGCGCACTGCGCGTAGTACTTCGCCGCGTCCTCGGAGCCGACGGGGAGGTAGCAGACCAGGACGTCGACCTGCCGGTCCTTGAGCACTCGGACGATGTCGACCGGGGCCTCGGCGGACTCCTCGATCGTCTCGCGGTAGTACTTGCCCAGGCCGTCGAGGGTGTGGCCGCGCTGGACCTGGACACCGGTGTTCGGCACGTCGCAGATCTTGACGGTGTTGTTCTCGCTGGCGCCGATGGCGTCGGAGAGGTCGAGGCCGACCTTCTTGGCGTCAACGTCGAAGGCGGCCACGAACTCGACGTCGCGGACGTGGTATTCGCCGAACTGCACGTGCATGAGGCCGGGCACGCGGCTGTCCGGGTCGGTGTCCTTGTAGTACTCGACGCCCTGTACCAGCGAGGCGGCGCAGTTGCCCACGCCGACAATGGCTACGCGAACCGAACCCATTCCGGTTGCTCCCTGTGATCTCGATGAGGACCTGTAGGGCAGGGCCTCATGTGGTGGTGTCATTCGGACGGGTCCGGCCGGGAACCACCCCGGTGCCGGGGCAGGCCGCCCGTGTCTCCTGACTGGTTGTTCTTGTCCTGCGCTGTGGAGTCCTCCGGTGCGCGCTGTTCGCGCCCGGTGCGCTCGCTCTCGATGAGCTCGTTGAGCCAACGGACCTCGCGCTCCACGGACTCCATGCCGTGCCGCTGCAGTTCGAGGGTGTAGTCGTCCAGTCGCTCGCGGGTCCTGGCCAGGGAGGTGCGCATCTTCTCCAGGCGCTCCTCCAGCCGGCTGCGGCGGCCTTCCAGCACGCGCATCCGCACGTCCCGCGACGTCTGGCCGAAGAACGCGAAGCGGACACCGAAGTGTTCGTCCTCCCAGGCGTCCGGCCCGGAGTGGCTGAGCAGTTCCTCGAAGTGCTCTTTGCCCGCCGGGGTCAACCGGTAGACGATCTTTGCCCGGCGTCCGGTGAGTGCCGTGGCGGGAACGCCCTCCGGGGCGCCACCCGTTTCCTCGACGAGCCAGCCGTTCGTGACCAGCGACTTGAGGCAGGGGTAGAGCGTGCCGTAGCTGAAGGCGCGGAAGACCCCGAGCGAGGTGTTGAGCCGCTTGCGCAGTTCGTAACCGTGCATCGGGGATTCCCGGAGCAGACCGAGGACGGCGAATTCGAGGATGCCGGAACGCCTGCTCATCCTCCGCCTCCTAGGCCCTGTGCGGTCTTTATCTCGATCTGATGTATCGAGTCGATACATCCAGACGATAGATCGGTGCCCTGAGCGGAACAAGAGGGCGGACGGTGAACGGCGTCACATCACTTATTCGTGCGACGCAACCTGACTGTTTTGGAGTGAATTTCAACGCTGGGCAGGTTTTGGCCGTGCGTAGTCTGTGCGGCATGCAGACTGCCGGGAACCGTGGGCCTATACGTGACGTCCCTGACCTCGGTGTAGTGCGGCCCGCGCGTCAGGAACGGGCCGTGCACTGGGGGGACCTGAAGCCAACTGCCGCCTTCAGGCGACGAGAGAGCGCGCCTGTCCGAGGAGTATTCGTTCCATGAGCGAGCACCGTCGCAAACCACCCCAGCCGCAAGGTGGCGGGCGTGCCGCTGCCAGACGCGCCGCACAGTCTTCCGGACGCCGCGCTGTTCCGCCGCGCGGCGCTGATGCCACCCCTCCGCCGCCCCAACCCCGGCCGGGTGGCCGCGCCGAGGCCCGTCGGGCCGCCCAACGGGGCGGCCGGCGCAAGGCGTTCGACTCCGCAGCCATGGCGTCCGGTGGTGGCGTCGGCCAGGGCGGCGGTCGCCGCGGTGGTGGCGGCGGTGGCGGTGAAGGGGGTCGTGGGCGAGGCCGTGGCGGCGGAAAGCCGCCCAAGAAGCGCTTCATTGACTACCCGCGGGCCAACCACACCGGTTGGCGACGGTGGATGCCGTCCTGGAAACAGGTGGCGAGCATCTGCGTCGGGACCGCCGCCCTGGTCGTCGGCGCGGCCGGTGTCGGGCTCGCGATGGTGCAGGTGCCCAACGTGAACCAGGCCGCCAAGTCGCAGAACAACGTCTACCTTTGGTCCAACGGCAAGGTCATGGCACGCGACGGCGAGACCAACCGCCAGGTGGTCGGCATCGCCGAGATCCCGAAGTCGATGCAGTACGCCGTGATCTCCGCGGAGAACGCCTCCTTCGAGACCGACCACGGCGTCGACCCCATGGGCATCCTCCGGGCCCTGGTCAACATGGCCCGGGGTGGTGACACCCAGGGTGGTTCGACCATCACTCAGCAGTACGTCAAGAACGCGATGCTGAGTCAGGAACAGACCCTGGACCGGAAGTTCAAGGAACTGTTCATCTCGATCAAGGTCGGCTGGAAGCAGGGCAAGCCGGAGATCCTCCAGGGCTACCTGAACACCAGCTACTTCGGCCGCGGTGCCTACGGGATCCAGGCCGCGGCACAGGCTTACTACGGCAAGGACGCCGCCAAGCTGGACCCGAGCGAGAGTGCCTTCCTGGCCTCCCTGCTCAAGGGCGCCAACCTCTACGACCCCGCGGGCGGCATCGGCGCGAGCGCCACGCCGGCCGCGAACACCGCGCGGGCCAAGGAGCGTTGGGCCTGGATCCTCGACCGCATGGTCGCCAACGGCCACCTGTCGCAGGCCGACGAGGCCAAGTACAAGGCCAAGGGCTTCCCCGCCCCGCAGAAGCCGAGGCCGGTGGCGAGCAAGGGCGGTCAGGTCGGCTACCTGATCGACGTCGCCAAGAAGTACGTCCTCAAGAACTCGGACATCAGCGAGGCGCGCTTCGACAAGGGCGGCTACACGGTCCAGACGACCTTCGACGAGAAGAAGACCAAGGAACTCGCCGCCGCGGTGAACAAGGTCAACGACCGCTACATCGACCCGAAGAAGCGGCCGGACAAGGACAAGTACGTTCAGTTCGGCGGCGCTTCGGTGGTGCCGGGTGACGGCCGGATCGTGGCCCTGTACGGCGGCGAGGGCTACGACAAGGGGCACTTCAGCAACAACGCCGACACCTTCGGCGTGCCGGTCGGCTCGACCTGGAAGCCGTTCGTCCTCTCCGCGGCGATGAAGTACGGGAAGGCCGGGAGCAGTCAGCCGCTCTCGCCGGACAGCAAGTACAACGGCGACGACCACCTCAAGGTGAAGAACGCGGACGGCTCGTACGTGTTGAAGAAGGACGGTTCGCCCTTCTACCAGGTGAACGAGAGCAACTACCCCTGGGGCTACATCTCCTTGCGCAAGGCGATGGAGCAGTCGGTCAACACCCCGTTCGTCCAACTCGGCATGGACGTCGGCATGGACAAGGTGCGGTCCATGGCGGAGGCCGCCGGCATCTCGAAGTCCAGCTTCGACAAGAACCTCAACCCGTCGTTCGCACTGGGTACTTCGACGCCGAGCGCGATCCGCATGGCGGACGCCTATGCCACCTTCGCCGCCTCCGGTACGCAGGCGGAGCCCTACTCGGTGACCAAGGTGGTCTCCGAGGGCAAGGAGCTGCCGGGCTTCGACAAGCCGACTCCTAAGGCGAATGCGATCGACGCGAACATCGCCAACAACGTCACCGACGTGCTGCAGAACGTGATCAAGAACGGCACCGGCAAGAACGCCCTGAAGCTCGGCATGCCGGCCGCGGGCAAGACGGGTACCACGGACGAGAACAAGTCGGCCTGGTTCGTCGGCTACACCAAGCAGTTGTCGACCGCCATCGCCATGTTCCGCGAGGACGCCCAGAACCCGCGCCAGTTGTCGATGAACGGCGTCGGTGGCTTCGACTCGATCCACGGTGGTGCGCTGCCGACCGAGGTGTGGACGCAGTACATGATGCAGGCGATGTCCGGCATGACTCCGCAGCCGTTCCCGGAGGCCCAGCCGATCGGGCAGGTCATCAACGAGCCCGGCATGCCCTCCCCCACGCCGACGCCCACGCCGAGCATCACGCAGTCGCCGAGCCCGAGTGCCACGCCCAGCCAGACCGCCACCCCGACGGGCAGCGGCAGCCCGACGCCGACCAAGAGCTGCTCGCCCTGGGACCTGCACTGCAAGGACCACGGAAGCAACGCCGGGACCACCGGCGGCGGCCCGGGCGGACCCGGTGGTGACACCGGCGGGACGTCTCCCGGCACACCCGACCCGACCAGCGGTGGGAGCACCGGCGGAGGCATCTTCGGCGGGCCCACCGGAGGTGAGACGGGCTGACCGTTTCACGTGAAACGTTGACGCGTTTCACGTGAAACATGGCTCGACGAAGCCCCCGACCCGGCGCGACCGGGTGGGGGCTTCGTCGCGTTCGTCCCCGGTGCGTACGGCAGGATGGGGCCATGACGAGCCTGCGACAGGACGAGCCCGTTCGGCCGACGAAACGGGATGAGGTGGCCGCGGCCGGCAGCGAGCTGGTCGGCGGGCCGATCGGCCGGCATGCCCTGCTCGGGGTGCACTGGCTGACCCCGGTACGGGTGGTCGCGCTCGTCGCCCTCGGCATGTTCGCGCTCGGCATGGTGCAGAAGCTGCCCTGCTACAACGGCGGCTGGTTCTTCGGCGCCACCAGCCAGTACGTCCACGCCTGTTACTCGGACATCCCCCACCTCTACTCGGGCCGGGGCTTCGCCGACGGCCTGATCCCCTACTTCGACAAGTTGCCCGGGGACATGCAGTACCTGGAGTACCCGGTGCTGACCGGGCTCTTCATGGAAGTCGCCTCGTGGCTGACTCCGCACGGCGGGGCGATCCAGGGCCGGGAGCAGATCTACTGGCTGGTCAATGCCGGCATGCTGATGGTCTGCGCCGCCGTCATCGCGGTCTGCGTGGCCCGAACCCACCGGCGGCGCCCGTGGGACGGTCTGCTGGTGGCCCTGGCGCCGGCCTTCGCCCTCACCGCCACCATCAACTGGGACCTGTTGGCGGTCGCCCTGACCGCCGCCGGCATGCTGATGTGGTCGCGCAGCCGCCCGCTGGCGGCCGGCGTTCTGATCGGGCTGGCGACCGCGGCGAAGCTCTATCCGGTGCTGCTGCTGGGCCCGTTGCTCGTGCTGTGCTGGCGGGCCGGGACCTGGCGCGCGTACGGGCGGACCGTCCTCGGCGCGGTGGTCTCCTGGCTGGTGGTGAACCTGCCGGTGATGATCGCCCACGATGCCTCCGGCTTCCGCATCCGGGAGGGCTGGGCGAAGTTCTACACCTTCAGCCAGGAGCGGCCGATCGACTTCGGCTCGCTCTGGCTGTTGCTCTCCCAGCGCACCGGCAACCCGCTGGAGAACGCCAACCTCTACGCGACGCTGCTGATGATCGTCGGCTGCGGTGCCCTCGCGTTGCTGACGCTCTACGCCCCGCGTCGACCGCGCTTCGCCCAACTCGCGTTCCTGGTCGTGGCGTTGTTCATCCTCACCAACAAGGTCTACTCGCCGCAGTACGTCCTGTGGCTGATCCCGTTGGCCGCGCTGGCCCGGCCGCGCTGGCGGGACTTCCTGATCTGGCAGGCGTGCGAGGTCATGTACTTCCTGGGGATCTGGATGTACCTGGCCTACACCGGCAACGGTGACAAGCACCAGGGGCTGCCGCCCGAGGGATACCAACTGGCCATCGCCCTGCACCTGTTGGGCACCCTCTATGTGTGTGCCATGGTCGTCCGGGACATCCTGATGCCCGAGCGCGACGTGGTCCGTAGGGACGGGGACGACGACCCCTCGGGCGGTGTCCTGGACCGCAGCCCCGATGTCTTCGTGCTCGGGCGGACGGCCCACGAGCCGCAGCACGCGGTGCGCTTCGAGGCGGCACCGCGGGTGCGCTGGGGCGCCGCCCGGGACTGAGCGGCGGAACGCGTCAGGGGCCCGGTGCCGCGGAACTCTCCGCGGCACCGGGCCCCTGACATTGTGTGCGGGCCGGCCGGCTCAGCGGTCCACGACGCGGTCGTACTGCGTGGTGGTGTGCCGCAGGTGGGCCACCAACTCCTCGCCCACCTTGGGCTCCGGGGCGTCGCCCGGGACGAAGAGGATCGACACCTGCATGTGCGGGGGCTCGGCGAACCAGCGCTGCTTGCCGGCCCAGACGTACGGCGCCAGGTTGCGGTTGACGCTCGCCAGGCCGGCGCGGGCCACGCCCTTGGCACGCGGCATCACGCCGTGCAGCGCCTTGGGCGACTCCAGGCCCACGCCGTGCGAGGTGCCGCCGGCCACCACGACGAGGTAGCCGTCCGAGGCCGCCTTCTGCTGGCGGTAGCCGAACCGGTCGCCCTTGGCGACGCGGGTGACGTCGAGGACCGAGCCGCGGTACTCGGTGGCGTCGTGGTCGCCGAGCCAGAGGCGGGTGCCGATCCGCGCCCGGAAGCGGGTCTGCGGGAACTGCTGCTGGAGCCGGGTGAGTTCGTCGGGCTTGAGGTGGCTGACGAACATGGTGTGCAGCGGGAGGCGGGCGGCGCGCAGCCGGTCCATCCACCCGATGACCTCGTCGACGGAGTCGGAGCCGTCGGTGCGGTCCAGCGGCAGGTGGATCGCGAAGCCCTCCAGCCGGACGTCCTCGATGGCCGCGGCCAGCTTCGGCAGGTCCTCCGGCTGGACGCCGTGCCGCTTCATGCTGCTCATGACCTCGATGACGACACGGGCGCCGACCAGCCCGCCCACGCCCTCGACCGAGGAGACCGAGCGGATCGCCCGGTCCGGCAGCGGCACCGGCTCCTCGCCGTGCCGGAAGGGCGTCAGCACCAGCAGGTCGCCGCTGAAGTAGTCCTTGATCTGGGCCGCTTCGTAGGTCGTGCCGACCGCGAGGATGTCGGAACCGAGCCGGGTGGCCTCCTCTGCGAGGCGCTCGTGGCCGAAGCCGTAGCCGTTGCCCTTGCAGACCGGGACCAGCCCGGGGAACTGCTGGAGAACGCTCTGCTGATGCGCCCGCCAGCGCGCGGTGTCGACGTAGAGGGTGAGCGCCATGGCCGGCCCGGAACCTTTCTCGTGGGGGTGTGTCAGGAGTACGGACGGTACGGAGGAGGGGTCAGCGGCGCGACATGTAGATGTCGAGCGCCTTGTGCAGGAGCTTGTTGAGCGGGAAGTCCCACTCGCCGAGGTACTCCGCCGCCTGCCCGCCCGTGCCGACCTTGAACTGGATCAGGCCGAAGAGGTGGTCGTTCTCGTCCAGCGAGTCGCTGATGCCGCGGAGGTCGTAGACCGAGGCACCGAGCGCGTGGGCGTCCTGGAGCATCCGCCACTGCATCGCGTTGGAGGGCCGCACCTCGCGGCCGATGTTGTCCGAGGCGCCGTACGAGTACCAGACGTGTCCGCCGACGACGAGCATGGTCGCGGCGGAGAGGTTCACCCCGTTGTGGCGGGCGAAGTAGAGCCGCATGCGGTTCGGGTCCTCGGCGTTGAGGGCGGACCACATGCGCTGGAAGTAGCTGAGCGGGCGCGGCCGGAACTGGTCGCGCTTCGCGGTGATCTCGTAGAGCCGCTGCCACTCTTCCAGGTCCTGGTAGCCGCCCTGGACGACCTCGACGCCGGCCTTCTCGGCCTTCTTGATGTTGCGGCGCCACAGTTGGTTGAAGCCCTTGTGGACCTCTTCGAGCGGCCGGCCGTTCAGCGGGACCTGGAAGACGTAGCGGGGCTGCACGTCGCCGAAGCCGGCGCCGCCGTCCTCGCCCTGCTGCCACCCCATGCGGCGCAGCCGGTCGGCGACCTCGAAGGCGCGTGCCTCGATGTGGCTGGCCTCGACGTCCCGCAGCCGCTTGACGTCGGGGTTCTGGATGCCCGACTTGATCGCGGCGGAGTCCCAGCGGCGGATGACCACCGGCGGGCCCATCTTCACGGAGAAGGCGCCCTGCTGCTTGAGGTGGCCGAGCATCGGCTGCAGCCAGTCCTCCAGGTTCGGCGCGTACCAGTTGATGACCGGGCCCTCGGGAAGGTAGGCGAGGTACCGCTTGATCTTGGGAAGCTGGCGGTAGAGGACCAGACCGGCACCGACCAGCTCGCCGGACGCGTCGAACCAGCCCAGGCTCTCGGACCGCCACTCGGCCTTGACGTCAGCCCAGGCCGGGACCTGCATGTGGCTCGCCGCGGGCAGGCTCTGGATGTATGCCAGATGCTGCTCTCGACTGATGGTCCTCAGGGTCAGGCTCATGCGGGGCGCTCCTCGGCTGGTGTGTCCCCACGGTCGGGGCTCCGGCTCTCGCGCCGAAGCCTACTGTGACCCGGGAGCGCCCCGTTTGGGCCGTACGGGACCGGGCCCCGTAGAGCCCAGCGTGACGGGTGCGGACTAGCCGATGACGCCGCCGAAGAGGCCGCCGTGGGCCAGGCCGATGTAGAACCCGACGCCGGCGGCACCGAGCCCGATGATCAACAGGAACCGTTCCGCCGTCGTGGAGGAGATGTACTGACCCCACAGGCCCGTACCGATCCCGATCAGGCCCACCCAGGAACTGATCAGGTGGAGGCCGGGGGAGAGAGCGGTGAAGGCGGCAATCGCTCCGAGGACGAGGGTCACGACCGCGAAGGTGTTCTCCACGGGATGGGTTTGGCCGTCGCTGTTGAGGATCGCGAGCAGATTCCGCTGGGTCCGTGCTGCCTGTGCCATACGGCACCTCCCACTGACGGGGCGGCGCACTGTAACGCCGCTCACACCCATTGTGTTCCAGATTGCGGGGTCCGGTGGGCGGATTTCAACCGGAAGCGCGGAGGCAGGTACTCTGTACGGTCTGCGCACATGTCTGCCCGGATGACGGGCCGGCGGGCGCGGAAACGCATCACGACCCTCCTGCCACGGAACGACCGTGGCCGCTGAGTCCAAAGGAGGTGGGTTCACCATGCGTCACTACGAGGTGATGGTCATCCTCGACCCCGATCTGGAGGAGCGCGCCGTCGCCCCCCTGATCGAGAACTTCCTCTCCGTCGTCCGCGAGGGCAACGGAAAGGTCGAGAAGGTCGACACCTGGGGCCGTCGTCGTCTCTCGTACGAGATCAACAAGAAGCCCGAGGGCATCTACTCGGTCATCGACCTGCAGGCCGAGCCTGCGGTCGTCAAGGAGCTCGACCGTCAGATGAACCTGAACGAGTCGGTTCTTCGGACCAAGGTCCTCCGTCCCGAGACCCACTGAGCGCGTACGCGTTCAGCGGTAACCGGGTTCGAGTAGCAACACCAGCAGCCAGCAGCACACCCGCCGAGAGGTTCCCCTAATGGCAGGCGAGACCGTCATCACGGTCGTCGGCAATCTTGTCGACGACCCCGAGCTGCGCTTCACCCCGTCCGGTGCGGCGGTCGCGAAGTTCCGCGTCGCGTCCACTCCCCGCACCTTCGACCGCCAGACCAACGAGTGGAAGGACGGCGAGAGCCTGTTCCTGACCTGCTCGGTGTGGCGTCAGGCGGCGGAGAACGTCGCCGAATCCCTTACGCGGGGTACCCGCGTGATCGTCCAGGGCCGTCTCAAGCAGCGGTCCTACGAGGATCGCGAGGGCGTGAAGCGCACGGTCTACGAGCTCGACGTCGAGGAAGTGGGCGCGAGCCTGCGGAACGCCACGGCGAAGGTCACCAAGACCAGCGGTCGCGGTGGCCAGGGCGGCGGCTTCGGCGGCGGCCAGCAGGGCGGCGGCCAGGGTGGCGGCGGCTGGGGCGGCGGCCCCAGCGGCGGTCAGCAGGGTGGCGGTGCTCCGGCCGACGACCCGTGGGCCACCGGTGGTCCCTCTGGCGGTGGCCAGGGTGGCGGCGGTGGCTGGGGCGGCGGCTCCGGCGGCTCCGGTGGCGGTGGCTACTCGGACGAGCCGCCCTTCTAGGTCCGGCGATGCGTTCCTCCGCCGGTGTTTCACGTGAAACGGCGTGTTTCACGTGACACGAGGTCGGAGAGCGGCCGGTGCCTGAGGGCGTCAGCACACACTTCTTGAACTCACTGGAGAGAGACAATGGCGAAGCCGCCTGCTCGCAAGCCTAAGAAGAAGGTTTGCGTGTTCTGCAAGGAGAAGATCTCCTACGTCGACTACAAGGACACGAACCTGCTGCGGAAGTTCATCTCCGACCGCGGCAAGATCCGTGCCCGCCGGGTCACCGGCAACTGCACTCAGCACCAGCGTGACGTCGCCACGGCCGTGAAGAACAGCCGTGAGATGGCGCTGCTGCCCTACACGTCCACCGCGCGATAAGGGAAGGGTGACCGACACATGAAGATCATCCTCACCCACGAGGTCTCCGGCCTCGGCACCGCCGGCGACGTCGTTGACGTCAAGGACGGGTACGCCCGCAACTACCTGGTTCCGCGCGGTTTCGCGATCCGCTGGACCAAGGGTGGCGAGAAGGACGTCGAGCAGATCCGCCGCGGTCGCAAGATCCGCGAGATCGCCACGATCGAGCAGGCCAACGAGGTCAAGGCTCAGCTTGAGGGCGTCAACGTGAAGCTGGCCGTGCGTGCCGGCGAGGCCGGCCGCCTGTTCGGCTCGGTCACCCAGGCCGACATCGCCTCGGCGATCAAGGCCGCCGGTGGTCCGGACGTCGACAAGCGCCGCGTCGAGGTCGGTTCGCCGATCAAGACCCTGGGCGCGCACCAGATCTCGGTGCGTCTGCACGCCGAGGTCGTCGCGAAGCTGGGCGTCGAGGTCATCGCCGCCTGAGCGTAGTTCGCAGCGAACGCCGAAGGGCCGTACTCCCTCGTGGGGTACGGCCCTTCGCGCTGTGCGGGTGGGGCTGAGCGGCGGTCAGTCCTCGTCCTGGGCGCGCTTGTAGAGCTTGGCGATGTCGTCGTCGAAGTACGCGGCGTAGGACACGTCGTCCTGGTCGCCGCCGCCCTCGTGACCGCCGAGGACGCCGATGACCGTGCCGGTGTGGCTCTTGGGGTCGTAGTCGGCCAGCCAGGGGCTGCCGCTGGTGCCGCCCTCGAAGTCGGTGCACTGGATGCGCATCTGGGTGTCGCTGAACTTCGTGGCGCGGTTCTGGCAGGAGATCGGGGTGTCCCGGCTGGTGGGGTAGCCGGTGATCTTGACCTCGTTGTCGAAGCCGCGGTCGATGCCGAGGGTGTTGCCGCCGAGGACGTCCTGGATCTGCTTGCCGTCCTTGGTGTCGAGGCTGAGGAAGGCGACGTCGAGGTCCTCGTCCTGCGACTTGGCCCAACGGTCGTCCACCACAACCTTGTTGACCTTCCACAGGCCGGTGGGCTCGTCGCCGTTGCGGTAGTCCGGGGCGAAGACCAGGTCGTCCACCGGCTTGCCGGTGTCGGCGTCGAAGGCGCAGTGGGCCGCGGTGATCAGCATGTTCCGGCCCGGGCTCTGCACCACGCTCGCGGTGCAGAAGTGGGCACCGTGGTCGTCCTTCTCGAAGACCGCGCCGATCCGGCCGTTCTCCTCGGTCCTGCGCGGGGTGTAGGCGTTGCCGTCCTGGGGCGGGGCGGAGGCCGACGGGTCCTGGTCCTGGGGCGGCCCGCCGGGCTCGCCGGACTTGCCATAACCGGCGGGGCCACTGCCGGCTCTGCTGTGGTGGTCCTCCTCCGCGGCGTAGCCCACCACTGCGGCTGCCCCGACGATGACGAGCGTCAGGGGCAGGACGGATTTCCTGGCAAGCGAGCGCACAAGGTCATTATCTGTGCGGGGCCGGAATTCGGCAGGTGCTTCATCGCGAGGCTCCGGTCACAATCCACCGTCCGGATCGGGTGCGCAGCCAGAGCGTCAGCATCCGGACGGTCATCATGAGGGCCATCGCCCACCACACGGCGACCAGACCGCCGCCGAGGGCCGGGACGGCGAGGGCCGCAGGGACGAAGACGGCCAGCGTCACCACCATCGCCCCGGCGAGGTAGGGCCCGTCCCCCGCGCCCATGAGGACGCCGTCGAGGATGAAGACGACGCCCGAGACCGGCTGGGTGACCGCGACGACCAGGAGCGTGGCGAGCAGCGGGTGTTGAACGGCGGGATCGGTGGTGAAGAGGGGGATGAAGAGCGGCCGGGCGAGCGTCACCAAGACGCCGAGGACCACGCCGGAGGCGATGCCCCACTGGACCATCCGGCGGCAGGCGGCCCGGGCGCCGTCCTCGTCCCCGGCGCCGAGGTAACGCCCGATGATGGCCTGCCCGGCGATGGCGATGGCGTCCAGCGCGAAGGCCAGGAGGGACCAGAGGGACAGCACGATCTGGTGGGCGGCGACCTCGGCGTCGCCGAGCCGGGCGGCGACGGCGGTGGCGATCATCAGCACCGCGCGCAGCGAGAGGGTGCGGATCAGCAGCGGGACGCCGGCCTGGGCGCAGGCTCGGATCCCGGCGGCGTCCGGGCGGAGTGAGGCACCATGGTGGCGGGCGCCGCGGACCACGACGACGAGGTAGGCGACGGCCATGCCGCACTGGGCGATCACGGTGCCCCAGGCGGAGCCGGCGATGCCGAGGCCGGCGAGGTACACCAGCCCGGCGTTGAGGGCGGCGTTGGCGGTGAAGCCGCCGACGGCGACGTAGAGCGGGGTCCTGGTGTCCTGGAGGCCGCGCAGGACTCCGGTGGCGGCGAGCACGACCAGCATCGCGGGGATGCCGAGCGCGCTGATCCGCAGGTACGTGGTGGCGTACGGGGCGGCGGCCGGGGAGGCGCCGAAGACCTCGACGAGCCAGGGAGCGGTGGGCAGGACGACGGCGATGACGGCCGCGCCGAGGAGTAGGGCGAGCCAGATGCCGTCCATGCCCTGGCGTATTGCCGCGGGGAGGTCGCCGGCGCCGACCCGGCGGGCGACCGCGGCGGTGGTGGCGTAGGCGAGGAAGACGAAGACCGAGACGGCGGTCGTGAGGAGGGCGGCGGCGACGCCGAGACCGGCGAGCTGGCGGGTGCCGAGGTGGCCGATGACGGCGCTGTCGACCATGACGAAGAGCGGTTCCGCGACCAGGGCGCCGAAGGCCGGCAGGGCCAGCGCGACGATCTCGCGGTCATGGCGGCGGGGGGCACGCCGTGGCGTCGCGGGGGCCTGTGTCATGAGCGGCAATCTAATCGTCCACAGGTAACAGATGCAACTGTCTTGTGATCCTTACTTTCCGCTGTGTGGAGGTGCCTTCTGTGTGGCGTTCGCAGCGATCATGAACAGGTTGCCGAAGTTTTTCTCCCCCACAGCCTATGGATGAGAAAAGCCCAGGTCAGGCAGGTGTGGATGGCGTAATTGTGTGCTTGTCCACAGAAGTTTCCCCCGGCCCGTGCACAGGATCCGGGGACTTCTCCACAGCTATGGGGCGGTCATCCACATGGCCTGTGGATAACCAGATTGGCGGACGGTGCGTGCGGGCCTACCGTGGTCCGGCACCCGCCGCCTGTTCCGGCCAGGAAACCCCGTCCGAACTCGACGCGCCGTAACCGGAGTCGGGCGACTTGATTGTCAGAGCTGTGCCGTAAGAAAGAACCGCACAGCAAGGTCCGCGTCGCGGACGGGAGGAGGTGCCGGGGTGAGCATTCCCGAGCCCATGGAAGACCCCTGGGCGGACTCCGGTCCGAGCGACCTGCTGCCGGCCGCCCGCTCCCGTCGGGGCGACGGCAAGGGCCGGGGTCGCGGCGACCGCCCGGACCGCGACGACGAGGGCGGCGGTTCCTGGTCCGGCGGCTTCGAGCGCGTCCCCCCGCAGGACCTCGACGCCGAGCAGTCCGTGCTCGGCGGCATGCTGCTGTCCAAGGACGCCATCGCCGATGTCGTCGAGGTGCTCAAGGGCGAGGACTTCTACCGTCCGGCCCACGAGCTGATCTACCAGGCGATCCTCGACCTCTACGCCAAGGGCGAGCCGGCCGACCCGATCACCATCGCCGCCGAGCTCACCAAGCGCGGCGAGATCGGCCGGGTCGGCGGCGGCTCGTACCTGCACACCCTGGTGCAGTCCGTTCCGACGGCCGCCAACGCCGAGTACTACGCGGAGATCGTCCACGAGCGGGCGGTGCTGCGCCGCCTCGTCGAGGCCGGCACCCGGATCACGCAGATGGGATACGCCGCCGACGGCGACGTCGACGAGATCGTCAACAAGGCCCAGGCGGAGATCTACGCCGTCACCGAGCAGCGGACCAGCGAGGACTACCTGCCGCTCGGCGAGATCATGGAGGGCGCGCTCGACGAGATCGAGGCGATCGGCTCGCGCCAGGGCCAGATGACCGGCGTGCCGACCGGCTTCACCGATCTCGACGCGCTCACCAACGGTCTGCACCCGGGCCAGATGATCGTGATCGCGGCCCGTCCGGCCATGGGTAAGTCGACGCTGGCGCTGGACTTCGCGCGGGCCTGCTCGATCAAGAACAACCTGCCGAGCGTGATCTTCTCGCTCGAAATGGGGCGCAACGAGATCGCGATGCGTCTGCTGTCCGCCGAGGCGCGGGTCGCGCTGCACCACATGCGCTCCGGCAGCATGACCGACGACGACTGGACGCGGCTGGCGCGCCGGATGCCGGACGTCTCGGCGGCGCCGCTCTACATCGACGATTCGCCGAACCTCTCGATGATGGAGATCCGCGCCAAGTGCCGCCGGCTGAAGCAGCGGAACGAGCTCAAGCTGGTCGTCATCGACTACCTCCAGCTCATGCAGTCCGGCGGTTCCAAGCGGGCCGAGAGCCGTCAGCAGGAGGTTTCGGACATGTCCCGAAACCTCAAGCTGCTGGCCAAGGAGTTGGAGCTCCCGGTCATCGCGCTCTCGCAGTTGAACCGTGGCCCCGAGCAGCGCACGGACAAGAAGCCGATGGTCTCCGACCTGCGTGAATCCGGTTCCATCGAGCAGGACGCCGACATGGTCATCCTGCTGCACCGCGAGGACGCCTACGAGAAGGAGTCGCCGCGGGCCGGCGAGGCCGACCTGATCGTGGCGAAGCACCGTAACGGTCCCACCGCGACGATCACGGTGGCCTTCCAGGGTCACTACTCGCGCTTCGTGGACATGGCGCAGACCTGAGCCGAGCGGGCGCCCCGCGCCGAAGCGGCGGTGCCCGGTGGGCGGGCAGGATGGCGGCGCGGTGGGCGTTGTCCGCCGTTGACAGCGGCCGGCCGGGCCGGTGCGGCCGGCGGGAAGTCTCATTGGGGAGCGTCATGACGGTTGTGGAGTCGACGGATGCGCAGGAGCCCGGGGTGGGTGCGGTGGTTCCGCGTGACGGTGTCGTCGTCGAAGTGGCCGAGGATCATGCGGAGTTGTTGCCGCAGACGCGGCGGGGTCTGGTGCGGCGGTTGGCGGTTGCGCAGTCCGAGGGGCGGGCGCCGTCGATGATGGGGGCCGTGGTCCGCGGGGGCCGGGTGGTCTGGGCGGGGGCCCGTGGCGCGGTGGACGGAGAGGTGCCGCACGGCGATGTGCAGTACCGGATCGGCTCGTTGACCAAGAACTTCGTGGCCGTGCTGGTGCTGCGGCTCCGGGACGAGGGGCTGCTGGGGCTGGACGATCCCATCGGGGCCTATCTGCAGGACGTCCCCGTTCCGGAAGCGACGGTCGCCCAACTCCTCGCGCACGGTGCGGGGTTGGCGGCGGAGTCGCGAGGCCCCTGGTGGGAGCGGACCGACGGCGGATTGCGGCCCGAGCCGACCGATCTGTTCGGTGAGCGGTCCCGGCTGCATCCGGTGGGGCGGCGCCATCACTACTCCAACCTCGGCTACGCGGTGCTCGGGGCACTCGTGGAGCGGCTGCGGGGCGGGACGCCATGGGGCGAGGTCCTGCGGCGCGAGGTGCTGGAGCCGCTGGGCATGGCCCGGACGACGCTTCTGCCGGGGGCGCCGCACGCGGAGGGCTGGGCGGTCCATCCGTGGGCCGATGCGGTGCTGCCGGAGCCCGCGCACGACACCGGACTGATGGGCCCGGCGGGGCAGTTGTGGTCCACGGCGGAGGACCTGTGCCGGTGGGCGGCCTTCCTGCTGCGGGGCGATGAGCGGGTGCTGAGCGGGGCGAGCCTGGCCGAGATGCAGGAGCCCGCGGTGCCGCCGGAGGGCGACAGCTGGGACGGGGGGTACGGGCTGGGCACACAGCTGGTACGGCGGCGCGGGCGGCTGCTCGCCGGCCACACCGGGTCGATGCCGGGATTCCTGGCGGCGCTGTGGATCGACCGGGGGCAGGACACGGCGGCGCTGGCGCTGGCGAACTGCACCTCCGGCGTGCCGATCAGCATGGTGGCGGCCGACTTCCTGGAGATCGTCGCGAGCCAGGAGCCGCGGATCCCGGAGCCGTGGCGCCCGCTGCCGGGCCCGGTGGACGAGGAGTTGTTGGCCCTGACCGGGCCCTGGTACTGGGGCGCGAACCCGTTCGCGCTGCGGTTGATGGACGGGCGCGGGCTGGAGTTGATCACGCTGTCCGGTGGCGGGCGCACCTCGCGCTTCCGGGCCGAGGAAGACGGCACCTGGACCGGGCTGGACGGCTACTACGCCGGCGAGACGCTCCGCGCGCAGCGGGCGCCGGACGGCACGGTCACCCACCTCGACCTGGGGAGCTTCGTCTTCACCCGCGGGCCCTACGAGCCCGCGGGACCGGTGCCGGGCGGGGTGGACCCCGAGGGCTGGCGGGGCGTCTGACCGGAGGCGGGGAACGGCAGCGGGGGCCGGCCGGGCGGCCCCCGCGCCGCGGGTCGTCCGGGCCCGGGGAGGGGCCAGGACCCGGCCGACGGGGGTGCACCGGCGGACGTACAGTCGAGCGAGATGTCAGGAGCCGCCGCAGCGCGCGGCTCGCTACCGCTGGAAGGCCACCGTGACTGCCGTGACTGCGAACGCCGACGCCCCGCTTCTGCTCGACCTGCCCCCGCTCGACGCCGCCCGTTTCGCGCGCATCGAGGACAAGGTCGCGGCCCTGATGCGCACCCGCTGCGATGTCGTGACGATGCAGGGCGAGGCGCTGCTGCCCCTGGAGGCGTGCATCCGCTCGGCCGTGCGGCCCGGCAGCACCGCCCTCAACATCATCACCGGCCCCTACGGCGAGACGTTCGGCGGCTGGCTGCGGTCCTGTGGCGCCGAGGTGATCACCATCAGCGCGCCGTTCACCGGTGCGGTCAGCCCCGGGCAGGTGGCGGACGCGCTGCGGGAGCACCCCGAGATCGACTTCGTGAGCCTGGTGCACGCCGAGGCGGCGACCGGCAACACCAACCCGGTCGCTGAGATCGGCACGGTGGTACGGGAGCACGGGGCGCTGCTGATGCTCGACGCGGTCGCCTCGGTGGGCGCCGAGCCGCTGCTCACCGACGCGTGGGGCGTGGACCTCTGCGTCATCGGCGGCCAGAAGGCGTTGGCCGGTCCGGCCGGGGTCTCCGCGGTGTCGGTCAGCGCCCGCGCCTGGGAGCGGATCGCCGCCAACGAGCAGGCGCCGCGGCGCTCTTACCTCTCGCTGCTGGACTGGAAGGAGCGCTGGATCGACGCCGGTCGCACCGCCCTTCCGCACGCCCCGGCGCAGTTGGAGATGCTCGCGCTGGAGCAGGCGGTGGACCGGATCGAGGAAGAGGGGCTGGACGCGGTCATCACCCGGCACCGGGCGGCCGCCGCGGCGGTCCGGGCGGGCGTCGCGGTGCTCGGCGGTCCGGTGCCGTACGTGATCCGCGACGAGCACGCGGCGCCGGCCGCCACCACGCTCCGCGCGCCGGCGGAGGCGGACGCCCGTGAGGTGGTGTCCGCGGCCCTGGCCGCCGACGGCTCCGTCCCGATGCAGGCCGCCGCCGGTGCGCTGGCCGCGGAGATGATCAGGGTGAACCACTACGGGCGGGCCGCGGACCGGGCGGTGGTGCTCGCCTCGCTGGCGGCGCTGGGCGCCGGTCTGCGGGCGTTGGGAGTCGCGGTCGACGAGGACGCGGCGGTCGGCGCGGCCGGTGCGGCATGGGACGGGGCCGTCGCCGCGGCCTGAGCCGTGCCGGCCCACTGATCCGGCGGGCGGTTCTCGGCCGTCGGACGCACCCTCGACAAGAGGCCAGGGGTGTGGTCTGTTTCACGTGAAACAGACCACACCCCTTTTGTGTTGGGGCGCGCCGCCGCCGGTCGTGTGCGGCGCGCTGCGCGCCCGGAGCCCGCGTCGTCTCCCTCGCCTCCGCCTCCCTCGCTGTCTCCGCCGCCCCGCGCCCCGTTCCTCGCGCCTCCCTGCCCCGCTCGTCACCCCAGCGTGGCGATCCGCACGTGTGTTTTAACGGCCTCGTAGAATCGGAACGATCAACCCGGTTGTTCTCCCGGGTGTGGAGCGCGGAGGAGCCGGGTGGTGCCAGCAGGTGTGTGGCGGGCGGAGAGCCGGTCGGCGACCCCGCGCGCGGATGCCCGGCGCAATCGTGCGCTGGTGCTCCAGGCGGCCCGATCCGCCTTTGAGGAACGGGGGTTGGGGGTCCCGCTCGATGAGATCGCCCGGCGCGCCGGGGTCGGTGCGGGGACGGTGTACCGCCATTTCCCTTCCAAGGAAGCCCTGTTCAGGGCGGCGGTCCGGGACCGTATGCGGCTCTTCGCCGATGCCGCGGGGGAGTTGACCGAAGCGGACGACCCCGGCGAGGTGTTCTTCCGCTTCCTGGCGTCGGTGGTGCGGCTGGCCGCCCCCAACCGGGCGCTGTGCGAGGTGCTGGAGGCGGCCGGCACGCGCGGACCCGGGGCGGCCGAGGAGGGCGACGGGGCCCCGGAGCTGGAGTTCCTGGCGGCCCTCGGCGTGCTGCTGGCGCGGGCCCAACATGCCGGCGCGGTAAGGGCGGACGTCGACCTGGACGACGTCCGCGTGCTGCTGGCCGGGTGTCTGACGATGGAGCGCCGGCGGTCGGCGGGGCGGGGAGCCGCGGGCGCGGACGGGGAGCCCGGAGCGGTGCCGGCGGGCCGGATGGCGGCGCTGCTGCTCGACGGGCTGCGCGCCGATCGGAGCGTAACGGAACTTCCGGCAGCCGGGGCGAAGCGTAACGAAGCCCGGTGTCAGGTGTGCGGGGCGGCGCTCGCGGCGGCGCGCACCGGGCGGCCCGCGCGGTACTGCGGCGGGGCCTGCCGGCAGAAGGCCCACCGCGCCCGCCGCACCGCTCCCCCGGCCGGCCGCTGATCGTTCCCCGGGGCCGTCAGAGGGTCAGCTTGAAGCCGAGGTGGGACGCCTCGAAGCCGAGCCGCTCGTAGAAGCGGTGGGCGTCGACCCGGGTGGCGTCGGAGGTGAGCTGGACGAGCTGGCAGCCCAGCTTCCGGGACTGGCTGATCGCCCAGTCGATGAGCTCGGTGCCCAGGCCGGCGCCGCGCTCGTCGGCGTGGATACGTACCGCCTCGATGATCGAGCGGGTGGCGCCGCGCCGGGAGAGCCCGGGGATCACCGTGAGCTGGAGCGTGCCGACGACCCGGCCGTCGCGGTCGGCGACGACCAGGTGCTGGTGCGGATCGGCGTCCAGGACGGCGAACGCGCCGCGGTAGGGCGTCAGGTCGTCGGGGGACTCGCGGGTGGCGCCCAGGGGGTCGTCGGCCAGCATCGCCACGATGGCGGGCAGGTCGTCCTCGGTGGCGCGCCTTATCTCAAGATCGCTCATGGCCGCGACCTTATGCCGCGCGGGCCGGACTGCCCAGGGTTCGGGCGATCGCGGGACCCGCGGCGGGCCGGCCCCGTTACGCGGAGGCGCCGAGCGTCTCGACCGCCGTCACCAGCGGCGCCAGCTCGGGCCGCTGCGCGGCGTCCCGGAGGGCCTCGCGCAGCGCGGTGTCATGGGCGGGCCGGGCCGCTTCGAGGAGGTGCAGGCCGTCCGGCGTGACGTTGGTGTAGATGCCGCGCCGGTCGTCGGGGCAGAGGTAGCGGGAGAGCAGCCCGCGCTCTTCGAGCCGGGTGACCAGGCGGGTGGTGGCGCTCTGGCTGAGCACGACCGCGTCCGCGACCTGGTGCATCCGGAGGTGGCCGCCGGGCCCGTCGTGCTGCTCGCTGAGCACGTTGAGCACCGAGAACTCCCGGACGCTGAGGCCGTGTTGGGCCTGCAAGGCGCGCTCGATGTGCGACTCGATGCGGCCGTGCAGGGAGGAGAGCGCGCACCAGCCCTGGGCAAGGGCGCCGGAGGCGGCATCCCGCGTCGTGGTCGTTTTCCGCGTCCGCTGCGTCATCGCAGACCTCCTCATCCGTCGTCCGCACCAGGATAGGCCACATCCGAAATAGTCAGCGCTTGCAAATAAACCGCGTATGCAATTATTGTCTACGCCGGTTTGGGATGTGTGCAATCAATGGGAAGGACCCGCCATGCCTCTCGCGCTCCTGGCGCTCGCCATCGGCGCCTTCGGGATCGGAACGACCGAGTTCGCGGTCATGGGGCTGCTGCCCGACATGGCGGCGGACTTCGGCGTCTCCATCCCGCTCGCCGGCTACGCGACCACGCTCTACGCCCTCGGCGTGGTGGTCGGCGCCCCCCTGATGACGGTGGTCGGCACCCGCTTCACCCGGAAGCAGATGCTGATGCTGCTGATGGGCCTGTTCGTCGTGGGCAACCTGCTCACCGGCCTGGCGCCCACCTTCGGGCTGGTGCTCGTCGGCCGGGTCGTCTCGGCGTTCGCCCACGGCGCGTTCTTCGGTATCGGCTCGCTGGTGGCCGCCGACCTCGTCGCCCCGGAGAAGCGGGCCATCGCGCTCTCGCTGCTGTTCAGCGGCCTGACCGTGGCCAACGTCGTGGGCGTACCGGCCGGCACCCTGGTCAGCCAGCAGTTCGGCTGGCGCACCACGTTCTACGCGATCACCGTGCTCGGCGTGCTGGGGCTGTTCGGCATCGTGAAGCTGGTCCCGGCGCAGCGGGCCAAGGCCGCCGCCCGGATCGGCAGCGAGCTGGCGGTCTTCCGCAACCCGCAGGTCGGCCTGGCGATGCTGATGACCGTCCTCGGCTTCGGCGGGGTCTTCGCGGCCATCACCTACCTCGCCTCGATGATGACCGGGGTCGCCGGCTTCGCGCCGTCCTCCGTCGTCTGGCTGCTCGCGGTCTTCGGCCTCGGGATGGTCGGCGGGAACCTCTTCTCCGGCCGGTTCACCGACCGCGCCATGATGCCGATGCTCTACGCGTCCCTGGCCGGACTGGCGGTGGCGCTGGCCGCGTTCACCTTCACCGCGCACCACAAGGTCGCCGCGGTCGTCACCATCGGGCTGATCGGCTTCTTCGGCTTCGCGACCGTACCTCCGCTCCAGAAGCGGGTGTTGGACCAGGCGGCCGCCGCGCCCACCCTGGCCTCGGCCGGCAACATCGCGGCCTTCAACTTGGGCAATGCGCTGGCCGCGTGGCTCGGCGGCCTGGTGATCTCGGGCGGGCTCGGGCTGACCGCGCCCAACTGGGTGGGCGCGCTGATGACCGCCGCGGCGCTGGGGGTGGCGGTGCTGGCCTCCTCCCTGGAGCGCCGTCGGCCGGGCCACAGCCAGGTGGTGGCCGAGGGCGGTCCGGCCGTGACGGCGGAGAGGACCGAGGGGGTCGAGGCGGCCGCGCCGGCGGCGCGGAGCTGAGCGTTCCGGTCCTCCGTCCTGGTGGGGCCGTGCCGCCGCGGCCCGCCAACGGGACCCGTCACGACGCGACGTCCATCCGGGCCCGACCCCCGGCCGACCGTGCCCCGCGCGGTCGGCCGCCGCGCGTGGTGCGCCCCCACGGCTTGAGGACGGAGAGCGCGGTCAGGAAGAGGTACAGCGCGGCGGCGACCCCAGGGGCCACGAGGAGGCCGACGTCGGACGCCGGGTGACCGGCGGCGGCCGCCGCGGCGAGGCGGGCGACGCCGGGACGGAGCGCGAGCACCGTCAGCAGCAGGGCCGGGGGCGTCAGCCACGCCTTGGTGAGGACCCAGCGGTACCGGGTCAGCCCCCACGGCGTCCCGAGGGCCAGCACCAACCCGCTGGCCAGTGAGGCCAGCGCCACCGGGAGCACCAGGTCGTCGATGAGGAGCTGCATCGCCCGGTAGGCGACCTCGGCGGTCGGGGCGGTGGCGGCCGTGAAGCCGGTGACCCCGAGCACGAACAGCCCGGCGGTGAGCCCCAGCCAGCCGACGGAGCAGGCGACATGGGCGACGAGGAGGGCCCGGCGGACGGGCCGGCGAAGCTGCATGCCCCCACGGTGCCGGGTGACGGGGGACGGGACATCTGACGGCGGGAGTATCCGCGCGTACGCGGCGGCGAGTACGGCCCGGGCCGGCCGGCGGGCGGGCGGGACGCCGGGGGCGGCGACGCCCTGGCTAGGCTCCGGTCATGAGCAAGCTGCATCTGTTCGATATGGACGGCACCCTGCTCCACGGGTCCGCGGCCGCCGTCGAGATCGCCCGCCAACTGGGGTTGGACCGCGAGATCGCCGAACTGGAGCGGGCGTTCGCGGCCCGGGAGTTGACCCCGGCGGGCTTCGCGCAGCGGGCGTGCGACCTGTGGGCCGCCGAGCTGACCGAGGAGCATGTGGCGGTGGCCTTCGAGGGCGCGCCGTGGCTGGCCGGTATCCGGGAGGTGTGGGCCGACATCCGGGCCCGCGGCGAGCGGTGCGCCGTGATTTCCCTCTCGCCCGGATTCTTCGTCGAGCGGCTGCTGGACTGGGGCGTCGACACCGCGCACGGCTCCCGTTGGCCCGCGGTGCCGATCCGCACCCCGGTGGAACCGGCCGGCATCCTCTCGTCGTCAGCGAAGGTGCGGATCGCGGACGAGCTCTGTGCGCGGTACGGGCTGGGCCGGGACGACTGCGTGGCATACGGCGACTCGATGTCGGATGTCGAACTCTTCGCGGTGGTACCGGAGTCGGTGGCGGTGAATGCCGATCACCATGTCAGCGACCTGGCCACGTATGCGTATGCGGGACGTGATCTTCGTGCGGCATACGAACTGGTGCGTACCGGCGGGTAATTCGACGGGGTGCACGTTTTCTGTGGTGCATTCGTCCGCCGCGCGTACGGAATTTGCCGTCTGTGGGGAGGATCACTGGTATTGGCGGGGGCGCGTTGAGTGTCCCCGGATCGGGGGTTGTGGTTTCAACTACTGCCGGTATGGTCGACTCCGGCTCGACGGGGGTGCGGGTCCTTCGCGGGGCGTGGACGGCGGGCAAAGCTCGTCAGCCTAGCGGGGAGACGGCCCGTGTCACCCGGACTTCCGACTGTTTGTCCGATGCGGTGGAGTGGGGTGGCATGCTGACGGAACGGTATGTGCGCCGCTTGCCGCAGGGAAGTGAGAAGTGTCCTCTTTAGAGAGTGTTGCCGGGATCGCTTGAGGCGACGAAGAATTCCGGGCAGGGCGGGGGAATTCCGGGCAGTTCCGGTCAGTGGAACGGCAAAGACCACCGAAAGACGTTCGAGGCGAGGCAGACCATGGACGCTCCGACCACCACGTCGGCCGATAACGGCCCTTCTGGCGGCAGCAGTGGCGATTGGGGTTGGTTCACTCCGCCGGCGAAGAAAACTTCCGGAGACGAGCCGGGGCGGCAAAACGGCCGGGACGAGCGGGAATCGGCGCACGAAGACCGCGACGAGCCGGACGAACGCGTCGATGGGGAGCAGATACCCAGCCGGCCCGTGAACCCGATACGCCCGGTGGGCACCGCCGCCGAGCGGGAGCGCGAGCCGGAGGCGCAGCGGGTGCCGCGGCAGGGCACGCTGCCCCGGTGGGGGACGGACCATCAGCTCGGCGCCCCGGTCCCCGAGGAGGGCACGGCGCCCGCCGCCCCGCGTCCCGGGACGGAGCCGGAGCCGGTCCACGAGCCCGCCGCGCACACGCCGTTCGACGCCTTCGGCGGCTTCGACCCGCGCACTCCGGCCTCCGGGCCCACCGCGGAGGCCCCCGCGGCCCCTTCGAACTCGGCGGCCCCCACCACCCCGTCGGCCGCTCCCGAGCCACCGTCCGCTCCAGCCCCGCCCGCACCACCGGCCCCGTCGGCGGCTCCGCCCTCCCTGGCCGCACTGGAAGCCAGCGGCCCGTCAGAAGCCACGGCCTCTCCCGACGCGGTGCTCATCCGGCGCACCATGAACGAGATCGAGCCCGTGGCCGACAAGGTCACCTCGTACTTCTACGCGCTGCTGTTCGTCCAGCACCCCGATCTGCGGGCGCTGTTCCCCGCCTCGATGGACACCCAGCGCGACCGGCTCTTCAAGGCGCTGCTCACCGCCGCCAAGCACGTTGACAACGCCGAGGTGCTCGGCCAGTACCTTGCCCAACTCGGCCGCGGCCACCGCAAGTACGGCACCCTGCCCGACCACTACCCGGCGGTCGGCGAGTGCCTGCTGAGCGCGCTCTCCCGTTATGCCACGGCCACGTGGAGCCCGGAGGCCGAGGGCGCGTGGGTGCGCGCCTACACCACCATCTCCCAGCTCATGATCGACGCGGCGGCCGAGGACGAGGCCATCGCCCCGGCCTGGTGGCAGGCCGAGGTCATCGCGCACGAACTGCGCACCCCCGACACCGCGGTGGTGACGGTCCGCCCGGACCAGCCGTACCCGTTCCGCGCCGGCCAGTACACCAGCATGGAGACCCCCTGGTGGCCCCGGGTGTGGCGGCACTACTCCTTCGCCTCGGCGCCGCGCCCCGACGGCCTGCTCTCGTTCCACGTGAAGGCGGTGCCGGCCGGCTGGGTCTCCAACGCGCTGGTGCACCGCGCCCGGCCCGGCGACGTCGTGCGGCTGGGCGCGCCCGCCGGCTCGATGACCGTCGACCACTCCACCGGCAACGGCCTGTTGTGCGTCGGCGGCGGCACCGGCATCGCGCCCATCAAGGCGCTGATCGAGGACATCGCCGACCACGGCGCCCGGCGCCCGGTGGAGGTCTTCTACGGCGCCCGCAGCGACCACGACCTCTACGACATCGACACCATGCTGCGGCTGGAGCGGACCCACCCCTGGCTCTCCGTCCGCCCGGTCGTCACCGTCGGGCCGGGGACCCGGGGCGGCCCGAACACCCTCACCGGCCAACTCCCCGACGCCGTACGGCAATACGGGCCGTACCGGGAATACGACGCATACCTTTCCGGCCCGCCGGGGCTGATCCGCAGCGGTGTGGAGGCACTGGTGGGGGTCGGCGTCCCGGCCGGGCGGATTTGGCACGACTCCATCGACGAGCTGGTAGCAACGGGAGACTGAAGCCTTGGCAGCACACGGTGAACACGACCGCGCGACGGAGGGTGGGGGCCCGGGCTGGCCGGCGGAGCGGCCCGGGAGCGACGGTGAGCACCTGGTGCAGCGGAGACTCGGGACGACCGCGCGCGCCGACCGCTTCTACGCGGACCAGGTGCTGGACCATCTCAACGCGCGGATGCGGGAGTTCGTGGCCTGCCAGGAGATGTTCTTCCTGGCCACGGCCGACCGGCACGGCGAGTGCGACTCCACCTTCCGGGCCGGGCCGCCCGGCTTCGTCCAGGTGCTGGGCGACCGGCTGCTGGCGTATCCCGAGTACCGCGGAAACGGCGTCATGGCCTCCCTCGGCAACCTCTCCGAGAACCCGCGGTTGGGCATCCTCATGGTCGACTTCACCCGTTACCGGATCGGGCTGCACGTCAACGGGCGGGCCCGGGTGGTGCTGGACGAGGAGATGCGGGCGCACTATCCGGGGCTGCCGGTCGATCCGGTCCCGGGCCGGCGGGCCCAACTGTGGGTGGTGGTCGAGGTCGAGGAGGCGTACATCCACTGCTCCAAGCACATCCCGCACTTCCAGAAGGTCCCCGCGACCGAGCGCCGGGCGCGCGCCTGGGGCACCGACGACGTCAAGCGCAAGGGCGGCGACTTCTTCGGGTCCGCCGCCGAGGCCGAGCGTCGCCCGCCGTTCCGCCGCCCGCAGCGCGGGACGGAGCATCTGCGCGGCGGATTGCACGAGGACGTCCCCGATTCCGACCAACGGCGGCCCGCGCGGGGCGACGTGGCCGCGGAGCTGAACGAGGAGTTCCTCGACCGGGTCGATGCGGTGCTGGCCCGGGCCCAGCCGCGCCGGCCGGGCGAGGACGGCCCGGAGTTCCGCGGCTGGTTCGACCGGCGGGACGGCTGACCGGAGGCCGGTTCGCCGGGGCGCTGCTAGCCGAGGTCGGGGGCGTGCATCGCGCGCACGCCCTCGATGTTGCCGTCCAGATAGTGCCGCAGGGAGAGCGGGACGACGTCGACCGAGGCGATCCCGATCCGGGTGAAGGGCACCCGCACGATCTCGTACTCGCCGCACGGCTCCTCGACCTCGGGGCCGTGCCGGCGGGCCGGGTCCATCGAGTCCAGCCGGCAGACGAAGAAGTGCTGCACCTTGACGCCGTCCACCCCGCCGTCGGTGAGGTGCTCGACGGTGTCGACGAAGACCGGCACCACGTCGGTGACCTTGGCGCCCAGCTCCTCGTCCAGCTCGCGGTGGAGGGCCTCGATGACCGTGGCGTCCTCCGGCTCCACGCCACCGCCGGGAGTGATCCAGTACGGGGCCCGGCCCGGCTTGGTGCGCTTGATCAGTACGAGGTCCGCGCCGTCGAGCAGAATCGCGCGGGCGGTGCGTTTGACGACTGGCCGTACGGTCATAGGGGACAGATGCCGCAGTCGAGCCGGGGCGAAACCCCCGTCCCACGGCTCACGTCACCAGTCGGCCGCGGTCCGCAGCAGCCACTCGTGCGCCCGCGCGATGTGCGGCAGGCCCAGCGTCCCGGTCCGCACGGCCAGGAAGTAGGTGCGCAGCGGCGGCACCGGCGGGTCGAGGAGGGCGATCACCGCGCCGCTGTCCAGCGCCTCGACGCACAGGTAGCGGGGCAGGACGGCCAGCCCCGCGCCCGCCGCGACGCAGGACAGTACCGCCCGCAGATCGTCGACGACGACCGCGGCGGAGGCGGTGGGCTTGGCGTCGAAGATGGCGGCCCAGTAGCGGGCGATCAGCGGCAGGCTCTCGTGGACCTCGACCAGCGGGACGGGGTCGAGCACGCGGACGCCGCCGGCCTGGACCACGCCGGGGCCGCCCAGTCGGGTCGCCCAGCGGGGCGCGGCGACCAGTACGTGTTCCTCGTCGCAGAGCGGGGTGGCGGTGAGCAGCCCGCCGCGCGGTCGGGTGGTGGTGACGGTCAGGTCGTGGTGGCCGGCGGCCAGGCCGTTCAGCAGTTCGTCGGCGGCGCCGTAGGCGGTGCGTATGGACAGGCCCTGGGAGACCAGCGGGCTCAGCGCGGGTAACGCGCGCTCGGCGGTGAACTCCGGGGGACCGCCGAGGTGGAGGGTGCGGGTGGTGGAGTCCTGGTCCAGGCCCGCCTCGGTGATCTCGGTGAGGGCGTCGAGGTGGGGCGCGACCTTGTGGGCGAGTTCGTCGCCGAAGGTGGTGGCGGTGACGCCACGGGCGCAACGGACGAAGAGGGGGCGCCCCAACTGGCGCTCCAGCGTGCGTATTTGGCTGGTCACCGCGGGCTGGGAGAGTCCGAGGAGCGCGGCGGCCCGGGTGAACGAGCCGGCCCGGTGGACCGTGACGAAGGTACGCAGCAGGGCCAGATCCATCGCGTACCTCCTGCGCCCCTCAGAAGCCTGGTCGCGGGGCAACTATAAATTTGTCGATAGGGCTGTGTCGCTAGCGTGATTGGACACTGACGCTGAGTCAACTAGCCTTGTTGAAGCGGTTCGTTTCACGTGAAACATCCGGCCCGTGAAACGTCCGGACCGGATCCACGGGAGCCGCAGGCCGGCAGGGTGCTGCCGGACCGCGCGCAGGACGTGCCCGTTCGCCCGGCCCGGCCCGGCGCGGCACTACGGCCTCGCCGCGTCCAACGCCCGCCGCACATCGGCTATCAGGTCCTGCGGCTCCTCGATGCCGACGGAGAGCCGGATGAAGCCCTCCGGCACGTCGTCGCCGCCCCAACGGGCCCGGCGTTCGGCGGTGGAGCGCACGCCGCCGAAGCTGGTCGCGTTGTCCACCAGCGTCAGCGCGGCCAGGAACCGCTCCGCGTACGCCCGGTCCGGGAGGACGAAGGAGACCACGCAGCCGAAGCGGCCGGGGCGCATCTGCCGGACCGCGAGGGCATGGGACGGGTCCGACGGCAGGCCGGGGTGGCGCACCCCGGTGACCTCGGGGCGGGCGGTCAGCGCGGTGGCCAACGCCAGTGCCCCCTCGGCCTGTTGGCGGACGCGCAGGGCCAGGGTGGCGAGCGAGCGGTGCGCGAGCCAGCTCTCCATCGGGCCGGGGATCGCGCCGACCGTCTTGCGCCACAGCCGGACGCCGTCGGCCAGCGCCGCGTCGCGGGTGCTGGCGTACCCCAGCAGCAGATCGCCGTGGCCGGTCAGGGCCTTGGTGCCGCTGGCGACCGAGAAGTCCGCGCCGAGGTCCAACGGGCGCTGGCCGAGCGGGGTGGCGAGGGTGTTGTCCACGGCGACCAGCGCGCCGCGGGCGTGCGCGGCGTCGGCCAGCCGTCGGATGTCGCAGACGTCGAGGCCCGGGTTGGAGGGCGTCTCGATCCACAACAGCCGGGCGCCGTCGAGGACGTCGAGTTGGGCGTCGTCGGCGGTGGGCGCCGTGCGGACCTCGATGCCGTAGCTCTCCAGACGGGTGCGGACCGCGGGCAGGAGCTGGTAGCCGTCGTCCGGGAGCACCACCGCGTCGCCGGTGCGCAGTTGGGAGAAGAGCACGGCGCTGATCGCCGCCATCCCGGAGGCGAAGGTGACGGTGTGCGCGGCCTCGTCCGGCGATTCCAGCTCGCCGACGGCGGCTTCCAGCCGGGTCCAGGTGGGGTTGGTGTCGCGGCCGTACGTATACGGGCCGGTGGCCTCGCCGGGGAGGTGGAAGTGGGCGGCGAACACCGGGCCGGGGAGGGCCGGTTCGTGGGCCGCAGGCTCCGGGAGCCCGGCCCGGACCGCGCGGGTGCCGTCTGCCGTCATGCGCTCTCCTCGGGGTGCGCCGTCATGCGCTTTCCTTGCGGGGCGGGTGGTGCAGACCCGGTCGTGGCACGGCGGGGCCCGGAGCACCGGAGGTGACCTCGGCCCGGACCGCCTCCAGGAGGCCGTCGCAGGCCGCTTCGACCATCTCCAGGCACGCCGCGAAGCCGGCGGGGCCGCCGTAGTACGGGTCCGGCACGTCGAGGTCCGCGGGCCCGGCGGACGGGCCGGTGCCGCAACTGTAGGCGCGCAGCAGGTGGACCTTGGCGGCGTCCTCGGCGGTGGGGGCCAGCCGGCGCAGCTCGCGCAGATGGCCCGAGTCGAGCGCGATCACCAGATCGCGGCGGGCGAACCAGGAGGCGCGGAACTGGCGGGCGGTGTGCGCGGACGGATAGCCGCCGGTGCGCAGCACGTCGCGGGTGCGGGGGTCGGCTGCTTCGCCCTCGTGCCAGCCGCCGGTGCCGGCGCTGTCGATCTCGACGAGCGCGTCGAGCCCGTCTTCCGCGATGCGGGCGCGGAAGACGGACTCGGCCATCGGCGAGCGGCATATGTTGCCGGTGCAGACGAAGCAGACGCGGTACGGGGTGGTCAAGCGTCAGTCCTTGTCGGGGAGGAGCACGTGCATCGCCCAGGAGACGATGGAGACGATCACGCCGCCGAGCAGTGCCGTCCAGAAGCCGTCCACATGGAAGGCGAGGTTGACCTTGCCGGCGAGCCAGGAGGTCAGCAACAGCATCAGGGCGTTCACGACCAGTGTGATCAGGCCGAGCGTGAGGATGAAGAGGGGGAAGGAGAGCACCTTCACCACGGGCTTCACCAGGAAGTTGACCAGTCCGAAGATCAGCGCCACGAGAACCAGTGTGAGCACCTTGCGGCCGGTGTTCTCACCGGTGAGCGTGATGCCTTTGAGGAGCCAGATGGCCACGGCCAGTGCCGCGGCATTGGCGAGCGTCTTGACCAGGAAATGCTTCATGGTGAGATCGTCGCAGACGACAGCAGACCGGTGAGAGGTGCGAACGGCATGAAGGCTTTCCGACTGGATGAACTGGAAGCGGAACGGGTCGCGAACGACGGCGCGTATCTCCAGTTCCTCCGGGAGCGCAATATGTCGGTGGGGCTCTACGCACTGGACGCCGGTGGCGTCGATCCGCAGCAGCCGCACCGCCAGGACGAGGTGTACATGGTGGTGAGCGGCCGCGCGGCGATCACGGTGGGGACGGAGACGGAGTCGGTGGCCCGCGGCAGCATCGTCTACGTGCCCGCCGGAGTGCCCCACAAGTTCCACCACATCAGCGAGGACCTCCGGGTCGTGGTGGTCTTCTCTCCGCCCGAAAGCTGAGACCCGACCCCCGGAACCCGTAGGGGTCGGCTCAGGGACGAGCCGGGGCTGTCGGGCCCCCACGGAGGCCCTCGGCGCCCTAGCATCGTTGATGTACAGGGGGAACCGGAGACGCGGCGCGATAGACGCGAAACGTACGCGGACGGTGCCACCGGACGGCAGAGACCGACAAGAGCGCGACCGACAGAAAGTAGGGCAGAGCAGTGGCTGGTAAGGGGATACTCGCAGGGCTTCCGTGGTGGGTCACCTGGGTCGTGGTGCCCGTCATCCTGATCGTCGTCTTCGGCGGACTGATCACCACCGCACTCGGCTTCCTGATCGGCCTGCTCTTCAAGGTGCTGGTCGCGGCGGCCCTGATCGCCGGTGTCATCTATCTGGTGCGCAGGTTCACCGGTTCCTCGTCCTCGTCCTCGTCGAAGAGCGACTGGTAGGCCGAGCCCGAGCGACCGGTACCGTCCGGCCCCCACCGTCCGACGACGCCCTGCCCCCTCCCGGGGCGGGGCGTCCGGCGTTCCGGGCCCGGGACGACACTCCCGCGACGGGGTCGAACGCGGATCGGAAAGCCGGTCGCCGGCCGTCCCGGCGCGTTCGGTGCGCCGGGCGTCGCGCCTGTTCACCATGAGTGCGCGCGACGCTCCGTGAGGTCAGTGGCATCGGGGCGGCAGTCGCCCCAGGGGTAACTCCCGGACTTTCGGCTCCCGTTGTGGACCGGCCGGGCTAAAGTGCAGATCGCAGGCGTCTTCCGGACGTTGACGTTCCGGAAAGCACCGAGCGATCGGGCTGGGCGTCGGGGCGGACGTCCTGGGAGACGCGCGGTCGCGGGAGCGGGTCCCGTGGCCGGGGCCGCGGGGACCATGGCGCTCGGACCTGGGGGTTGGCGTTGGTGATCGACAACGGCGAATCCGGCTCGCACCCCACCCTGATCGGGTCGGTGCAGCGGGCGTTGCGACTCCTGGAGGCGGTGGCCGCACACTCCGGCGGCGCGCCCGCCAAGCAGTTGGCCAGAGAGGCCCAACTACCGCTGCCCACCACGTATCACCTGCTGCGGACGCTGACCCACGAGGGCTATCTGCGCCGGCAGAACGGCGTGTTCGTGATCGGCGAGGGTGCCGAGTCCCTCGGTCAGGCGGGGGCGCGGCGGCGCCGCCGTCGCGAGTTGGCCGACGCCCTGGCCGACGCGGGCCGTGAACTCGGCGCCGCCGTCTACTTCGCCGTCTACCGCGAGGGGGAGATCGAGGTGGTGGCGATAACCGACGACCCGGCGCGACCACCCGTCGAGGAATGGGTCGACTTCCGCTCCACCGCACACACCCATGCGATCGGGCAGTGCCTGCTGGCGCAGCTCGACGAGGCGACCAGGAAAGAACATCTGTCGCGCTATCCCGTGCAGTCGATAACGCCCTTTTCGGTGCGTTCCGAGGGCGATCTGCTGAATCGGCTGGCTACGGTGCGTCGCGGTCAAGTCGCCTACGATCGCCAGGAATATGCCTTGGGCACGGTGTGCTCGGCGATCCCCATTCGCGTCGGCTCGGCCGCCGCGACCCTGGCGGTTTCTCTTCCTGCGACGGAAGTGCACCGATTGCAAACAGTTACGAACCGACTACGGAAAATGGCGGAGACGGTACTAACGACACTCGCCTTCTCTATCAGTATCTGAAAACTCACTCCTTGTGATCTGCCTGCACGTGACCGACGATGGCGTCAATAGGGCTTCAGGGGATGATTCCCGGCCATCTCCGATCAAGTGCGGGGCAGTGGTTGATGAACGACACGGTTCAGGCAGAAGTGATCATGAGCTTCCTCGTCTCGGAGGAGCTCTCCTTCCGGATCCCGGTGGAATTGGATTTCGACAGCGGCGACCCCTACGCCGTCCGGCTCACCTTCGACCTTCCCGGCGATGCGCCCGTGACCTGGGTCTTCGGCCGTGAACTGCTGCTGGACGGGCTGAACCACCCGGCCGGCGAGGGGGACGTGCGGGTCGAGCCGGCCTCCCCCGAGCGACTCAGCGATGTCTACATCAGCCTCCAAGTCGGCTCGGAGCGCGCCCTGTTCCGGGCCAGCGCGCCACCGCTGATCGCCTTCCTGGACCGCACGGACCGCATCGTTCCGCTCGGCAAGGAGGAGGTCTGCGACACCCTGGAGGCCACGCTGGACCGGATCCTCGCGGAGGCCCCGGCCGGCTGACCCCCGGTCGTCGGCCCACCACTCCACCATTGCCGCGCCCGGCCGGACGCCGGTCGCCCCTGCCCGGAACCCCCAACGCCCGCTGCCCACCCGCCACTTCGCCCGCCCCTCGCCCCCCGTATCGCCCGCTCAGTGCTTGCGGCGCCGCCCGCGCGCCGCCCGGCGCCCGCCCCGTCCCCCGGCGCCCGCCCCGCCCGGCGCCGGACGGTCCGCCGAGACCACCAGGGCCGCCAGCAAGGTGGTCACCGGCACCGACGCGACCAGCCCGATGCTGCCCACGAGCGTGCGGACGATCTCCTCCGCCACCACCTCACTGCCGGCGACCGTGCCGACGCTGCTCTGCGCGATCGAGAACAGCAGGAGCAGCGGCAGCGCGGCGCCCGCGTAGGCCATGACCAGGGTGTTCACCACGGAGGCGATGTGGTCGCGCCCGATCCGCATCGCCGCCCCGTACAGCTTGCGCCAACCCGCCGACGGATCAGCGTCCTTGAGCTCCCACACCGCGGCGGTCTGGGTGACCGTCACATCGTCGAGCACGCCCAGCGACCCGATGATGACGCCCGCCAGCAGCAGACCGCGGATCTCGATGTTCGGGTAGAGCCCGTGCACCAGGCCGGTGGTGTCGTCCGTATTGCCGGTCAGCAGCGCCCAGTTGATGAACACCGAGCCCAACAGCCCGATGAGCAGCAGCGAGGCGAGCGTGCCGAGCACCGCCACGGACGTGCGGGCCGTCAGCCCGTGGCACATGTAGAGCGCGATCAGCATGATGGCGCTGCCGCCGACCATCGCCACCAGCAGCGGATCGGAGCCCTGGAGGATCGCCGGCAGGATGAACACCGTCAACAGCCCGAAGCTGGCCGCCAGCGCGACCAGCGCCAGCACCCCTCGCAGCCGTCCGATGGCCACCACTGCGAGGGCGAAGAGCGCGGCCAGCACCCACATCGGAACGGTGCGGTCGACGTCGGTCACCGCGTACTGCAGTTCCTTCGGCGCCTTGGGGGAGTACGAGACGATCACGTCCTGCCCGGTCGTGTAGTGCCGCGAGGCGTCCGGCGTCACCACCGTCTGGAAGGTCCGGCCGGCGTTCTGCCCCGTGGTCACCTTGACCGTCGCCTGCTCGCAGGGCTTGTCCCGGGCCGCTCCCCCGGCCGCCGGCTGCCCGCCCGGCGTGCTGGGCCCCGGCTGCTGCTCGGCGTGCACCGCCGCGCAGTTGACCTCCTCGACCTTGATGACCCGGGCGCTCTCGGTCGGCTGGTCGAAGCCCACGCCGGACGGCTTGTGCGGTGGCGCGCCACCGGGCCAGAGGACGATCAGGCCGACCGCGACGGCGGCCGCGAACGGGATCAGGACGGCGGCGATGACCTTGCGCAGATGCCGGGAGACGGGAACGGCGGGCCCGTGGCTGTGGGTGTGGGTATGGGCGGCGGGGGCGTGCGGGGCTTGGGGAGGGCTCACCGCTCGATCATTGCAAGAAGCGGTGGGGCCCCCTGTTCACACTGCCGCGTCGGCCGCTACCGTGGTGACACCTTTGCAATCGCGGGAGCTCGGAGCACCGGGCTGAGAGGGCGCTGACCTCCGTCCCAGCGGTGTTTCACGTGAAACACCGGATGACGGAAGCCGCTGCGTCGACCGCCGAACCTGTTACCGGGTAATGCCGGCGTAGGGAGTTGGGTCTATATGACTCTGGATGCACGCACGCCCGAAAACGACCCGGCCGACGGCGAGCAGTCGCAGATCGGCTGGCACAAGGGCTATGTCTCCGGATCGCGTCCGGACCTCCGGGTCCCGGTCCGGCGGGTGCACCTCACCAACGGCAAGCATGTGACGCTCTACGACACATCAGGGCCGTACACCGACCCCGCCATCGAAACCGATGTCCGCCGCGGTCTGGCACCGCTGCGGGAGAACTGGATCATCGCCCGCGGCGACACCGAGGAGTACGCGGGCCGCCCGATGCGTCCCGAGGACGACGGGATCAAGCACACCTCCCCGCGCGGGGGGCTGCGCAACCTCGACGCGGTCTTCCCGGGCCGGCCGCGGCAGCCGCGTCGCGGCCGGGACGGCGCCCCGGTCACGCAGCTCGCCTACGCGCAGCGCGGCGAGATCACCGCGGAGATGGAGTACGTCGCCCTCCGCGAGAACGTCAGCCCCGAGTTCGTGCGGGACGAGATCGCGGCCGGGCGCGCGGTGCTGCCGGCCAACATCAACCACCCGGAGATCGAGCCGATGATCATCGGCAAGAACTTCCTGGTGAAGGTGAACGCCAACATCGGCAATTCCGCGGTCACTTCCTCGATCGAGGAGGAGGTGGAGAAGATGACCTGGGCGACCCGCTGGGGCGCCGACACGGTCATGGACCTCTCCACCGGCCGCAACATCCACACCACCCGCGAGTGGGTGCTCCGCAACTCCCCCGTGCCGATCGGCACCGTCCCCCTCTACCAGGCGCTGGAGAAGGTCGACGGCAAGGCCGAGGAGCTGACCTGGGAGATCTACAAGGACACCGTCATCGAGCAGGCCGAGCAGGGCGTCGACTACATGACGGTGCACGCCGGCGTGCTGCTCCGCTACGTCCCGCTGACGGCCAACCGCAAGACCGGCATCGTCTCCCGCGGCGGTTCGATCATGGCGGCCTGGTGCCTGGCGCACCACCAGGAGTCGTTCCTCTACACGCACTTCGAGGAGCTCTGCGACATCCTGGCCGCCTACGACGTCACGTTCTCGCTCGGCGACGGCCTGCGCCCCGGCTCCATCGCGGACGCCAACGACGAGGCGCAGTTCGCCGAGTTGCGGACCCTCGGCGAGCTGAACACCATCGCCAAGCGGCACGGCGTGCAGACCATGATCGAGGGCCCGGGCCACGTCCCGATGCACAAGATCAAGGAGAACATCGACCTCCAGCAGGAGATCTGCGAGGAGGCCCCGTTCTACACGCTCGGCCCGCTCACCACCGACATCGCGCCCGCCTACGACCACATCACCTCCGGCATCGGCGCCGCGATGATCGCCTGGTGGGGCACCGCCATGCTCTGCTACGTCACTCCCAAGGAACACCTGGGCCTCCCGGACCGCGACGACGTCAAGACCGGCGTCATCACGTACAAGATCGCGGCGCACGCGGCGGACCTGGCCAAGGGCCACCCGGGCGCCCAGGAATGGGACGACGCCCTCTCCGACGCCCGCTTCGAGTTCCGCTGGGAGGACCAGTTCAACCTGGCCCTCGACCCGGACACCGCCCGCGCCTTCCACGACGCGACGCTGCCCGCCGAGCCGGCGAAGACGGCCCACTTCTGCTCGATGTGCGGGCCGAAGTTCTGCTCGATGAAGATCTCCCAGGACATCCGTCGTGAGCACGGCGGTGCCCTGGCGGTCGACCCCGAGGCCGGGATGGCCGAGAAGTCGCGGGAGTTCGCGGCGGCCGGCAACCGCGTCTACCTGCCGATCGCGGACTGAGCGGGCCGGCGGGAGCACCGCGGGCCGGGGCCGGCCCGAAGACGCGTCTGTGGCGTGGTCTTCGGCCGGCCCGCTCCGGGCCCGCGGCGCTCCGGCCTACTCCGGCCGCTGGTCCGTCCCCCCGTAGTCCGGGCTGCTGAAGTCCGGGCGGGAGTAGCGGGGGCCGGACCAGGAGGCACCGCTGTCGGGGCTGGCGAAGCGCGGGCGGGTGTAGCCGAGGGTGGGGGTGCGGCGCTCGGGGGCCTCCAGGGGGCGGGAGACGTAGCGGGCCGGGTCATCCGTCGGATCGGCTGAGGGGTCGGCCAGCGCCTCGCGGAGGAAGGGCAGCAGCCCGCGCTCCAGGAGGGCCTCCCGCCAGACGCCGTGCGCGCTGTCCAGCGCGGCGGCGCGCTCCGCTGCCGCGGTGTCGCGGGACGCGCCGTTGCGCAGCGCGGTGACGAGCACGCAGCCCATGGCGACCAGCGCGCCGGCGGCGGCCAGCACCGCGAAGATCCAACCGACGCTGACCAACGGTCGGGAGACGGCCGGGTCCGGGTCGACGGCGCGCAGCACATAGCCGATGACGAGGAAGAGGACGGCCGCGATCCCGGCGAGCACCGGGACGAGCACGGTGGCCATCGCCGCAAGGCCGAAGCCGGCCGCATCGGCGGCCGGTTCGTCCGCGGTGTCCGGTCCGCAGCCCTCGTCGGATGACCGGTCCGTTGACGGACTCCCACCGCGCACGCCGTACGCGGTGGGCGCGGGGGCGCGCAGTTCGGCGCGCAGCTGTATGTAACGCTGGTATTCGGCCGTCGCGCAGGCGGCGATCGCGCTGGTAGCGCTGAGCGCCATCACGCGCAACTGCTCGGTGCTGAGCCGGTGTTCGGCGGCAGCGGCGGTGCGGTCGTCCGGGCGGTATGCGGCGGTGCGCAGCGCCTCATCAAGGATCCGCGCGAATTCCGCGCGGTCCTCGTTCAGCAGGTGCGGAGCGCTGTTCATGTGGATCCCCCGAAGCTCCGTAGTGCCGTACGGGCCGGCCTGAGCCGGGCGCCGGGCGGAAACGGAGGAGAGCCTGCTACGGATAGACCGATGGTAGAGGGCTCGTGGCGGGGGGTGACAGGGAGTTTGTGGAATTTCCGGTCGGCCCCGACCGGATTCCTTCCGTCCCGCTCATCCGACGGAGCGGAGCCCGCCCCTCCGGTGAACCGTCAGCCGGCCAACGGGAGTTGGCAGACCAGCAGCTTTCCGGCCATCGTGATACCGCCGTCCATCGCGATGGCCAGCCCGTCCGCATAGACGTGCGGACCGTCCACCGCGGCCCCGTCGCCGTCGCCGTCCTCCGCGCCGACCTCGCCCAGCAGGTACGGGATCGGGCTGTGCCCGTGCACCACGCGGGTGCCGCCGTAGGCGTCGAGCAGCTCCCGGACGGCCCCCGCGCCGGCGGCCTCGTCGCGGAAGGCGAACCGCTTGGTGAACTTGCGGAAGAGGTCCCAGACTTCGTCCGCCTCGCTGCGCGTCAGCACGTCGTGGACGGTGTCGTTGACCTCCTCGATGGAGGTGCCGTATTCGAGGTAGGCGGTGGTGTCGGAGTGCACGAGCAGGTGCCCGTCCTCCTCCATCACGGCGTCGAGGCGGGCCATCCACTGGATGTGGTGGTCCTGCAGCCGGTCCATGTCGCTCTTCTGGCCGCCGTTGAGGAGCCATGCCGCGTGGAACGAGGCGGTGCCCGCGCCGGACTGGACGGGGGTGTCGCCGAACCGCTTGGCGCCCAGCAGCAGCAGTTCGTGGTTGCCCATCAGGGCCTTGCAGTAGCCGCCGGCCGCCGCGGCCTCGGCGGAGAGCTGCATGACCAGGTCGATGACGCCGATGCCGTCCGGGCCGCGGTCGGTGAAGTCGCCGAGGAACCACAGCCGGGCGTTGCCGGCCGCCCACCCGCCCTCGGCGTCGATCAGCCCCTCGGCCTCCAACGCGGCGCGCAGCTCGTCGTAGTAGCCGTGCACGTCGCCGACGACGTACAGCGGGCCCAGCCCGTCGGCGGCGGGCGCCGGCTCCGGGACGGACAGCACCGACGGGTGGTCCACGAGGGTGTCCGTGTGGCCGATGACCGGCAGGTCGCGGGCAGTTGGGGTGTACTCCTCGGGCAGCGGGGCCACGGGCGCGGGCGGCGCGACCGGGGGCGCGGGGGGTGCCCCCTGCTCGAACGGAGTTGACGACTTGGGGGAGGGCGCGGCGAGCGGCGGGCCGGCCGGCGGCCCCGAGGGCGCTCCGGGCGGCGGAACGGACCCCGGAGGTTGTGCCCCCATGGTCCACACCATGGGTCCTTGACTGGCCCCCTGAGTCATCGACCCCTCCACCGTTGCGCCGCCGTGCACCTCTCGGACCTTTGCCTGGTCGACGGCGGTCCGCGGTGTCGTGCGCCCATCATAGGAACGCCGCTCGCGGGTTGTGACGCACCCGGGGGTGATCAATCCTGTGAAGCCCGGCGTTCGCGATGGTTTTCTCCCGGGATCGCCCTGTTTTTCCTCGGTGGACCGGCCGCCCGGTGCGCCCGGCTCGCCGTGCCGGGCGCACGCTCAATCGCCGGCCGGGCCCCGCGGCGGGCTGACGGTCGTCCGCGGGGAGCGGCGCTGCGAGGAGGTCCGCACGATCAGGTCGGTCGGTATCACCTGCTCTACCGGGCAGCTACCGTCGAGCCCCTCGATGGCGTCGATGAGGATCTGGACGACGGCGGTGCCGATCCGCCGCGGCTTGAGGGAGAGCGTGGTGATCGGCGGCTCGGTGGTGGCGTAGACGGTGGACTCGCTGCAGCAGACCAGCAGCAGGTCGTCCGGCACCCGCAGGCCGTAGCGGCGGGCCGCGGCCAGCAGGTCGGTGCCGTTGGGGTCGAACAGCCCGTAGACCGCGTCCGGTCGGTCCGGGCGGGCCAGCAGTCGGTCCGCGGCCACCGCGCCCGCCCGCGGGTCGTACGCGGGATAGGACTCGTAGACCGGGTCCTGGCCGACGCGTTCGCACCAGCTCAGGTACGCGGTGGTCGACAGCCGGGTGTAGGTGTCGGTGGTGGTGCCCGTGAGCAGCCCGATGCGGCGGGCGCCGGCCTCGGCGAGGTGGTCGAGCAGGCCGAGCACGGCCTCCTCGTGGTCGTTGTCGACCCAGCCGGTGACCGGGAGGGTGCCGCCGGGGCGACCGTCGGAGACGACGGGGACGCCGTGCCGGACGAGCTCGGTGACGACGGGGTCGCCGTCGGCCGGATCGATGACGACGGTGCCGTCGAGGGCGACGTTGGACCAGACATCGTGCCGGGAGGTCGCGGGCAGGATGACCAGGGCGTAGCCGCGGGCCAGCGCGGCCGAGGTGGCGGCCCTGGCCATCTCGGCGAAGTACGCGAACTCGGTGAAGGTGAAAGGTTCATCCCCGTACGTGGTCACGGTCAGACCGATGAGGCCGGACTTGCCGGTACGGAGGGTGCGGGCGGCGGCGGACGGGCGGTAGCCCAGCCGATCGGCCACCTCGCGGACGTGGCTACGGGTGGCATCCGGAAGCCGGCCCTTGCCGTTGAGCGCGTCGGAGACAGTCGTGATCGATACGCCGGCTGCGGCGGCCACGTCCCGAATGCCCGCCCGTCCCAGTCGGCGACCGGTCGACCGGCCCACCTGGTGCTTCCCTGCTGCTGTCATGGCGAGCCGATAGTAGGGCTCGGTACGGCCATTCGCGGGTGACCGACGACGATGGCGAGAAGGCACGTTTCTGCATGGCGATGCACCATCAATTACCTTGAAATATAAGGAAGTTGCCGATTTCGGCAATCAATCAAGGGGAGTGAAATCCGCTCTACCTGGCGATCCGCCCAGGTCTCGAAGAGGTCTCAAGTCACCTTGACGAGGGACGCGCGCCACGGAGCGAGCCACCGGCGCGCGGTGTCCGGACTAGCGCTCCCTCGGGGGTGCGCGCCCGGCGCCCGCTACGGCGGTGCCGGTGGAACGGTGGATTTTCCGGGGCCTGCCGCTGGGAGGGGCAATCCTCATAAGGTGTGCAGTATTGGAGTCGAGAGGGATGGTTGAGGAGGACCTGCGGTGAGCGAGAAGACCCCGAGGCTGCGTGCTGCACTGGACGGTGTCCCCACCTACAAGCCGGGGCGGCCGGCGGCGGCCGGCGGCCCGGTCGCGTACAAGTTGTCCTCCAACGAGAACCCCTATCCGCCGCTGCCGGGCGTCCTGGAGAGCGCGGTGGCGGCCGCCGGATCGTTCAACCGCTACCCCGACATGGCGTGCACGGAGCTGATGGCGGAGCTGGCCGACCGGTTCTCGGTGCCGCTCACGCACCTGGCGACCGGCACCGGATCGGTCGGGGTGGCCCAGCAGTTGATCCAGTCGACGGCCGGTCCCGGTGACGAAGTGATCTACGCCTGGCGGTCGTTCGAGGCGTACCCGATCATCACCCAGGTCTCCGGCGCGACGTCGGTGCAGGTGCCGTTGACCTCCGACGAGGTGCACGACCTGGAGGCGATGCTGGCGGCGATCACCGAACGGACCCGGCTGATCTTCGTCTGCAACCCCAACAACCCCACCGGCACCGTCGTGCGCCGTGCGGAACTGGAGTCCTTCCTGGACCGGGTACCGGGCGACATCCTGGTGGTGCTCGACGAGGCGTACCGCGAGTTCATCCGTGCCGCCGAAGGTGAAGGGGGTGACGTGCCGGACGGGATCGAGCTCTACCGGGACCGCCCCAACGTCTGTGTGCTGCGCACGTTTTCCAAGGCGTACGGGTTGGCCGGGCTGCGGGTCGGCTTCGCGGTGGCGCACCCTGAGGTGGCCGCCGCGCTGCGCAAGACGGCGGTGCCGTTCGGCGTGAGCCAGCTCGCCCAGGAGGCCGCGGTCGCGTCGCTGCGCAGTGAGGCGGCGCTGCTGGAGCGGGTCGATGCGCTGGTCGCCGACCGGGCCCGGGTGCACGACGCGCTGGTGGCCCAGGGGTGGACCGTGCCGGCCTCGGAGGCGAACTTCGTCTGGCTGCGGCTGGGGGACCGGACGACCGAGTTCGCCGAGGCGTGCGAGCGGGCCGGGGTGGTCGTGCGGCCGTTCCCGGGCGAGGGCGTGCGGGTGACGATCGGTGAGAAGCCGGCGATGGACCTGTTCTTGCAGGCGGCGGAGGAGTTCCGCAAGGCGCTGTAGCCCCTTCGCCGGCGGGTGGGCGTGGTGGCGCGCCCCCCGTCGCGGTGGTGTGCTCTGAGGCCGCGGGTCCATCGAACCCGCGGCCTCAACTGCGTGTGGCCTCAGGCCAGTTGGACATGGAGGGCGTCGCCGGCGCGGACGGTGGTCAGCGCGCGCGGGTCGCCGTCGATGCGGCCCAGCACGTTGCAGGGGGAGGCCAGCCGGGACTCTTCGCCGCGGGATATCGGGGTGGGTCCGTAGGGGAGCGCGAGGGCGTTGCCCTCGGTCCAGAAGGCGACCGTGCCCGGCTCGACGACCTGGCGGGCATCGGGCTCCAGGGCGGGGGCGAGCCCGGTGTCGCAGTAGACCTCCTCGCCCCAGGTGTGGGCGGTGGACTGGAGCGGCAGGGCGGCGAGGAGCACGGCGGCGGTCGGGGTGTCGTCGAGGGTGGCGATCACGTTTCCGGCGGGCCAGGAGATGCGGATCTTCATGACGGCGAATTCAACAATATGTTGAAGAAACGCGGAAGGGTGCTCGCGTAATCACGGCATAAATGTTTCATCCGCCATGGATTCCAGCGTGATGGCAGTCACGTACCCCCCTTCCGCAAGGCCGAAGTCGCATGGGAGATAATGCTTGTGAATGTGAACGCGTTCACAAGCTCGCGTCTCGTTTGTACTGCTTTATGTGGCACAAAAGGGACAAGCCGTTGCTGTAACGGCGACGTAAGGACGTAAGGAGGTCGCGACGTGGAACTGGCGCTGGCGCCAGAGACTATGGCGCGATGGCAATTCGGCATCACGACCGTCTACCACTTCCTGTTCGTGCCCCTGACGATCTCGCTCGCCGCCCTGGTGGCCGGGTTGGAGACCGCATGGGTGCGCACGGGTAAGCAGAAGTACCTCAAGGCCACCAAGTTCTGGGGCAAGCTGTTCCTGATCAATATCGCGATGGGCGTTGTCACCGGCATCGTCCAGGAATTCCAGTTCGGTATGAACTGGTCCGACTACTCGCGGTTCGTCGGGGACGTCTTCGGTGCGCCACTCGCCTTCGAAGCCTTGATCGCGTTCTTCTTCGAGTCCACCTTCATCGGATTGTGGATCTTCGGCTGGGACAAGCTGCCGAAGAAGATCCACTGCTTCTGCATGTGGATGGTCTCGATCGGCACCATTCTCTCGGCGTACTTCATCCTGGCGGCGAACTCCTGGATGCAGCACCCGGTCGGCTACAAGTACAACCGCGCCACCGGGCGGGCCGAACTCACCGACTTCTGGAAGGTGCTGACGCAGGACACCACCCTCGTCGTCGTCTTCCACACCCTGACCGCGGCCTTCCTGACCGGTGCCGCGTTCATGGTCGGCGTCGCGGCGTACCACCTGATGCGCAAGAAGCACGTCAAGGTGATGCGGACGTCGCTGCGGCTCGGCCTGGTCACCCTGGTCGTCGCCGGACTGCTCACCGCGGTCAGCGGCGACAGCCTGGGCAAGGTCATGTTCAAGCAGCAGCCGATGAAGATGGCCTCGGCCGAGGCGCTGTGGGACACGGCCGCGCCCGCGCCGTTCTCGGTCTTCTCCTACGGTGACGTCGCCAAGGGGCACAACAAGGTCGCCATCGAGATACCCGGCGTGCTGTCCTTCCTCGCGCACAGCGACTTCTCCTCGCCCGTCCCCGGCATCAACGACGTCAACAAGTCCGAGCAGCAGAAGTTCGGGCCCGGCGACTACCGGCCCAACATCCCGGTCACCTACTGGGGCTTCCGCTGGATGATCGGCTTCGGGATGACGTCGTTCGCCATCGGTCTGGCCGGACTCTGGCTCACCCGCAAGAAGTTCTGGCTCGCGCCCGCGCTGCGGACCGGCGACGAGGAACCACCGCACCTCGCGCTCACCAAGAACAGGACGCTGGGCGAGCGGCTGACCAAGTGGTACTGGCGACTGGCCTTCCTCACCCTCGGCTTCCCGCTGATCGCGAACTCGTGGGGCTGGATCTTCACCGAGATGGGCCGCCAACCCTGGGTCGTCTACGGCGTGCTGCGCACCCGTGACGCGGTCTCGCCCGGCGTCTCGCAGGGCGAGGTGATCACCTCGCTGGTCGTCTTCACCACGCTCTACGCGATCCTCGCCGTGGTCGAAGTCAGGCTGCTGGCGAAGTACATCAAGGCCGGACCCCAGGAACTCTCCGACTCCGACCTCAACCCGCCCACCAAGATCGGCGGCGACTCCACGGACGCCGACCGGCCGATGGCCTTCTCGTACTAAGGAGGCGACCGTGCAACTCCACGACGTCTGGTTCGTCCTCATCGCCTTCCTCTGGACCGGGTACTTCTTCCTCGAAGGCTTCGACTTCGGGATCGGCGTGCTCACCAAGCTGCTCGCCCGGGACCGGCGCGAGAAGCGGGTGTTGATCAACACCATCGGGCCGGTCTGGGACGGCAACGAGGTCTGGCTGCTCAGCGCGGGCGGGGCGACCTTCGCCGCCTTCCCCGACTGGTACGCCACCCTCTTCTCCGGCTTCTACCTCCCGCTGCTGCTGATCCTGGTCTGCCTGATCGTGCGCGGTGTCGCGTTCGAGTACCGCGCCAAGCGGCCCGAGGAGCGCTGGCAGCGCAACTGGGAGCACGCGATCTTCTGGACCTCGCTGCTGCCCGCCGTGCTGTGGGGCGTGGCCTTCGGCAACATCGTCCACGGCGTGCAGATCGATGCCCACAAGGAGTACGTCGGCACCGTGTTCGACCTGCTCAACCCGTATGCGCTCCTCGGCGGTCTGGTCACGCTGGCGCTGTTCACCTTCCACGGTGCGGTGTTCGCGTCGCTGAAGACCGTGGGGGACATCCGGGAGCGGGCGCGCCGGATGGCGGGCGTCCTCGGGCTGATCACCGCCGTGCTCGCGGTCGGGTTCCTGGGCTGGACCCAGGCCGACAAGGGCGACGGCACCAGCCTGATCGCGATGATCGTCGCGGTGGTGGCGCTGGTCGCCGCGCTCGGGGCCAACCGGCTCGGGCGCGAGGGCTGGGCGTTCGCCTTCTCCGGGATCACCATCGTGGCCGCCGTCGCCATGCTGTTCCTGACGCTCTTCCCGAACGTCATGCCGTCGACGCTGAACGAGAGTTGGAGCCTCACGGTCGCCAACGCCTCGTCCAGCCCCTACACCCTGAAGATCATGACGTGGTGCGCCGGCATCGCCGCGCCGCTCGTGATGCTCTACCAGGGGTGGACCTATTGGGTGTTCCGCAAGCGGATCGGCACCCAGCACATCGCCGAAACCCACTAGCCGCGTCCCGCCCCGCCAGGGCGGGACCGGGAGAACGGAAGGTTTCACGTGAAACCGATCGACCCGCGTCTGCTCCGATACGCCCGCGCCACCCGGGGATTCCTCGTCGCGGTGGTGGTGCTCGGGCTTGCCGGAGCGGGCCTGGTCATCGGACAGGCCATGCTCATCGCGGAGATCGTGGTCGGCGCCTTCCAACACGGCCGTCCGCTCGGCGCGTTGGCCACGCCGGTGGCGCTGCTCGCCGCGGTCTCCGTGGGTCGGGGGCTGGTCTCCTGGCTCACGGAGCTGGCCGCGCACCGCGCCAGCGCCTCGGTCAAGTCCGAGCTGCGGATGCGGCTGCTCGCGCGGGCCGCGGAGTTGGGCCCGGGGGTGGCGGTCCGCCGCGCCGAGGGCACCGCGGACACCGGCAACCTGGAGCTGCGGACCGGGGAGTTGACGACCCTGGCCACCCGCGGCATCGACGCCCTGGACGACTACTTCGCCCGCTATCTGCCGCAGTTGGGGCTGGCGGTCGTGGTGCCGGTCGCGGTGCTGGCCCGGATCGTCACCGGGGACTGGATCTCCGCGCTGACCATCGTCATCACCCTGCCGCTGATCCCGCTCTTCATGGTCCTGATCGGCTGGGCCACCCAGTCGCGGATGGATCGCCAATGGCGGTTGCTGTCCCGGCTGTCCGGGCACTTCCTCGACGTCGTCGAGGGGCTGCCGACGCTGAAGGTCTTCGGCCGGGCCAAGGCCCAGGCCGCCTCCATCCGCGCGATCACCAGCCAGTACCGCCGGGCCACCCTGCGCACCCTGCGGATCGCGTTCCTCTCGTCCTTCGCCCTCGAACTCCTCGCCACCATCTCCGTGGCCCTGGTCGCGGTCGGCATCGGCATGCGCCTGGTGAACGGTGAACTCGACCTCTACACGGGGCTGATGGTGCTGGTGCTGGCGCCCGAGGCGTATCTGCCGCTGCGGCAGGTGGGGGCGCAGTACCACGCCGCGGCCGAGGGGCTCTCGGCGGCGGAGGAGATCTTCGCCGTGTTGGAGACCCGGCCGCGGACGCCCGGCACCGCGCCCGCGCCCGAGGGCACCGGGCTGTCCGTCGAGGGGCTGGTGGTCCGCCATCCCGGCCGCGCCGCCGCCTCGCTGCCGGCGACCTCCTTCGAGGTCCGGCCCGGCGAGACCGTTGCCCTGGTCGGGCCCTCCGGCGCCGGCAAGTCCACGCTGCTGAGCGTGGTGCTCGGCTTCACCGAGCCGTCCGAGGGGCGGGTCCGCGTCGACGGGCGGGATATCGCCGGCCTCTCCCCCGACGACTGGCGCCGCCGGATCGCCTGGGTGCCGCAGCATCCGCACCTCTTCGCCGGCTCCATCGCCGAGAACGTCCGACTGGTGCGGCCGGACGCCGATGACGCCGCGGTCCGCGCCGCCCTGGACGAGGCCGGGGCGCTGGACTTCGTCGACGCCCTGCCCGCCGGCGCGGCCACCCGGCTCGGGGAGTCCGGCGCCGGGCTCTCCGCCGGCCAGCGGCAGCGCATCGCGCTCGCCCGGGCCTTCCTCGCTGACCGCCCGATCGTGCTGCTCGACGAGCCCACCGCCAATCTGGACGGCGAGACCGAGCAGGCGCTGGTCGAGGCCGTCGGCCGGCTCGCGGCCGGGCGGACGGTGTTGATGGTGGTCCACCGGCCGGCGCTGCTGGCGATGGCCGACCGGACGGTGCGGTTGGTGGCGCCGGAGGAGGGCACAGGGACGGCGGAACCGGTGGCCGCGAAGGCGCCGGCGGCCGGTGCCCCGGAGGTTCCGGCCGAGCCGGGCCCGGTGGCGGAATCCGGGACGGTGCCGGCCGGCGATACCGGGCCCGTTTCCGCCCCGGTTTCGGCGCCGCGCTCCGCGTTGCGGCGGCTGCGCGGCCTGGCCCGGGCCCGGCGGGCGCGCTTCGGGCTGGCGCTGCTGCTCGGCAGCCTGGCGCTGGGCAGCGCGGTCGGACTGATGGCGACCTCCGGCTGGCTGATCTCGCGGGCCTCGCAGGAGCCGCCGGTGCTCTATCTGATGGTGGCGGTGACCGCGACCAGGGCGTTCGGCATCGGCCGGGCGGTGTTCCGGTACGCGGAGCGGTTGGTGGCGCACGACGCGGTGTTCCGGATGCTGGCCGATGTACGGGTGGCCGTCTTCCGGCGGCTGGAGCGCCTGGCGCCGGCCGGGCTCAAGGAGCGCCGCCGCGGCGATCTGCTGTCGCGGCTGGTGGCCGATGTCGACGCGGTGCAGGACTACTTCCTGCGTTGGCTGCTGCCCGTCGGGGCGGCGGTGGTGGTCGGCGCGGGCACCGTCGCCTTCACCGGCTGGCTGCTACTGGAGGCCGGGGTGATCCTCGCCGTCGGGCTGCTGCTCGCCGGTGCCGCGGTGCCGGCGCTGTCGAGTGCGCTGGCGCGGCGCGCGGAGCGGCGACTTGCGCCGGCCCGCGGGACGCTCGCCACCCGCGTCGTCGATCTCCTCACCGGGACCGCCGAGTTGACGGTCGCCGGTGCCCTCGGGGCCCGTACGGAGGCGGTGCGCCGCGCTGACCGGGACCTGACCCGGATCGCGTCCCGCTCGGCCGCCGCGGCCGGTGCCGGCGCCGGGCTGTCGGCGCTGCTGTGCGGGCTGACCGTGGCCGCCGCCGCGGTGGTCGGCATCCAGGGGGTGCACGCGGGCCGGCTGGCGGGCGTGGAACTGGCCGTGATCGTGCTGGTCCCGCTCGCCGCGTTCGAGGCGGTGGCCGGTCTGCCGCTGGCCGCGCAGTACCGCCGGCGCACCCGGCACGCCGCCGAGCGGGTCTTCGAGGTGCTGGACGCCCCGGCGCCGGTCCGCGAGCCGGACGCCCCGACGACCGCGCCCGCGACGCCGTTCCCGCTGGTCCTGAACGGACTGACCGCACGTCACCCCGGCCAGGAGGTCCCGGCGTTGGACGGCGTCGACCTCACGCTCGCCCCGGGCCGCCGGCTCGCCGTCGTCGGGCCGTCCGGCTCTGGCAAGACCACGCTCGCGCAGGTGCTGCTGCGCTTCCTGGACCGGGAGTCGGGGGCGTACACGCTGGCCGGGACGGACGCCGAGGAACTGGCCGGCGAGGCGGTCCGGCGGCTGGTCGGGCTGTGCGCGCAGGATGCGCACCTCTTCGACAGCTCGCTGCGGGAGAACCTCCGGCTGGCCCGGCGGGACCGCGGCGGCAGCCCGGGCACCGCGGACGACCAGGACCTCTGGGAGGCGCTCGGCCGGGCGCGGCTGGCGGACTGGGTGCGCGGGCTGCCCGACGGGCTGGACACCATGGTCGGGGAGCACGGCGCGCGGCTGTCCGGCGGCCAGCGGCAGCGGTTGGCCCTGGCCCGCGCGTTGCTCGCGGACTTCCCGGTGCTGGTGCTGGACGAGCCCGCGGAACATCTCGACCTGGCCACCGCCGACGCGCTGACCGCCGATCTGCTGGCCGCCACCGAGGGCCGGACGACGCTGCTGATCACGCATCGGCTCGCCGGTCTGGACGCGGTCGACGAGGTGCTCGTCCTGGACCGGGGCCGGGTGACGCAGCGCGGCACCTACGCGGAGCTGGCCGCGGCCGACGGTCCGTTCCGGCGGATGCTGGAGCGCGAGCGGGCGGTGGACGCGGCGTACCCGCGGATGGTGTCCGCCGGAGGCCGTGAGCTCGCCGGGGTGCCCGCGTCCGCGTGAGGCGGGGGCGGGGCAGCGGCGTGCGCCGTCGCCCGGGCCACCGCCCCACCGGACGGTGTCGCATAACTGAGCTTTCCTCTGAAATGCGCCCTTATTAGGCTCGGGGCATGGCAGCCACGGCAGGATCGCCTCCAGACCCCGCGGACCCCGCGCGCAGCGGCGAGCACCCGGACCCCATGGACGCCGCCACTGAGGCCACCCGCAGCCTCCAGGGGCTGTCGTCCAAGCTGACCGCGCGGGTGCCGCAGTTGCTGGAGGCGATGCGCACCATCGGCGCGGGGTTGGACCTGCACATCACGCTGGACCGGATCGTGGAGACCGCCGCCGAGCTCGCCCATGCGCGCTATGCGGCGATCGGGATCATCGACGACGCCCGGGAGGGGCTGTCGGACTTCGTGACCTACGGCGTGACCGGGGAGCAGCACGAGCGGATCGGCGCGCTGCCCGACGGACACAAGGGCCTGCTCGGCGCGCTGATCCACGATCCGAAGCCGGTGCGGCTGGCCGATCTCACCAAGGACCCGCGCTCGGCCGGGTTCCCGCCGGGTCACCCGCCGATGCGCTCGTTCCTGGGTGTCCCGATCCGCGTCCAGGGCGAGATCTTCGGCAATCTCTATCTGACCGAGAAGCGCGGCGGGGAGTTCAGCGAAGAGGACCTGCACATGGTGCGGGTACTGGCGACCGAGGCGGGCATCGCGATCGGCAACGCCCGCTTGTACGCGGCGGCCCGGCACCGGGAGCGGTGGATCGACGGCTCGGTGGCGGTGACCACCGAGCTGCTCGCCGGCAGCGACGTCGATGACGCGCTCGCGGTGGTCGCCGAGCAGGCCCGGAAGCTGGCGGATTCGGCGGCCGGCATCGTACTGCTGCCCGACGAGGACGGCGGGTTGGAGATCGTTGCGGTGTCGGCCGACGACCCGACCGGGATCATCGGCACCCAGATCCCGCGGGACAGCCCCGTGACCGAGCAACTCCTCGCCGGGGACCCGGTGTTCGTGGACGATTCGGCCAGCGATCCGCGGATGGTCACCAACCTCGCGCCGCGCTACGGGCCGAGCATGATGCTGCCGCTCAAGAGCGGGGGGCGGGTGCTGGGCACCCTCGCCACGCCACGGGCCCGCGGCGCCCGCCCGTTCTCCGCCGCCGAGCGGACCCTGGCCACGCAGTTCGCCGCACAGGCCGCGCTGGCGCTGGTGCTGGCCGACGCCCAGCGCGACCGGGAGCGGCTGGCGGTCTTCGAGGACCGCGACCGGATCGCCCGCGACCTGCACGACCTCGTGATCCAGCGGCTGTTCGCGACGGGGATGGTGCTGGAGAGCGCCCAGCGCCGAACCGTGGTGCCGGAAGTAGCGGGCCGCGTCGGCAAGGCCATCGACGAACTCGACATCACCATCCAGGAGATCAGGACCGCGATCTTCGCCCTTCAACAGAGCCCCGCCGAGGCGCCGTCGGGGCTACAGACCCGGGTCCTGCGGGAGATCGGCACCGCCGCCGTGCCGCTCGGCTTCCAGCCCTCGGCGCAGTTCTTCGGTCCGGTCGATGCCAAGGTCAGCGAACTGGCCGGGAAGAACCTGATCGCCGCGCTGCGCGAGGCGCTGTCGAACGCCTTCCGGCACGCCGGGGCGACCCGGATCGAGGTGGTGGTGGACGCGACGATCAGCTTGCCGGACGGCACCCCCGGAGTCCGGTTGACCGTCGCGGACGACGGGGTGGGGATCGCGGAGGGCGGTCGCCGCAGCGGTCTGAAGAACCTCGCCAAGCGGGCGGAGTCGCTGGGCGGTTCGAGCACCTACGGGCCCGGGCTGGGCGAGGGCGGCGGGGGGACGATGGTGAGGTGGGAGGCGCCGCGGTGAGGGAGCGGGGCCTTGGCCGGCCAGGCGCGGTTTCACGTGAAACCATCGCCCTTTTCCGGGAGTTGACGCGTTTCACGTGAAACGAAGGCGCTGGAGAATGGCGTGCCGTTTCACGTGAAACAACTCAACCTGCCCTGTCCGCCTGTGGTTTCACGTGAAACCACGATTGTCGCCTCTCCCGGCGACTCTCCGGTCGTTTCCGGCGGCGGCTCAACGCTCCTGAAGAATCCGCTCGATGGCGAGGGCGACGCCGTCGTCGTTGTTGGACTCCGTGCGGTGGGTGGTGACCGCCAGCACGTCGGGGTGGGCGTTGGCCATGGCATACGAGGTGCCGGCCCAGGTGAGCATCTCGATGTCGTTCGGCATGTCTCCGAAGGCGACGACCTCGTCCGGCGCGATCCCCCGCTCCGCGCAACAGCGGGCGAGGGTGCCGGCCTTGCTGACGCCCAGGCCGCTGATCTCCAGGAGGGCGGTGGGGCTGGACCGGGTGAAGGACGCCAGGTGGCCCGCGGTGGCTCGGGCCAGCGTGAGGAAGGCGTCGGGGTCGAGGTCGGGGTGGTGCGCCAGCAGCTTGAGCACGGGCTGCTCGGCGCCGTCGACCGCCGCGGTTCCCGCGTCCGATCCGGTTGCCTCGGCGTCGGCCGAGAAGGGGCCGTCCGTGCCGGCGCCGTCCTCCGGAGCGGGGCACGACGGCGCGGTGAAATCCTCGGAGAGCAGCTCCTCCGCCGGTGCTATCACCGCGGCCGGGTCGAGGAGGAAGGGCGGGTACTGCGGCTCGTAGTGGATGCCGCCGGTCCGCTCGACGGCGAAGGAGGAGCCGGGGGCCGCCTCGCGCAGGGCGTGGACGACGTCGAGCGCCACCTTCTGGTCGAGGGGGCTGACCTCCACGATCCGGTTGCCCCGGTGCAGATCGACGACGGCGGCGCCGTTCGCGCAGATCGCCAGGCCGTGGCCGTGCACATGGTCGCTGACCACGTCCATCCAGCGGGCCGGCCGCCCGGTGACGAAGAACACCTCGATGCCCGCCTCCTCCGCGGCGGCCAGCGCGGCGATGGTCCGGTCGGAGACCCTCTTGTCGTCGTGCAGCAGCGTGCCGTCGAGGTCGGTGGCGATCAGCCGGATGGGCCGGGGCGGCGTGGCGGAGGCATCAGTCACGGGCTCATCTTCGCGTACCGGTACGTAGGGGCATGCGGTGGGTGGCCCGCACGAGCCCGGGGCGAGACGTGGCCGTACGGGGCTTCCGCGGGAGCCCCGTACGCTCGGGGACATGCGACTGAGCACTGTGATCCTGCCCGTCCGCCGTTGGTCCGAGGGCGGGAAGGAGGCGTGGCAGCGCGCCGAGGAGCTGGGTTTCCACGCCGCGTACACCTATGACCACCTGTCCTGGCGGAGCTTCCGCGACCTCACGTGGTTCGGCGCCCTCCCGACGTTGACCGCGGCCGCCGCCGCGACCTCCCGGATACGCCTGGGCACCCTCGTCACCTCGCCGAACTTCCGCCACCCGGTCACCCTCGCCAAGGAACTGATCTCGCTGGACGACATCAGCCAGGGCCGGGTCACGCTGGGCATCGGCGCCGGCGGCAACGGTTTCGACGCGACGGCGCTCGGCCAGGAGCCCTGGTCGCCGCGTGAACGGGCCGACCGCTTCGCCGAGTTCACCGCCCTGCTGGATCGGCTGCTGACCCAGGACGCCGTCACGTACGAGGGCACGCACTACTCCGCCGACGAGGCGCGCAACGTCCCCGGCTGCGTGCAGCGACCGCGGCTGCCGTTCGCGGTGGCGGCCACCGGCCCCCGCGGGCTGAAGCTGGCGGCCCGCCACGGCCAGGCGTGGGTGACGACCGGTGACCCCAAGGTCTCGAACGCGGGCGGCACGCCGGAGGAGTCCCGTGACGCCATCCGCGGGCAGATCGAGGGGCTGGCGAAGGCGTGCGCCGACCAGGGCCGGGACCTCGGCGAACTGCGGAAGATCATGCTGACCGGCTTCACCCCGGACCGGCCGTTGGATTCCCTGGACGCCTTCGTGGACTTCGCCGGCCGGCACGCCGAGTTGGGCATCGACGAGCTGGTGATCCACTGGCCGATCGCCGATTCGATCTTCGCCGCCGATCCGGCGGTCTTCGAGCGGATTGCCACCGAGGGGCTGGCACAGCTCGGCGCCTAGCGGTACATCCAGGACGTCAGTCCGTGCGCCCTGGTTCACCTCGGTATCCGGCCGAGGCTTTACCCGGTATATAGCCATCAAGAGGGAGAATTAGGGCAGCGGCGCAGTGTGTGGGGCCCGGTGCGCGCGAGGACAGCGGGTGACCGGGCCGGGGCACTGCGCGAAGTGCGGTGCGTTGTGGAGGAGCCATGGCACAGACCCGATTCGCCCCGGACCGCGGGCTGACCTCGCGCATGGTCATGACGATGTTCTTCATCGGACTGCTGTACGTCGTGGTCGTCAGCGCGTTGGTGGTGCTGCTCAAGGGCGCCTGGGTGGTGGTGTTGCTGATCGCGGGGGCCATGTTCATCGCGCAGTTCTGGTACAGCGACCGGATCGCGGCCTTCAGCATGGGCGCGCGCGAGGTCACGCCGGAGCAGGCACCCGAACTGCACGGCGCCGTGGACCGGCTGTGTGCGCTGGCCGACATGCCCAAGCCGAGGGTGGCGATCGCCGAGTCGGACGTGCCGAACGCCTTCGCCACCGGCCGTAACCAGAAGAACTCCATGGTCTGCGCCACGACCGGCCTGCTCAGGCGGCTGGAGCCGGAGGAACTGGAGGGCGTGCTGGCCCATGAGCTCTCCCATGTCGCCCATCGCGACGTCGCGGTGATGACCATCGCCTCGTTCCTCGGCGTCCTGGCCGGCATCATCACCCGCGCCGCCCTGTGGAGCGGCGTGGGCCGCAACAACCGGGACCAGAACGCCGCCATCGCCGTGCTGGTCGTCACCGCCGTCAGCGTCGTCGTCTACGCCATCAGCTTCCTGCTCACCAGGCTGCTCTCGCGCTACCGCGAGCTGTCCGCGGACCGGGCCGCCGCCCTGCTGACCGGCCGCCCCTCGGCGCTGGCCTCCGCCCTGACGAAGGTCACCGGCCAGATCGCACGGATCCCGACCGAGGACCTCCGCAAGGCCCAGCCGTTCAACGCCTTCTACTTCGCCCCTGCGTTCAACAAGGAGAGCTTCAACCAACTGCTGTCCTCGCACCCCACGTTGGAGCAGCGGCTCGACCAGCTCGGCCGGATAGCGGCGGAGTTGGGGCGGCCGTGAGCGGCAGCGCCCGGCGGGACGACGGAGGTCGGCGGGTGGCGATGTTTCCCGTGAAACATCCCACGACGCCCTCGCAGCAACGAATCAAGGAGTAAGCCGCGCATGGGATTTCTGGACGCCATCCTCGGCCGTAGCAAGCCGGTACGCCCGGATCTGGATCAGCTCTTCGCGCTGCCGTCGGCCGCGGTCACCCTCCAGGCCGCGGCCGACTTCACCCCCACCGGGCTCGGGTCGGTGTGCTTCGCGAGCGTGGAGGGCGGCGCCTTCTCGCGGATCCAGGAGGAGGCGCGTGCGCTCCTGGACGGTTCGGTGGAGTTCACGCAGGACGCCTACGGCTATACGTGGCTGCTGGTGCGGCACGCGCCGGAGGACGTGGCGGGCGTCGTCAACGACCTCCACGCGGTCAACACCTCCCTGGAAGAGGCGGGGTTCGGGCCGCAACTGCTGTGCTCGCTGCTCGGCTTCCGCGATGCGCGGCAGCGGTCGCTGGCGCTGGTCTACCTCTACAAGCGCGGCACGTTCTACCCGTTCGCGCCCCGGCCCGATGGTGACGAGAAGCGCGACAATCCGCTCGAACTCCAGGTGCGGGCGATGCTCGGGAACGATCTGACCATCGAGAAGGATCTCGCCCGGTGGTTCCCCGTGTGGGGGGCACCGGGACTCTGACCCGCCTGCCGTTGCCGGCGACCACGTCCGTCAACTCCCGCCAGGGAGAAGGGGAATGCGTGTCGCGCGACCGCTTCGGGTGGCTCGGTCGCCGGCGCCCAGCCCCGTGCGTCGAGGCGATGCCGATCCGGTCCGGCGCACGGCGACGCACGTCCGGCGAGGCCCTCACCCCGTGGGGCGCTGCTCCGCCTCCGGCTTTCCATCCTGCTTCTGCCGCTCCCCGCCGTGCTGCGCGCGGGCCAGTTCGCTGGCCTTCTCGGCCTTGGCGCTGGTCACCTCGTCGGCGGCCCAGCGGGCCCACTCCTCCATCGTCGCGGTCATTCGCAGGCCGTATTCGAGCGCGATCCGCCCGTAGACGGAGATCATCTCGTCGTCCCACTCCGAGGTGCGGTCAGTCTCCTCGTACCCGGTGCGCGCTCGGGCGGCGTTCTCGGCCTGCGTGAGCAGATACGTCTGTGCCTCAAGCGGCGTGAGGATGCCGAGGAAGAACACCCTCAACAGGCCGTCGTGGCGCTGGACGCCGGTGGGCGCGACATCGGTGAGCCAGTGGCGCAGCTCCCCCAGACCGTCGTCGGTGATCGCGTATTCCTTGCGACCGCGCGGACCGTGGGCGGTGACCTCCACCAGGCCGGCCGCCGTGAGCTTGCTGAGCTCGCCGTACACCTGGCTCTGGGTCGCCGGCCAGACGCTGCTCAGCGAGGCGTTGAACAGCTTCATCAAGTCGTAGCCGCTGGCCGGGGATTCGGCGAGCAGACCCAGCACCGCGTGTCTCAGGCTCATGAAGCGCACATTACCTTCCACAACTGACACGTCAAAGCTGGACTTTCCAATCTCGACATGTCACAGTTGGAATATCGCTGGGCGGGGAGGCCCGAGCCCGGGGCCCGCGTTGCGGTCGCGACCGCGGCCCGGCGCAGGAATGAACGGCCGCCGACCGTGGTCGGTCGCGAACAAGGGGGGAATCATGAGCTATCTGCGGGGCTTCGTGCCGTGGCTGGTCTTGGCGGGGGTGTCCGCGATCGGCTGGCAGTGGGGGGCGCTCGCCGGGCTGTTGACCTGTGTGGCGCTGCTGATAGCGGACCGTGCCGCGGGGTTCTCGCTGGAAGCCCGGCTGCTGGAGTACGGCACGCTCCTCTACTTCGCCGCCCTCTCCGTCCTGGCCTTCACTCATCCCGACAGCGCCCTCAAGGCATACAGCGGCGCACTCTCGATGGGCTGGCTGGCGCTCGTCTCCTGGGTGTCGATCGCCGTCCGGCGCCCCTTCACCGTGGCGATCGCCCGCCGCATGGCCCCGCCCGAGGTCTGGCACAGCCCGCTGTTCCGCCGCGTCAACGTCGTGATCACCGCGGCCTGGTCCCTGTCCTTCACCTTGTCCGCGATCGCCCAGGTGGTCATAGTCGCCGATGGCCTGAGTCCCGTCTTCTCGATCCTCGTGCAGCTCGCCGGGTTCGCCCTTCCCGCCCGCTTCACCGCCGCATACCCGGAGCGCGCCCGGGCCCGCTTCCTGCAACGGTCCGTAGCGCAGCTCGACATCCAGGGAGATATCGCCGCATGACCACCACACCGTCCGCCTCGGCTTCCGAATCCCCCGCCCCGCCACGGCACTTGGCCGGCAACTTCGCCCCGGTCACCGACGAACTGACCGCCCACGACCTCCCGGTCACCGGTGCCATCCCGCCGGAGCTCACGGGGTGGTACCTGCGCAACGGCCCCAACCCGCGGGACGCCGCCAGCCCGCACTGGTTCTTCGGGGACGGCATGGTCCACGGCGTGCGCCTGGAGGGCGGCCGGGCCATCTCCTACCGCAACCGCTGGGTCCGCACCTCGACGTTCACCGACGGCATCCCCGTCGTCGATGCCCAGGGGCACCGCAATCTGGCGGCCGGCGTGGCCAACACCCATGTCGTCCGGCACGCCGGGCGCACGCTGGCGCTGGTCGAGTCGTCCTTCCCCTGCGAAATCGACTGCCGTCCGGGGCACGAGCTGGAGACCCTCGGTCCCCACGATTTCGGCGGCCGGCTCACCACCGCCATGACCGCCCACCCCAAGACCTGCCCCCTCACCGGTGAGCTGCACTTCTTCGGCTACGGCAGCGGCGCACCGCCCTATCTGACCTACCACCGCGCGGACGCGGCAGGGGAGTTGACGGTCAGCCGACCCATCGAGGTGCCCGCCGCCACGATGATGCATGACTTCCATCTGACGGCCCGCCATGTCGTCTTCATGGACCTGCCGATGGTCCACGACCGCGGCCGCCCCGGCATGCCGTACGGCTGGGATCCCGAATACGGGGCCCGTCTGGGGGTGTTGCGCCGCGACGACCCCTACGGCGAGGTCCGCTGGCTGGCCATTGACCCCTGCTACGTCTTCCACTCGCTGAACGCCCATGACGACGGTGACCAGCGGATCGTCCTCTACGTATCCCGGTACGCCACGCTGGACGCCCCGGCGCCGCCCTGCCTGTGGCGCTGGACGATCGATCTCGCGGCCGGCACCGTGACCGAGGAGCAAATCGACGACCAGGTGGGCGAGTTCCCGCGGATAGACGACCGGCTCGCGGGTCAGCCCGCCCGTTTCGGCCATGTCACGGCCGCCGAGGTACCGGGGACCGGCGCGATACCCGGGGCCCTGATCCGCTATGACCTGTGGACCGGCGCGACGGCCCGCCATGACTTCGGCCCGGGCCGCACCCCGGGCGAGGCGGCGTTCGCCCCGGCCGACGACCGGCCGGGCGGACCGGGTTGGCTGATCACCTACGTCTATGACGCGACCACCGACACCAGCGATCTGGTGGTCCTCGACGCGGAGGACATCACCGCCGGCCCGGTCGCCACGGTGTCCCTACCCCGCCGGGTGCCTTACGGATTCCACGGCAACTGGCTCCCGGACCCGGCCGCTTGAGAGAACCCGTCGGGGTGGCCGGGCGGGCGCGGCGTCCGGCTCGATCCTTGACAACTGGAGAGGGAAGCATGCGGGGCACGGCCGGCGGTCGCCGCTGGCCGCCGCGTCCCGGCGGGAGGCGGGGCCGGGTGCCGGCGGTTGGCCGCCCGGGGCAGCTCAGTGTCCCGGGGCGTCCTCCGCCGCGGCCCCGGGGCCGTGCGCTTCGGCGGTCAGGGCGTCCATGGCGCGGGCGTGCACCTCGCGCTGTGCGGCGGCGGCGATAAAGGCGGCGGCGTTCCCCGGACCCACCAGATCGCGCACCGCCCGAACCGCCTCGACGGGCAGCAGCACGGCCTCCGAGCCGGTCGTGGGACGGGGGTCCGCTACGGGACCGGAAGCCGCGGCCTTCACTGGGCGGGCCCCCTGGTGCGGGCTGGCCGCTGCCTCGGTCGCCCGGGAGACGCGCCCGGCCTCGGCCCGCTTACCGGACGGTGCGCCGTCGCCCGGCTCATGGGACGCCGGCGCGGCGGGGCATCGGGCGTCCGTGGCGGTGCGGTCGTCATCCGGTCCGTTCGGCGCGGTGGCGACCGGGTCCCGTTGGTCGGCGGGCAGGGCCTCCGTCAGGTGGTGGCGGATGTACCGGCTGGCCAGTGTGCGCATGGCGCGGGCGAGTTCGGCGTCGACGGTCTGCTGGGCCAGCGGGCGCAGCCGCCGCACCAGCGTCGTGGCCTCGGCGGCCTCGGCCTCGGTGGGCGGGTGGTCCAGGAACGCCTGGAAGACGTGCTTGGTGGTGAAGTCCAGGAAACGGGAGGCGATGTGCTCCACCTGGCCGCGCAGCTCTCGCAGATGCCCGGAGATCGCCAACAGCGGGACGCCCGCCGAGTACAGCTCGATGGCGACGGCGAGCTCCTGCGGGCTGGGGACCAGGAACTCGTCGTCCCGCCCGAGCACGGGTACGAGCACGCTCAACTCGACGGCCTCGGCGACCGCCTGTTCGTTCGGGGCGCCACCGAAGGCGGTGTCCAGGTCGGTTCGGCTGATGCGGGTCGGCTTCTCGTCGGTCCACGGTCCGTCAATCTCGGCGACCAGGCCCAGGACGCCGTCGAGTCCGCGTCCGGCGTCCCAGGCTTCGAGGAGCTCCTTGATGCTGGCGAGGGTGTAACCGCGGTCGAGCAGGTCGGCGATCTGGCGCAGCCGGGCCAGATGGGCGGCGCCGTAGACGTTGGCGCGGCCGCGCCGTTCGGGGCGGGGCAGCAGCCCCCGGTCCTGGTAGGCGCGGATGGTGCGGACCGTGGCGCCACTGAGATGGGCCAGGTCCTCGATGCGGTACTCGGCCGTCGGCGGCTCGGTCGTCACTGCGGTGCTCCTTACGGGGCGGCCACCTCGTCGAGGCGGCCGTGGGCCGGTCGGCCATCCCCGGGCGGTGGCGGCAGGGCGGTTGCCCACGGGGTGGCCGTGCCGAAGGCCGGGTGGGCCACGGGCGGCGCCCCCGCCACGAGCGGCCCCGGCATGGGCCGGGTCTGGCGGTGCCACGATACGGCTGCCGCGGGGACCCGGGCGGGGCGGCCGCGGCTGCGTTACGGGAGGTCGGCCACGGCGTAACCCCGCCCGTTACGGCCGGGCTTGCCCGTCACGGCTGCGGCCCGCCCGCCGCGGCCCGGCCCCGACCACTCACGTCCCGGCCCGGCAGGCCGCCCGCACCGGGGCCGGAGCGTGCGCGCATCACCGCAGAGCCGCGCGCCCCACCGCGCCCGCTGCGGTGCGGGCGGCCGGGGAGGAGGCCAGGTAGGCGAGGGCGGCACGGAGCGAGCCTTCCTGGGAGGGGTGGTAGGAGCGCCGGAGATAGCGGGGGATCGCCGTGCCCAGCTCCCGCCAGGTGGGCAGCAGGCCCCTGCGGACGGCGCGGTTGTGCTGGCGCAGCGAGTAGCGGGAGCGCGTGGCCAGTTGGGGATCGTGGCGCAGGAGGTAGGCCGCGCCCCAGGCCCAGAGGTAGAGCAGGACCGGCGCCGTCACGGCCATCGCCAGGGCCCGGCGGGCGTAGCGGGCGGGTTCCTCGCCGCCGGTGTGCTGGTACATGTCGAAGGCGACCGCCCGGTGTTCGACCTCCTCGGCGCCGTGCCAGCGGAGCAGATCGAGCATCACCGGGTCGGGGGCGACGCGGTCCAGGCCGTCGGCGGCCAGCACCCAGTTGCCCAGCACGGCGGTGAACTGCTCGATGGCGGCGATCAGGGCGAGCCGGAAGCGCAGCCACTCCTGCTCGGGCACCGGGGTGCCGAACGGAGGCCGCTCCCCCAGGAGGTACTCGAAGAGGAAGTCGACGTGCCGGGTGTAGGGGGCGGTGTCGAGGCCCTGGTGGGCCAGGTGGTCCAGAACATAGGAGTGCTGGACGCTGTGGGTGGCCTCCTGGCCCATGAACCCCTTGACGTCCTTGAGGAGTTGCTCGTCCCGGACGAGGGGGAGGGCCTCCTTGAAGACCTTGACGAACCACCGTTCGCCGGCGGGGAGCAGCAGGTGCAGCACGTTGATCACATGGGTGGCGGTGGGTTCGTCCGGTATCCAGTGCAGCGGCGTCTCGCGCCAGTCGAAGGCGACCCGGCGGGGTGTGATGGGGTGGTGCTCCAGGGGGTGGGGCGTGCTCATCAGCGACTCCTGACGTGCGGGTTCTCCTGGCCGTGGGCGTGGGGCGGGCGTTCGGGCCGGGGTGGCCCGAACGCACACCGGGTGCGGGCTGTGGGTGGCGTGGGCCGGCTACATGGGGGGCTCGATGCGGGCGAGGGCCCGCAGCGCCCGCGGCGTGAAGCGGGACAGCAGTCGGGCGCCATGCGCCTCGGGCGTGACCGGGACCACCGCCTGGTTGCGGACGACCGCGCGCAGGATGGCGTCGGCGACCTTCTCCGGCGGGTAGTTGCGCTTCCCGTACATCCGCGCGGCCTTGTCCTGGCGGCGCTTCTCCTCCTCGGCGGAGACGCCGGTGAAGCGGGCGGTGCCGGTGATGCCGGTGTTGACCAGCCCGGGGCAGATGGCGGTGACGCCGATGCCCCGGCCGGCGAGTTCGGCGCGCAGGCACTCACTGAGCATCAGGACGGCCGCCTTGGAGGTGCTGTAGGCGGGCAGGATCCGGGACGGTTGGAAGGCGGCGGCCGAGGCGGTGTTGACGATGTGGCCGCCCTGGCCGCGGTCTGCCATCCGCCCGCCGAAGATCCGGCAGCCGTGGATGACGCCCCACAGGTTGACGTCCAGGACCTTCTTCCAGTCCTCGGTGGTGGTGTCCAGGAAGGAGCCGGACAGGCCGATGCCGGCGTTGTTGACCAGCACGTCCACGGGGCCGTACTCGGCGTCGACCTTGTCGGCCAGCTTCTCCATCGCCGCCTCGTCGGAGACGTCGACGGCCTCGCCCCACGCCTCCGGTGCGCCGATCAGCCGCGCCAGCTCGGCGGTCCGGGACGCCCCCTCCGCGTCCCGGTCGACGGCGACGACCCGTGCACCGGCCTCCGCGAAGGCGAACGCGGTGGCCCGGCCGATGCCGCTGGCCGCGCCGGTCACCAACACCAGTTGGCCGCCGAAGCGATCGGCGTACGGGCCGGTGGCCACGACGCCCTTCGCCGGATCGCCCTCCTCCTTGGCGGTGACGAACTCATCGATCCAGGCGACGAGTTGGTCGGGGCGGGTGCGGGGCACCCAGTGCTTCGCCGGGAGCGTGCGGCGCACCAACTCGGGCGCCCACTGGTCGAGATCGTCGTAGAGCCGCTGGGAGAGGAACGCGTCGCCGGTGGGGACGATGAGCTGGACCGGGCAGTGGGCGTAGGCGTCGGCGCGCGGGCGGCGCAGCCGGGCGCGGACGTTGTCGCGGTACAGCCAGGCGCCGTGCGCCGCGTCGGTGGGCAGCGACGCGGTGGGGTAGTCGCCGTCGGGCACCTTCTCCACCCGCTGGAGGATGCTCGGCCAGCGCTTGCCGAGCGGGCCCTTCCAGGCGAGCTCGGGGAGCGCGGGCGTGTGCAGCAGGTAGACGTACCAGGACTTGGCACCCTGGCCCAGCAGTTGGGCCGTCCGCCCGGGGGTGGGGCGGGCCATCCGCTTCTTGATCCAGTGGCCGAAGTGGTCGAGGGACGGCCCGGACATCGAGGTGAAGGAGGCGATCCGACCCTCCGTGCGCCGCACGGTGGCGAACTCCCAGGACTGGACGGAGCCCCAGTCGTGGCCCACGAGGTGGACCGGCCGATCGGGGCTGACCGCGTCCGCCACGGCCAGGAAGTCGTCGGTCAGCTTCTCCAGGGTGAAGCCGCCGCGCAGCGGCCGCGGTGCGGTGGACCGGCCGCAGCCCCGGACGTCGTAGAGCACCACGTGGAAGCGCTCGGCCAGGCCGCGGGCGACCTCGGACCACACCTCCTTGCTGTCCGGATAGCCGTGCACCAGCACCACCGTGGGCCGGTCCGGATCGCCGAGTTCGGCGACGCACAGTTCGATCCCGCCGGTGCGCACCCGGCGCTCCCGGGCCTCCGGGAGCCCGGCGGTCACCGCCGTCCCCCCGTCCGCCCGTTCGCGGCCCTGCTGCGCGTCCCGTCCACGTCCCGTCTTCACGCGGCCTTCTCCTCCTGCCAGCGCCGCACGTGCGGCAGATCGTCGTCCAGCCAAAAGGCGCTCTCCTGCGGGTCCTTGGAGTCCGTCACGACCAGGATCTCCTCGAACTTCGCCCCGGTGCCCCGGAAGCCGAGGTGGGGTTCGACCGCCCACAGGCCGGGCTGCGGCGGGTGGTCGGAGAAGCGGTACGGGCTCCACAGCGGGGACCAGCCGTCCCGGTGGCCGTGCAGCGCGTCCGAGGCGAGGCCCTTGAGGGACTGGGTGCCGAACCCGAAGAGGGTGGGGGACCAGTTGCGCTGCCGGACCCGGTCGACCTTGTGCGCGATGACGCCGAAGGGATAGGCGCGGTGGCGGTTGGCATACCCCTGCCGGGTCATCAGCCGGTCGACGTCCTGGTAGATCTCGCGCAGCGGGCGCCGTTCGCGCACCTCGCGCAGGATCAGTTCGCGGTGTGCCTCCAGGTCGGCGAGGAGCCGGTCGTGCAGGGGGTTGAGGCCCAGGCAGCCGGAGTAGCCGATGTCGGCGGTGAAGCCGTTGTGCACCGGCGCCATGTCGAGGATGAACGGCATCCCCGCTTCCAGTTGCCGATTGGTCGGGAAGAACTGGAGCGGCACGCGGAAGTTGACGAACGCGGTGCGGTCGCCGAACCACGCGAACGGCAGGTGGAACCAGTCCTGCACTCCGCGCTCGCGCAGCCACTCGCGCTGCATCCGTGCCGCGGCGCGCTCGGTGATCCCGGGCTTGAGCTGGGCGGCCACCGCCTCCGCGCAGGCGTAGGCGAGCCGTTGGACCTCCTGGAATCCCCTGAGCTCGGTGGTGAGTCCTCCCGTTGCTGCTGCGGTCGCTGAGGTGACTGAGGCCATCGCCTACCGTCCGTCCGTGAGCGGTCCATTGCGGTACGTGCCCGTAACTTGCCACTGATGAATGTGACAATGACTGGCGGCTGCGTCAAGGGGTGTGTGCCGACGAGGCCGATGACACGGCGCGCCCCTGAGTCCGACTGCCGCTGAAGCATGAGAACCCCTACGGGTTCGTCGTACCGGAGTGGTAGGCGAAGACCACCGCTGGGGTTGACGACGGGTGTGTCGGGCGCCACTACCTTCGAACACGTGACTGTGATCGTGACCGAAAGCCTGACCAAGCGGTACCCGAGGGTGACCGCGCTGGACCGGCTCTCCGTGGACATCGCCCCCGGCGTGACGGGCCTGGTGGGTGCCAACGGTGCCGGCAAGTCGACCCTGATCAAGATCCTGCTCGGTCTGGCCCCGGCCACCGAAGGGACCGCCCGCGTCCTCGGGCTGGACGTGACCAAGGACGGCAGCACCATTCGTGAGCGGGTCGGCTACATGCCCGAGCACGACTGCCTGCCGCCGGACGTCTCGGCCACCGAGTTCGTGGTGCACATGGCGCGGATGTCCGGCCTGCCGCCGACCGCCGCCCGGGAGCGCACCGCCGACACCCTGCGCCACGTCGGCCTCTACGAGGAGCGGTACCGCCCCATCGGCGGCTACTCCACGGGCATGAAGCAGCGGGTGAAGCTGGCCCAAGCGCTGGTGCACGACCCGCAGTTGGTCTTCCTGGACGAGCCGACCAACGGCCTGGACCCGGTGGGCCGGGACGAGATGCTCGGCCTCATCCGGCGGGTCCACACCGACTTCGGCATCTCGGTCCTGGTCACCTCCCACCTCCTGGGGGAGCTGGAGCGCACCTGCGACCACGTCGTCGTGGTCGACGGCGGCAAGCTGCTGCGGTCCTCCTCCACCACGGAGTTCACCAAGGTCACCACCTCACTGGCGGTGGAGGTCACGGACACCGACGCCCACCCGGACGGCACCGGCGCGCTGCGCGCAGCGCTGACCGCGGCCGGCGCCGCGGTGACCACCGGCGCCCCCGGGACGGAGGGGCTCGCCTCTCCCGGGCACGTCCTCTTCGTCGAGGCGTCCGGGGACGGGACGTACGACCTGGTGCGGGACACCGTCGCCGGGCTCGGGCTGGGCCTGGTGCGGATGGAGCAGCGCCGGCACCAGATCGCCGAGGTGTTCCGCGACGCGGACGCGCAGGCGGCAGGGGCGCGGCCGCGGGCCGGTGCCGGGCAGGAGAGCAACGCGACGGCGGGGCGGGGCACCGATCGCCCCACCACCGTGGGCGGAGGGAACGCAGGATGAGTACGGAAACCACGCCGGGCGGCGCCTACATCCACAACATCGGCTACCGGCACTACGACGGCCCCCGGTTGGGCCGCGGCTACGCCCGGCGGTCGCTGTTCTCGCAGAGCCTGCGCGGCGCCTACGGCATCGGGCGGTCGGCGAAGAGCAAGGTGCTGCCGATGCTGCTCTTCGCGGTGATGTGCCTGCCGGCCGGCATCCTGGTCGCGGTGACGATGTTCACCAAGGCCCACAGCCTGCCGCTGGGTTACACCGAATACGCCGTCTACCTCCAGGCCGTCATCGGCCTCTACCTGGCGTCCCAGGCCCCGCAGTCCGTCTCCCGCGACCTGCGCTTCAAGACCACGCCGCTGTACTTCTCCCGGCCGATCGAGCGGGCCGACTACGTCATGGCGAAGTTCGCGGCGATGGCGAGCGCGCTGTTCCTGCTCACCGCCGCGCCGCTGGTGATCCTCTATGTCGGGGCGCTGCTGGGGAAGTTGGACTTCCTCGACCAGACCAAGGGGTTCGGGCAGGGACTGGTCAGCGTGGCGCTGCTGTCGCTGCTGTTCGCCGGCATCGGGCTGGTCGTCTCGGCGCTCACACCCCGGCGCGGGTTCGGCGTCGCCGCCGTGATCGCCGTGCTCACCATCCCGTACGGCGCGGTCAGCGCGATCCAGGGCATCGCCACCCTCCGGGGCAGCGACGGCGCCGTCGGCTGGCTGGGGCTCTTCTCGCCCATCACCCTCGTCGACGGAGTGCAGGCCACGTTCCTGGGCGGCAGCAGTTCCTTCCCCAACGGGCTGACGCCGTCCACCGCCGCCGGGTTCGTCTACCTCCTCGTCGCGCTGCTCGTCATAGCCGGCTGCTACGGCCTGCTGATGCGCCGCTACCGGAAGGCCGGACTGTGACCGCCCACCCCTCACCCGAAGACCACCCCTCAAGGAATGGGCTGCGCCCATGAGTGCCCGCCCGTCGCCCGACCGCCACCCCTCAAGGAATGGGCTGCGCCCATGAGTGCTCTTAGCATCGACCACGTTTCGCGCTGGTTCGGCAATGTCGTTGCCGTCAACGACATCACCATGACCATCGCCCCCGGTGTCACCGGCCTGCTCGGCCCCAACGGCGCCGGCAAGTCCACCCTCATCAACATGATGGGCGGCTTCCTCGCCCCCTCCAACGGCACCGTCACCCTCGACGGCACGACGGTCTGGCGCAATGCCGCCAGCTACCGCCACATCGGCCTCGTCCCGGAGCGGGAGGCGATGTACGACTTCCTCACGGGACGCGAATTCGTCCTCGCCAACGCCGAGTTGCACGGCCTCGGCCGGGCCGCGGCAGCCCGGTCGCTGGCCACGGTCGAGATGGAGCACGCCCAGGACCGCAAGATCTCCACGTACAGCAAGGGCATGCGGCAGCGGGTGAAGATGGCCTCCGCGCTGGTCCACGACCCGTCGGTGCTGCTGCTCGACGAGCCGTTCAACGGCATGGACCCGCGGCAGCGGATGCAACTGATGGAGCTGCTGCGGCGGATGGGCGACGAGGGCCGTACGGTCCTGTTCTCCTCGCACATCCTGGAAGAGGTCGAGCAACTGGCCTCGCACATCGAGGTGGTGGTGGCCGGCCGGCATGCCGCCTCCGGCGACTTCCGCAAGATCCGCCGGCTGATGACCGACCGCCCGCACCGCTACCTCGTCCGGTCCGACAACGACCGGGCACTGGCCGGAGCGCTGATAGCCGACCCCTCGACGGCCGGCATCGAGGTCGACGTGGTGGAGGGCGCCCTGCGCGTCCAGGCCGTCGACTTCGGCCGGTTCACCGAACTCCTGCCGAGGGTCGCCCGCGACCACGGCATCCGGTTGCTGACCGTCTCGCCCTCCGACGAGTCGCTGGAATCGGTCTTCTCCTACCTCGTAGCGGCCTGAGGCCAGAAAGGAGCCCTGAGGCACATGTCCACGACCTCTCCCGCGGCCCCGCCGGCGCCCGCCGCCGCGCCCAAGGCCGCGCTCTTCCACCCGACCGTCGCCCGGCTCACCTACCGGGCGCTGCTCGGCCGGCGCCGCGCCCTGATCCTCTTCGCGCTGCCCGCCCTCCTGGTGGCGATCGCCGTGGTCGTCCGGGCGTTGACCGGCGCCGACGACGCCACTGCCGGTGGCATCCTGGGCGGCTTCGCGCTGGGCACGATGGTCCCGCTGATCGGCGTGATCGCGGGCACGGGCGCGATCGGCCCGGAGATCGACGACGGCTCGGTGATCTACCTCCTGGCCAAGCCGGTCCGCCGCTCGACGATCATCGTGACCAAGCTGCTGGTCGCGATCGGGGTGACCGTCGTGTTCTCGGCGATACCGGTGCTCGTCGCCGGCTTCGTCCTGAACGGCAACAGCCAGCAGATAGCCGTGGCGTACGCGGTGGCGGCGGCCATCGCCTCGGTCGCCTACAGCGCGCTCTTCCTGCTGTTCGGCACCATCACCCGGCACGCCGTGGTCTTCGGCCTGGTCTACGCCCTGGTCTGGGAGGCGTTCGTGGGCAACGTCGTGCCCGGGGCGCGGATACTCAGCATCCAGCAGTGGGCGCTCGCGGTGGGGCAGCAGGTCGGCGCCGACGGCGCGTTGAGCTCCGCGGTCCAACTGCCGCTCGCCGTCTGCCTGCTGGTGGCCGTCACCGGCGCTGCGACCTGGTACGCGGCACGTCGGCTGAAGGCACTGACGCTGGCCGGGGAGGAGTAGACGCGCTTGCCCCGCCCGGACGGGCGATCGTCCGGGCGGCGCCGGGTGTGGGCCGGGTGTGGGCCGGGCCCGCGGCGTCGGGCGGACCGTGGGTGGCTGGGTGGCTATTCGCCGGCGGTGGTGGTGTTGCCGGAGCCGCCGGTGGCGCCGTTCTTCTGGCCGTTGTTGAACTCCCGCACGTTCCGCAGGTGTTCCTGGTAGTCGGCGGTGAAGCGGGTGTCGCCCGGTTTGACGGTGACGAAGTAGAGCCAGTCGCCGGCGGGCGGCGCGGCCGCCGCCTTCAGCGCGTCGGCACCGGGGTTGGCGATCGGGGTCGGCGGCAGGCCCTCGAACTTGTAGGTGTTGTACGGGCTGTTGGTGCGGGTGTCGGCATGGGTGGTGTGCAGTGTGCTGCGGCCGAGCGCGTAGTTGATCGTCGAGTCCATCTGCAGCGGCATGTTCCTGGTGAGCCGGTTGTCGATGACCCGGGCGACCTTTCCCATGTCGGACGGCCGGTCCGCCTCGGCCTGCACGATGCTGGCGATCACCACGGTGCGGTACTGGGTGATGCCGTCGGCGGTGAGCCGCTGGCCGGAGGTCTTCACCATGTAGGAGAGCAGCGACTCCGGGGTGGTGTCCTTGCGGAGGGGGTACGTCGCGGGGAAGAGGTAGCCCTCGGGGTTGCCCTTCGCCTCGGCGGGCAGATCGAGGTGCGCGGTCTTGGCGGCCCTTGCGGTGGTGCCCTGGGGCACGTGCAGGGCCTGGTCGACGGAGGCGTAGATCTGAGAGGCCCGCTGGCCCTCCGGGACGGCGAGCTGACCGTACTGCCGCTCGCGCAGCAGCCGCGGCACGATCAGCACGGCGAGGACGAGCACGACACACAGAACGGCGACGAGGAGGAGCCAGCCGGTGCGGGAGAGCCGCGGTCCGGGCCGGCGACCGGCGTGCTGAACATCGCTCATGGGGGCACGGTAGGTCAGCCGGCTGTGCCGCGGCACGGTCACCTCGCGCGGGAGCGTGGCCGGCTCACCGGGCCGGCCGCCCGCCGATCGAACCGCGGCCCGGGCATCGCCACCACGCAGGGTCGCGCCGCGCTCACCACCCACGGCTAGACCGTTGGTGGGGCGACGGGGAGAAGGGCGCCGGCGGTGGGACGGCAGAGGGCAGTGGGAGCGGTGAGGGACGAGCGGGGTGACCTCCGCCCCACGGGGGCGCCGCGCCCGGGCTGGGCCGGCACCGCCCGCCCCCGGGCCGTCCGGCGCGGTCCCGCCTCGCTGCGTCCGCCCCAGCGGTAGTCAGCCCGCGACGCGGATCCGGGCCAGGCCGCGATGCCGGGCCAGGCCGTGAAGTCGGGCCCGGGCGGCTCGCCTTACCGATCCGGGTGCGCTCGCCTCCGGCGCGAGGGGTGCAACCGGCCAGCCAGGCCAGCCAGGCCAGCCAGGCCAACCGGGCCAACCGGGCCAACTGGGCCAGTCAGATCAGCAAGGCCGGCGAGGAGCGCAAACGGCGAGCAGGGGGCAGGGCGAGCCGCGAACCCGGTGGAGCCGGCAGGCCCCGTGGCCTGCGCACCGCTCAGTTCACCCCGCCGATCCGGCGGTCGCGGCCCGCGCCCAGGGCCAGGAGGGCGAGGCCGGCGCAGACGGCGAGCAGGAGGAGGAGCGGGACGGTCCAGCCGTCGGTGGCCTGGTGGACGGCGCCCAGGGCCAGGGGGCCGACCGCGGCCAGGAGGTAGCCACCGGTCTGGGACATGCCGGAGAGCCGGGCGGCGGTGTGTGCGTCGCCGGACCGCAGCACCATCATCGTCAGGGCCAGGCCGAGCGCACCGCCCTGGCCGACGCCGAGGATCGCCGCCCACAGCCAGGCGCCGGCCACCGGCGCGATCAGCAGCCCCGTGACACCGCAGGCCATCAGCGCGGAGACCGTCACGCCCAGCAGTCGCTGGCGACGCATCCGGCCGGCGAGCGTCGGGACCACGAACGAACCGACCATCTGCACCAGCGTGCTGAAGGCGAAGACCAGTCCGGCCTCGCTCTTGCCCATGCCGTGGTCGGTGAAGATCGTCGGCATCCAGGCGATGATCACGTACGCGATCAGCGACTGCGAGCCCATGAAGACCGTCACCTGCCAGGCGAGCGGCGAGCGGGTCAACTTCGGGCCGGACTCGGCGGTGTGGGCGGGCGTCGCCGCGGCCTCGCCGTGGTGCGTGCCCCGGCGGGCGAGCACGGCCTGCGGGAGCCAGACGAGGGCGGCCACGGCGGCGAGCAGTGCCCAGGAGACGAGGGAACCCTGCCAACTGCCGAGCGCGTTCTCCAACGGGACGGCCGACGCGGCCGAGACGGTCGCGCCGAGGATCATCGCGGTCGAGTAGAGCGCCGTCATGCCCGCCGCGCGCTCCGGAAAGTCCCGCTTGATCAGGCCCGGCATCAACACGTTGAGCAGGGCTATGGACGCGCCCACCACCGCGCAGCCGGCGAACAGCGCGGCGACCGGCGGCGCGATCCGCAGCACGATGCCGCCGCACAGCGCGACCAGCGCGCCGCACAGCGCCGCTTCGGTGCCCCAACGGCGCGCCACCCGCGGCGCGATGAGCGAGCCCAGGCCCATGAAGACGAGCGGAATGGTGGTCACCAGGCTGGTGGCGGTGGCGGCCAGGTGGAAGTGCTGCGCCATCTCGTTGAGCAGCGGCGAGACACCGGCGAGCGCCGCCCGCATGTTCACCGCGGCGAGGACGATGCCGGCGAGGAGGAGGGCGGGGTGGGTCCGCAGTCGGCGCCTGGCCGTGGCCACTTGCGGGGCCGGGATCAGATCTTCCTCGGCGTCGATGAGATCGACCGGAGCGGTCGAGTCGGTCCCTGGCATGCGTGCGTACCTAGCCAATCGTGCACTCGTGATGGGAGGGGAGAGAAGGGAGGGAGAAGAGGAAAGCAGGGGGGAATGAGGGGAGTTGGGGGGAGCGGAAGGGGAAAGGGCGGAGCCGCGGGGTCAGTCGTCGGCGGCGAGGAGGGCCTCTACGGCCCGCTTGGGCTTGTCCAGGAGGGCGCGGGTGGCGCGTTCGGCGGCGTCCGGGTCGCCGTGGGCGATCGCGTCCAGGACGGCGCGGTGGTCGCCGTGCACGATCTTCGGCATGGCCTGGTCGTCGAGGGCGGTGACCAGCGCCTCCCGTACGGAGCTGCTGAACCAGCCGTAGGTCGCCGTCAACGCGGTGTTGTGCGCGGCCTCGACGACGGCCTTGTGGAAGGCGATGTCGTGGTCGGCGTAGAGCTCCAGGCTGCCGGAGTGGGGCTGGCCCTCGGCGTCCTCCAGCTCGACCTGGGCGTCCAGGGCCGCCCGCATCCGGGCCAGGTCGGCGGGTTGGTGGCGGAGTGCGGCCAGCCGGGCGGCCTCCGCCTCCAGGGCGATGCGGAGCTCCAAGACGTCGCGGATGCCGGCCCGTTGGACGCCGCGCATGATCTCCGCCGGATCCGCGGTGGAGACGACGAAGGTGCCCTCGCCCTGGCGCGAGCGGAGCATCCCGGCGTGGACGAGGACGCGCACCGCCTCGCGGACGGTGTTGCGGCCGACCTGGAGCTGTTCGGCGAGGGCGTGCTCGGTGGGGATGCGGGTGCCGACCTGCCACTCGCCGGCGGCAAGCTGGGCGCGGAGGGCCTCGACGACCGTGTCGACGAGGGATTGCCGTCCTGCTGCCTTGAGTGCCATCGCCCTGTTTCCGTGCCCGTCCTGTGCGTCGTGTCGTGTCTGTGAGCCCGCGAGCCCATGAGTCAGGTGCGTCCGTGAGCCCGTCCTGCTGAGCACCGGCCATCGGCCACGGGCCACGGGCCATCGTGAGCCGCAGCGGTGGCAGCCGGCCAGGCCGCTCATGCTGTTCGCACCGCAGTTGCCCAGTCATCCTACAACTGACTGTTTCATGGGCCAGCTAAATGCTCTGCGGGTGAGATGGCCCGACGGCCCGCGGACAGCCCCCACGCACCTGCTAGAGCCGGACAAGACCAGAGGGCCAGAGACCAGAGCGCCAAAGCGCCAAAGCGCCAAAGAGCCAAAGGACCAGAGAGCAAGAGCGCAAGAGAGCAAGAGCGCAAGAGCGCAAGAGACCAGGAAACGGGGATCAGATGGCCGGGAGCTTTTACCACGTGTGCTTCGTCGTGCCCGATATGGCCGCGGCGATACGGGACTTGGGGGCGGCGGCCGGCGTCGAGTTCAGCGCGCCGCGGGCGGACCGGATCGGGGAGTGGGACTTCCGGATCGCCTTCACGCGGGGCGCCCCGCCCCACATCGAGCTGATCGAGCCGGCGGCGCCGGGCGGCCCGTGGGACGCGTCCGAGGGGGCGCGCTTCGATCACCTGGGTGCGACACGAAGTCGCATGGTTCGAGTGAGCGCGCTGATTGGAGGGCTGAGCACGATGACAGCAGCGTAGCTCCGGATAAGTGTTCACGGATCCGTCCCCGCTCTGACGTGCGTTGCTGGTAACGGCAGGGTGCGAAGCTCAGGGAAGACGCCCAAGGGCTCCCGCTCCATCCGGGGGTTACAGGCAAGGGGAAGGCCGGACGGGCGAGTACACGCGAACTCTCGATGATGCCTCGATATCGAAACCCCCGGAGATGGGATGAACCGCTGGGGGCAGGGCTGGCCGTTGCGAAACGGCAGGTGGCGGCTGGTGACTAGGAGCCAGCCGTGGAGAACACCACCGCCCCGGGGTACAGAGAGCGCCCACCCCGGCCGGATCTCGGCCATGCGGAACGTGAAAACCCCGTCGGGGTCCGGGACTTGTCCCGGTAAGCCGACCGTGAGGGAGGCCCAACTCCCCGGCGGGCGCAGGACGGTCCAAGAAGCCAATGCCGGTACGCCGAAAGGCGACGGGAAACCGGGACACCAAGGCCGCGCCCTTCGCGGTCGTCCCGCATAACCGGCCGGATACAGGCATCTGCCTGGCCTGAAAGGGAGCTGACGTGGACCGGGTGAGCCTTTGATGCACCAAAGCTGAAGTACCGGAACCGAAGGACAAGTTAGACACAGATGACGGCACACGCATTCGCTCTGGCGATGGCGGCCCTCGGAGTGAACGGACCGGAGGACGCGGCACCCGACTGGGACGCCATCAACTGGCGCGCCCATGAGGACCACGTACGGCGACTGAGGCAGAGGATCTTCAAGGCGACGAAGGACGGGGACCTGAAGAAGGTCCGCAACCTGCAAAAGCTGATGCTGCGGAGCCGGAGCAACACGCTGATCAGCGTGAGGCAGGTCACGCAGCGCAACGCTGGCCGCAAGACGGCAGGCATCGACGGCGAGGTCGCCCTGACCTCCCGCGAACGGGCGGATCTGGCGGAGCGGATGCACCGTGACGCCTCGCCGCTCAAAGCCCTGCCGGTCCGGCGGGTCTTCATTCCGAAGGCAAACGGAAAGCAGCGTCCCCTGGGAATCCCGGTGCTGGCGGACCGCGTGCAGCAGGCACGCGTGAAGAACGCGCTGGAGCCCGAGTGGGAGGCCCGGTTCGAGCCGAGATCTTACGGATTCAGGCCCGGACGGGGTTGCCACGACGCGATCGAGGCCATCTTCAAGACGCTGTGCGGCAACCGCAGCCAGCGTCGGTGGATCCTGGACGCGGACCTGGCCGGGGCGTTCGACCGGATCGACCACGACCATATTTTCGACAGTCTTGGGACCTTCCCCGCGCGGGGCATGGTCCGGGCCTGGCTGAAGGCCGGCGTGATCGAGTCCGGCGAGTTCACGCCGACCGACGAGGGAACTCCCCAAGGCGGCGTGATCAGTCCCGTGCTGCTGAACGTGGCCCTGCACGGAATGGAGAAAGTGGCAGGGGTCCGCTACCGGCCCAGCGTCCGTAGTGACGCTGAGACGGTCAAGGGATGCCCTGTGCTGGTCAGATACGCCGACGATTACGTAGCGATGTGCCACAGCCGCGAGCAGGCCGAACAGGTCAAGGCCGATCTCGCAGCATGGCTGGAGCCGAGAGGGCTCCGCTTCAACGAGGACAAGACACGCGTCGTCCACGTTGAGGAAGGGTTCTCGTTCCTGGGCTTCGACATCCGCCGCCAAGTCGACCGGCAGGGCAGCGGAAAGCTGCTCATCACCCCCAGCAAGGAGTCGGTCAAGCGGCTCCGGAAGCGGCTGTCCGCCGACGTGCGCTCCATGCACGGCGCGAACGCGGCCGCCGTGGTGTTCCGGCTCAACCCGGTCGTCCGGGGATGGTCGGCCTACTACCGGAGCGTGGTCTCCAGCCGGATCTTCACCGGCTTGGACCATCACGTCTGGCACCTCACCTACCGGTGGGCCAGACGCTCGCACCCGAACAAGTCGAGGGGATGGGTCGCGACCCGCTACTTCGGCAAGTTCCACAAGTCCCGGCAGGACCGCTGGGTGTTCGGTGACCGCGACAGCGGCGCCTACCTCACCAAGTTCGCCTGGACGAAGATCGTCCGACACGTCCCGGTCCACGGCGGAGCCTCCCCGGATGACCCCGCCCTGACCGTGTACTGGGCCGATCGGCGACGCAAGAAGAAGGCCCCGCCAGTGGACGAGCACACCGCCCGGCTCCTGAAGCGCCAGGGCGGACGCTGTCCCTTCTGCGGGGAACTCCTTCTGCACGCCGAGCACGAACCACGCAGTCCACGTGAGTGGGAACAGTGGTTCATGACCGTCCGGCGCGTGCTGGCCAAACAGCACATCGTCGAACAGGTCGGCGGCCAGGATCGGACCTTCTACCGGCTCCTCCACGCCCACTGCCGACGGCGGAACCTCGCCGGAACGGTGGTGCACCAGCCATGACGCCGACGCGGATTCCTCGTCGCCCTCGGGGCTTGCTTGAGCCGTGGTGCCTGGAAAGCGGGCATGCCCGGTTCTGAGGGGGGACCGCCGCAGCAATGCGGCGGTCCTACCCGACGGTTCTGGACGCGGTCGATCGAGGACGGCGGCCGGAGGCTGGCGGCGGCGGGGCTCCCGGAGGAGTTCAGCGGGTGCCCCTACGGGCGGCCGTTCGCCTACCACCGGGTGGGGAGCATCGGCGCCCGGGTCGAACTGGTCGATCTGGCCCGCCAGCCGGCCTTCCTGGCGGCCTGGAACCCGGGCGGGGAGCCGATGCCCCCGGTGGAGGCCGGGCCGGCTCCCGTGACCGCGCGGACGGTGAAGCCCCCGGTGGAGGGGCCTTGAACAGGCGCGCCTCCACCGGGGGGTCAGGGGTCAGGACCGCTGGGAGCGGGCCCTGAACAGATGGCACTTCAGCCCTGCTTGAGGCCCCGCTTGAGGCCCCGCTTGAGGCCCCGCATCAGGCCGCGCGGCAGGGCCCGCATCAGAGCCCGATGTCCCGCTCCTGGATGTCCGCCAGGGACTCCCGGCGGACCAGGAGCCGGGCGTGGCCCGAGGTGACCGCGACGACCGGCGGGCGGCCGACGAGGTTGTAGCCGGAGGCCATCGACAGGTGGTACGCGCCGGCCACGGGGACCGCGAGCAGGTCGCCGGGGCGGACGTCGGAGGGCAGTTGGACGTCGGAGGCGAGCACGTCGCCGGCCTCGCAGTGCCGGCCCACGACGGTGACCGGTTCGGTCGCGGCGGCCGAGTGGCGGCCGACCAACCGGGGCGCGTAGCGGACCCCGTAGAGCGCGGGCCGGGGGTTGTCGCTCATCCCGCCGTCCACCGCGACGAAGGTGGTGGAGCCGGTGCGCTTGACGGCGAGCACCCGGTAGAGGACGACGCCCGCGGGGCCGACGATGGCGCGGCCCGGCTCGATGGCCAGCCGGGGCACCGGAAGGCCGGCCGCCGCGCAGCCGCCGGCGAGTTCGGCGCGGACCTTGGTGGCGAGGCTGTCCACGTCGAGGGTGGGCTCGCCCGGGCGGTACGCGACGCCGTGGCCGCCGCCGAGGTCCAGCTCGGGCAGGATCACGCCGTGCTGCTCGTGGACCCGGGCCAGCAGGCCGACCAGCCGGCGCACGGCCGAGAGGTAGGGCTTGACGGCGGTGATCTGGGAGCCCAAGTGGCAGTGCAGGCCGACGAGTTCGAGGCGCGGTTGGCCCAGGACGCGGGTGATGGCGTGCTGGGCGGAGCCGTCGGCGAGGGACAGCCCGAACTTCTGGTCCTCGGTGCCGGTGCGGATCTTGGCGTGGCCGCCGGCGGCGATGCCTGGGACGACCCGGATCAGCACCTTCTGCCGGCTGCCCACCGGGACCGCGGCGGCCAGCCGGGCGATCTCGGAGGTGCTGTCGATGACGATCCGGCCGACGCCGAGCCGCAGCGCGGCCCGCAGGTCGGCGGGGCTCTTGGCGTTGCCGTGCAGCACGATGCGCTCGGGCGGGAAGCCGGTGGTGACGGCGAGTTCCAACTCGCCGGCGGAGCAGACGTCCAGGCCCAGGCCCTCCTCCGCGACCCAGTGCGCCATGGCGCGGCACAGGAACGCCTTGGCCGCGTAGTAGACGTCGGTGTCGGGGAAGGCGCGGAGGTAGGCGCGGCAGCGGCTGCGCACCTCGTCCTCGTCCAGGATGTAGGCGGGGGTGCCGAAGTGGTCGGCGAGTTCGGTGAGCGCGACGCCGCCGAGGGAGAGGTCCTCGTCGGCCAGGGGCACGGTGGAGGCGGGCCAGATGGCGAGCGCGTCGGCGTCCGGGGAAGCGGACGGGCGCGGGGCCGTCGTGCGCGGTGCGGGCGTTGCCGGGGTGCCGGCCGTCCGGGGCAGGGTGGTGTGGCTCATGGTGGGGATGCCGCTTCCTCAGACGGCCCGTAGGCGAGGGCTACGGGGGATGCGCGGTGCGGGGGTGAGGCGGGGCTCGCGCAGGACGTCGGGGGCCAGGCGCGGTTCGCGGGGCAGGTCGGCGGTCAGCCGCGGGTCGCGGGCGACGTCGCGGACCGGCCGCGGATCGTGCGCGAGGTCGGGGAAGGTCCGGCCGTCCCGCGCGAGGTCGGGGGTGAAGCGCGGGTCGACGGTCACGGTGGTCGCGCCGACGGGCTCGGTCAGCGCGCGCAGCGCGGGCTCGGAGAGCCGCACCCAGGGCTGGCCGCCGCCGAGAACCTCGGCCAGCCGCTGAAGCGAGGTGAAGCCGACGGCCGTGCGGCCGCCGAGCGGCGTGCGGAACAGGCGGGCGGTACAGCCCGCGGGTCCCGACCGGACGGGGACGAAGAGAGGTCCGGCCGGGACGCGATCAGCAGGCTCGGGGTCTTCCGCGGGGTGATGGTGGGACACGTCGTTCTCCTCGACGGGACGGCGGCCCCGGACCGTTGGTGGACTGTGCGCTTGCCGGGGCTCGGGCACTGACGCTATGCCCGCTGCGGGGGGCCTACGGCCGCTCCATGACGCTTCATTGACGCTTTGCGGACCGGACTTGACGCGATGCTGCCATCGTCGGCCGGAGTGTGCGGGCCGAAGTGCGCGGGCCGGTCGCTCCGTGCTGCGGGGATGCCGGCGGACGGTGACCGGATCCGGGCGTTCCGCTGCGGTTGCGCCGGTCCTCTGGGTGTGCGTGCGCCCGTCTTTCCGGTGTGCGGGCGGCGGGCGTTGACCTTGACACTGTGGAAACCGCTCGACTGGGAGGCGTCATGTTCAACATCGGAGATTTCGCCCGGTACGGCCGGGTATCGGCCCGGATGCTGCGCCACTACGACGCGATCGGGCTGCTGCCGCCGGCCCGTACCGACCCTGTCACCGGCTACCGCTTCTACGCGGCCGGCCAGCTCGCCCGGCTCAACCGCATCATCGCGCTCAAGGACCTGGGGTTCGGCCTCCAGCAGGTGGCGGCCATCCTGGACGAGCGGGTGGACGCGGCGGAGCTGCGCGGCATGCTGCGGCTGCGGAGGGCGGAGCTGGCGGCGGAGATGAGCGCGGCCGAGGCCCGGCTGGCGCAGGTCGAGGCGAGGCTCCGGTCGATCGAGAGTGAGGGACACATGTCCGTCGACGACGTGGTGCTCAAGCGCACCGAACCGGTCCTGCTCGCCGAGTTGAGCGGCACCGCCGTGAGCTACGGCCCCGAGGACATCGGCCCGGTCATCGCGCCGCTCTACGCGGAGTTGGGGCGCCGGCTGGACGCCGCCGGGGTGAGCGCGGCCGGCCCCGGGCTCGCGTACTACGAGGACGCGCCGGAGGGCGCCGGGGACGCGGTCGTGGTGCACGCCGGGTGCGTGGTCACCCGCGAGGAGTTGGCAAGGGCCGTGCGGGAGCGGGGAGATGACCCCGGAGCCGGGGTCTTTGCGACTGGCCGGACCGGGACCGGTTTCGACGTCGTCACGCTGCCGGGGCTCGACCTCGCGGCGACCGTCGTCCACCGCGGCCCGATGAGCCGGATCATGCCGACCGCGCAGCACCTGGCGCGCTGGATCGACGGCAACGGCTACCGCTCGGCCGGGTACGCCCGCGAGCTGTACCTGGAGTGCCCGGAGGACCAGGAGGAGTGGGTCACCGAGATTCAGGAGCCGGTCGTGCGGGCCTGAGGCAGGAGCCCGGGGGCGGCGCCCGGCGGCCTGAGTCCGGCGGTCGAAGTCCCGCCCGTCAGCCACCGGTTCACCGTCTCGGCGAACTCCACCGCCGCCGGGCCGAGCGCCGCCCACTGCCGCACCGCCCACCCGGTCGTCAGCGGTGGCAGCGCCGGTATCGGCACCAGGCGCAGGCCCGGGTGGCCGGCGGTGGCCCGGTGGCCGGGGAGGCGGGGGACGACGGCGGGGCCGACGCCGAGCTCGGCGAGCAGCAGCGCGGTGTCCCAGTCGGCGACGCTGGTGGCGCTGGGCCCCGGCACCTCTTCCCCGGGTTCCACAGGGCCCAACGCCCCCTCCCGGTGGCCGAGATGGCCGTCGAGGCGCATCCGGGAGGTGGAGTTCTCCGGCAGCCGGATGAGGCGGAGGCCGGCGAGTTCGTCCGGTTCGATGCGGTCGCGGGCGGCCAGCGGATCGTCGGCGCGCACCGCGAGCACCCACGGCAGGCCGATCACCGGGTGCTGCTCGATGCCCCGTACGGGCGGGCCGATGGTGATCCAGGCGAGGTCACAGTCGCCGTCCGCGACCGCCTCGAAGCAGCGGCGGCTGGAACTCTCGGTGTGGAACTCCAAGTTGACGTGCGGCTGCCGGTCCCGGAAGGCCACCACCGCGTCGGACATGAAGTGCCGGACGGTGGTGGCGCCGGTGGTGACCCGGACCGTCCCGCCGTCGCCCCGGCGCATGTCGGCGAGCCGGCGCAGCGCCAGGTCCAGCGTGCCCAGGCCGTCGAGGGCCGCGCGGTGCAGGATGCGGCCCGCGGCGGTCGGCGCCACCCCGCGCGGCCGGCGCTCCAACAGGCCGATGCCCGCCTCCCGTTCGAGGCGCTTGACGCGCTGGCTGACGGCGGACTGGGTGCAGCCCAGGTCGCGGGCGACGGCGCTGAGGCTGCCCGCCTCGCAGACGGCCACGAAGGCCCGCAGATCGTCGAGGGTCACCGGGCCACGGTAGCCCGCGGTCCGAGGCCAACCCAAGCCCCAGCTAAGGGATATGAAAGGAAACCCGAGGATTGACTTGGGGGTGGCGCCCCGGGACGATCGTTCGCAGGGCCCAGGGCGGCAACCCGGAACCGCGGACGGCCGTGCGGTTCCGGGTGCCGACCCGCACGGCCGTCCTACGGGGTCATGCCGTGGCCGGCGCCCGCTCGCCCGTGGGCGCGCCCTGCGCGTGCCGGCCGCCCGTACGGGAGCCGGATGCGGGCCCGTCTTCCGCGCGCGGCGCGCGCCGGACCACCGCGAGGACCAACAGGCCGGTGACGACCGCCACCAGACCGGAGATCAACGTGATCTCCCGCAGCCCGGAGAGGTAGCCGGCGGCGAGCGCGCCCCGGCCGCCCGCCGCGGCCCCGGAGTCGCTCAGCGCGCTGCTGAAGACCGTCCCCAGGACGGCGATGCCGAACGCGAACCCGAGCTGGCGGAAGGTGTTCACCGCCCCGCTCGCCATCCCGGCCCGCTGCGGCGGGGCCGCGCCCAGCGCCGCCGACACCAGCACCGGCATCGCCGCGCCGACGCCGAGCCCGCTCACCGCCAGGCCGGGGATGAGGGTCGCCCAGTCGGACCCGGTGCCGAGCAGCGCGGCGTGCAGCAGCCCGCCCGCGCCGATCAGCAACACGCCGATGCCGAGCGGGAGTTGGGGCGCCAGGCGCTGTAGCCACCGGCCGCCGAAGACGCCGACCAACAGGGACATCAGCGCCATCGGCGTCACCGCCAGCCCGGCCCCGATCGGGCTGAGGCCGAGCAGGTTCTGCGCCCACAGGCCCACGAACGTCAGGTACGGGAAGGCCGCCGCCTGCATCAGCAGCGCCGCCGCCATCAGCACCGCGAACGACGGGCGGCGCAGCAGCCGGAGGTCCAACAGCGGGGCGGCGGTGCGCCGTTCCGCCACCACGAACACCAGCAGCGCCAGGACGGCGAGCGCCAGCGAGGTCAGCGTTCCGGTCTCCGTCCAGCCGTGCTCGCCGCCGCGCATCAGCCCGTAGGTCAGCGCGCCCGCGCAGAGCGTGAAGGAGAGGGCGCCCGGCCAGTCGATGCGGGCGAGGGCGGACCGGCCGCCCGCACCGCCGCGCGCGCGGTCGGGGTCGCCGTAGGACTCGTTCAGGTGCCGCAGGGACAGCCAGACGGCGATCGCGGTCAGCGGCAGGTTGACCAGGAAGATCGCCCGCCAGTCGGTCCACTCGGTGAGCATCCCGCCCAGGACGGGGCCGACCGCGGCCGCCGCCCCGCTGGTGCCGCCCCAGATGCCGAACGCCACGCCGCGGTCCCGGCCCTGGTAGGCGGCCATCAGCAGCGGGGTGTTGCTGGCGAACATCGCCGCCGCGCCGACGCCCTGCACGACCCGGGCCGTGACCAGCAGGTCCGCGCCGGGCGCCAGCCCGCAGGCCAGCGAGGCGAGGGCGAACAGCACCAGGCCGCCGACGTAGACGCGGCGGCGCCCGAAGAGGTCGGCCGCCGAGCCCGCCACCATCAACAGCGCGGCCAGCGCCAGCGCATAGGCGTCCAGCACCCACTGGAGGGAGGTGAACGAGGCGCCCAGGCCGTCGGCGATCTTGGGCAGCGCGGTGTTCACGATCGTCACGTCGACGAGCAGCATGAAGTTGCCGAGGGTGATGGCCACCAGGGGCCACCATTTGCCGCGCGCCCTGGGGGCCCGGCCGTCGCCGCCCCCTCCGGGCCCGCTCCCGGGTGCGTACCGCATGATCATTTCCTCCGTTGGGTGGTGCGCGTCATCACGACGGCCGGGCAGGGCGCCCGGCCGGTGGTCCACTCTCCGCCGGGCCCGGCCCGCTTCCCCAGCCACGGCGCTGCCGACGGCGCAATCCGACACGGGTTAGCCTCCAACGGTGAAAACCGACGGTTCCGCCCCCCGGCCCGCGCCGTTCGACGACCTGGACCGCCGGCTCATCCAGGCCCTCCAGACCGACGGCCGGGCTCCCTTCAGCCGGATCGCCGCGGTGCTGGGCGTCTCCGACCAGACCATCGCCCGGCGCTACACCCGGCACCGCGGCTCCGGCGCGTTCCGGGTGCTGGGACTGGCCGAGCCGCGGGCGCTGGGCGAGGTGGAGTGGATGGTGCGGGTGCAGTGCGCGCCGGACGCCGCGCTGCCGGTCGCCGAGGCGCTGGCCCGCCGCTCGGACACCTCCTGGGTCAGCCTGATGTCCGGCGGCACCGAGATCGCCGCGGTGTGCCGGGCGTCCAGCAGCGAGCACAGCGACGCGCTGCTGCTCCAGAAGCTGCCGCGCACCCCCAGCGTGGTCGGGGTGACCGCGCACTGCCTGCTGCACGAGTTCTACGGCGGCCCGCAGAGCGCGGTCAGCAAGTCCGGCGCGTTGACCGGGGAGGAGGTGGCCCGGCTGAGCCCGCCGCCGCCCCGGCCGCTCGACGGGCCGGTGGTGCTCTCGGACGCCGACCGCCGGCTGTTCGAGGCGCTGGGCCGGGACGGCCGCGCCCCGCTCGCCGAACTGGCCGCGGTCACCGGCTGGTCGCCCACCACCGTCCGCCGCCGGCTGGAATCCCTCCGGTCGGACGGCGTCCTGTACTACGACGTCGACTACGCTCAGCACGAGTACGGATACGGCGTGATGGTCGCCCTGTGGCTGTCGGTCGCGCCCGCCGAACTCGCCGCCACCGGCGAGGCGTTGGCGGCGCACCCGGAGGTCGCGTTCGCCGGTGCCACCACCGGGCCGCACAACCTCTTCGCGTCCATCCTGTGCCGGGACACCGGCGCGCTCTACACCTACCTGACGACCCGGATCGCGGCCCTGCCCGGCGTGCGGACGATGGAGAGCGCGCCCCGGATCCGGCACATCAAGGGTCCGGGCCCCTACCTCGCCCCGGTCACGACGAGGAGCCGCCGATGAAGCCACCGCCGCCCCGGGTCCTGGCGGTCCGGGCGAAGGAGTGGGTGTGGGACTGGGTGCGGTCGACGCCCGGGACCCACATCTGGCTGCTGATCATCGGGATCACCAGCCTGGTGATCGCCTCGGCCTCCGAGGGCCTTGAGCAGTTCCTCCTGCACCGCAACAGCAGCAACATCCACGAGCTGAACGAGCACCCGGTGCCGGCGCTGCTGATCAGCGGGTTCTGGATCGAGCAGCCGGGCTCGTTCCTGCTGTACGCGGTGATGTTCGAGCTGGTGCACGCCAACGTCGAGCGCTGGATGGGGAGTTGGCGCTGGCTGCTGACGGTCGGCGCGGCGCACATCGCGGCCACCCTGGCCAGTCAGGAACTGGTGCTGCTGGCCATCGAGGGCCACCGGCTGCCGCGCTCGATGACCCACGTCGTGGACATCGGCGTCTCCTACGGGCTGGCCGCCGCGGCCGGCGTGCTGACCTACCGGCTGCCGCCGCCGTGGCGCTACGTCTACCTCGTCGGGGTGCTGGCCTTCTTCGGGGTGCCGCTGGCGACCGGCGCGACCTTCACCGACTTCGGGCACGCCATCGCCCTGGCGATGGGCCTCGCGTGCTGGCCGCTGACCCCGGCGGCCCGCGTCGGGTCGGCGGACGGGGACGGGGGCCCCTGCTCGATCGAGGGCGGCACCTCGGGGCGGACGGGGCCGGGCGGCGGAGCCGGTGTGCCGCCGCCCGGGGGCCGTCAGGAGTAGAGCCGCTCCAGGACCACGGCGATGCCGTCGTCCTCGTTGGAGGCGGTGATCTCGTCGGCGACGGCCTTGAGTTCGTCGTGGGCGTCGGCCATCGCCACGCCGTGCGCGGCCCAGCCGAACATCGGGATGTCGTTGGGCATGTCGCCGAAGGCGATGGTGTCCCTCGCCGTGACGCCCAGGCGGCGGGCGGCCAGCGAGAGGCCGGTGGCCTTGGTCAGGCCCAGCGGCAGCAGCTCGACGATCCGGGGCCCGGCGACCATGACGCCGACCAGGTCGCCGGCGACCTGCCGGGCGGCCGCGGCCAGCGCGTCGTCGTCCAGGGTCGGGTGCTGGAGGTAGACCTTGTTGAGCGGCGCGGCCCACAGCTCGCCCGGGTCGTCGACCGGGAGGTGCGGCAGCGGGCCCTCCTGGACCTCGTAGCCGGGGGTGACCAGCACCTCGCCGGCCAGGCCGTCCCGGCTCGCGGCCAGGTGGAGCGGGCCGACCTCGGCCTCGATCTTGGACAGCGCGAGGCCGGCGAGCTGGCGGTCCAGGGTCACCGAGGTCAACAGCCGCTGCTCGCCGGCGTGGTAGACCTGCGCGCCCTGCCCGCACACCGCCAGGCCCCGGTAGTCCAGGGCGTCGAGGATGTGCCGGGTCCAGGGCACCGCCCGGCCGGTGACGACGATGTGCGCCGCGCCCGCCGCGGTGGCCGCGGCGAGCGCCTCACGGGTGCGCTCGGAGACGGTCTCGTCGTGGCGCAGCAGCGTCCCGTCGAGGTCCGTCGCGATGAGCTGGTACGGCAGCGGCGACCCCGCCGGGGCTGAGGGATTCACTTGGCGACGGGCTCCAGGACCTCACGGCCGCCCAGGTAGGGGCGGAGCACCTCGGGGACGCGGACCGAGCCGTCGGGCTGCTGGTGGTTCTCGAAGAGCGCCACGATGGTCCGCGGGACGGCGCAGAGCGTGCCGTTGAGCGTGGCCAGCGGGCGGACCTTCGGCTTGCCGTCGTCGGTCTCCCGCATCCGCACCGACAGGCGGCGGGCCTGGAACTCGTTGCAGTTGGACGCCGAGGTCAGCTCGCGGTACTTGCCCTGGGTCGGGATCCACGCCTCGCAGTCGAACTTGCGGGAGGCGGAGGCGCCCAGGTCGCCGGTGGCGACGTCGATCACCTGGAACGGCAGCTCCAGGGAGGTCAGCCACTGCTTCTCCCACTCCAGCAGCCGCTGGTGCTCGGCCTCGGCGTCCTCCGGCGCGACGTAGGAGAACATCTCCACCTTGTCGAACTGGTGGACCCGGAAGATGCCGCGGGTGTCCTTGCCGTAGGTGCCGGCCTCGCGGCGGAAGCACGGCGAGAAACCGGCGTAGCGCAGCGGCAGTTGCCCGGCGTCGACGATCTCGTCCATGTGGTACGCGGCGAGCGGGACCTCGGAGGTGCCGACGAGGTAGTAGTCGTCGCGCTCCAGGTGGTAGACGTTCTCGGCGGCCTGGCCGAGGAAGCCGGTGCCCTCCATGGCGCGCGGGCGGACCAGGGCGGGCGTCAGCATCGGCGTGAAGCCGGCGGCGGTGGCCTGCGCGATGGCGGCGTTGACCAGCGCGAGCTCCAGCAGGGCGCCGACGCCGGTGAGGTAGTAGAAGCGCGAGCCGGAGACCTTGGCGCCGCGCTCGACGTCGATGGCGCTGAGCAGTTCGCCGATCTCCAGGTGGTCCTTGGGCGTGAAGCCCTCGGCGGCGAAGTCGCGGAGGGTGCCGTGCGTCTCCAGGACCGTGAAGTCCTCCTCGCCGCCCACCGGGACGTCGGGGTGGACGATGTTGCCCAGCTTCCGCAGCAGCGCCTGGGTCTCTTCCTTGGCCTCGTCCTGCTCGGCGTCGGCGGCCTTGACGGCGGCGGCGAGCTCGCCGGCCTTCTTCAGCAGCTCGGCCTTCTCCTCGCCGGCGGCCTTGGGGATGAGCTTGCCGAGCGCCTTCTGCTCGGAGCGCAGCTCGTCGAAGCGCACGCCGGACGACCTGCGCCGCTCGTCGGCGGAGAGGAGCGCGTCGACGAGCTCGACGTCCTCTCCACGGGCGCGCTGGGAGGCGCGCACACGGTCGGGGTCCTCACGAAGCAGGCGAAGGTCAATCACCCCACCAGGCTACCGGGGACGGGAGCGCCCCTCGAAGCGCTATTCGCGGATGCGGCTTTTTGCCCGTTTTGCGGTTATTTATTCCATGGTGGGGAAGCGAGGAGGGAGTGCGGTGGCGGCGAGGAGGAATCGACTCGGCGGGGCGTTCGCGGGCGGTGGTCATGAGGGTTGTCGCGGCGGTTGTCGTGACGCTTCGTGAGGCCCTGCGGAATTCCCGGTTCATACCGCGAAAAGGGCATTCGCGGCATGGATTCCCTTGGGGTCGGCGCCCCGTCGCCGCGGTTGCGCCCAGGTTATCCCCCGGGTTGTCCACAGGGGTGAGGGGTTGGCGGATTCTTATCCACAGGCTGTGTGTGAGATCTGTGGAAGCCGGAATTGATCATTCTGCACCCGAAATGCTCGCTATGGATTCTTCGTCCAAACCCTGTTCACGCACTCTTTCGTGTGGGATTACCTCGCCCTAAAGGATTGATCGCGGGAATTGTGCTGACGCGCGCCCCAGTGGTCCACTGTGGGTAACTGTGGACACATGTGGGGTCACTAGGGGGATATGTCGACTCTGTCCGACTCCCATGTCGACTTACCCACAGGTCGAGAAGCGGGCCTGTGGATAACTTTGTGGACAACCACAGGGGCGGTCGGAGGGCACCTCGGAACGGCGCCTCCGGTCCCACCGAAGGCGCAGGTCACAGCCCGTAACGCGGGCGGTAGGGGGCGGACCGGCTCAGCCCCGGCCGTCCAGGCAGCGCGTCAGCCAGTCCGACGCCTCGGTGAACGCGGCGTCGGTCACCTGCGGCCGGACGCTCGCGCTCACCTCGTCGGCCCGCGGGTACGAGCCGAGGAACCGCACCTCGCGGCAGACCCGCTTGAGGCCCATCAGCACCTCGCCCACCCGGCGGTCGGTGACGTGCCCCTCGCAGTCGACCGAGAAGCAGTAGCGGCCGATGCCCTCGCCGGTCGGCCGGGACTCGATCCGCATCATGTTCACGCCGCGGACCGCGTACTCCTGGAGCAGCTCCAGCAGCGCACCGGGGTGGTCGGAGGCCAGCCACAGCACGACTGAGGTCTTGTCCGCGCCGGTGGGCGCCGCGGGCCGGGCCGGGCGGCCGACCAGGACGAAGCGGGTGGCGGCGTTCTGCGCGTCGTGGATGTCGGTGACCAGCGGCGTCAGCCCGTACGTCGCGGCCGCGAACTCGCCGGCGAACGCGCCGTCGTAGCGGCCCTCCTGCACCAGCCGCGCGCCGTCGGCGTTGGAGGCCGCCGACTCCCAGACCGCGTCCGGGAGTTGGGCCGCCAGCCACCGGCGGACCTGGGGCTGGGCGACCGGGTGCCCGGTCACCGTCTTCACGTCGGTCAGCTCGGTGCCCGGGCGCACCAGGAGGGCGAAGGCGATCGGCAGCAGCACCTCGCGGTAGATCATCAGCGGTTCGCCGGAGGCCAGTTCGTCGAGGGTGGTGGTCACCCCGCCCTCGACGGAGTTCTCGATCGGCACCAGCGCGGCGGCGGCCTCGCCGGCGCGCACCGCGTCCAGCGCGGCCGGGACCGACACCATCGGCACCAGTTCCCGGGTCGCCGCCTCGGGGAGGGTGCGCAGCGCCGCCTCCGTGAAGGTGCCCGCGGGACCGAGATAGGTATAGCGACTGGCCGACATGGAAGTGGACTCCCTCATGTGCCTGCGGGAGCGCCCCGCCGTCTTCCGCCCTGTCCTGTCACGATACCGAGCCGACGGGGGGCCGGCGGACGCGTCCCACGAAGCGGTCAGCCCTCCAGCAGCGACTGGGCCACGTAGTCGCCCTCCGGCGGGGCCGGCGGCACCGCGTACAGGCCGCTGGCCTCGTGCCGCAGGAACGGCGAGAGCGCGTCGCCGCGGTCCAGCTTCCGCTGGATCTGGGTGAAGGCGCGCAGCGGGTCGGCCTGCCAGCAGACGAAGAGCAGCCCGGCGTCCGGGGCGCCGTCGTCGCGGAAGCCGTCGTGGAAGGAGAACGGGCGGCGCAGCATCGCCGAGCCCTGGTTGGCCTCGGGGGCGGCGATCCGGGCGTGCGCGTTGGCGGGGATCACCGGCAGCCCGTCGGAGCCGGTGGCGTCCAGCTTCATCGGGGTGGTCTCGGTGCCGCCGGTCAGCGGGGCGCCGTTGTCCTTGCGCCGGCCTATGACCCGCTCCTGCTCGGTGCGGGAGCGCTTCTCCCAGTCGTCCAGCAGCATCCGGATGCGGCGCACCACCGCGTACGAACCGCCACGCATCCACTCCTGTTGGGTCTCCGCGCCGACGAAGATCCGCCGGTCGAAGTCCGGTTGGGACGGCTTGGGGTTGTTGGTGCCGTCGATCTGGCCCATGAGGTTGCGGGCGGTCATCGGGTGCGCGGTGGCGCCCGGGGTGCGGTTGAAGCCGTTCATCTGCCACCGGAGCCGGGCGGTGTCCGCCGCCTCCTTCTGGAGCGCGCGCAGCGCGTGGAAGGCGACCAGCGCGTCGTCGGCGCCGATCTGGACCCACAGGTCGCCGTCGCTGCGCTTGGGGTCGAGGGCGTCGGCGGAGAAGTTCGGCAGCGGGTCGAGTTGGACCGGGCGGCGCCCGGTCAGGCCGGTCCGGTCGAAGAAACTGTGGCCCAGGCCGAAGGTGACGGTCAGCGAGGACGGGCCGGCGTCCAGCGCCACATCGGTGTCGGCGGCCGGGGTGCGCCCGGCCATCAACTCCTGCGCGGTGCGCGTCCAGCGGCGCAGCAGCGCGGCGGCCTCCTTGCGGCCGGCGCCGGGCGCCAGGTCGAAGGCGACGAGATGGCCGCGGGCCTGGAGCGGAGTGGTGATGCCCGCCTGCTGCCTGGCGCCCGAGGCCCGGAACGGCACCGCGGTCGCCCCGATCGTGGTCAGCGCCTGCGGGGCATCGCCCGCGGCCCGCGCGGCCGAGACGCCGAGGGCGCCGCCGGCCCCGCCGAGGACCAGCCCGGTCGCGCCGGCCGCGCCGACGGTCCCCAGGAGGCGGCGGCGGGACAGCTCCACGGTGGCGCCGTCCGCGGAGGATGGCCCGTCAGGGGTGCGGGCGTCGTCCTGCGGGGTGTCCTTGACGTCCTGCTGCTTGCTCATCAGTTGATTGTCACGTTTCTGGTCTCGGTCACCTGGTCGATGTCGGAGGTCCGGACGAGCAGCGAGAGCTCCCACCGCCCGGGGACCGGGAGTTGGACGCCGCTGGCGGTCCAGTGGCCGGTCCCGCTGTGCCGGAGCGCGACCGGGAGCGGCCCCAGCTTCTTGGCGGCGAGCGTGAAGGAGACCTTCACCTCGGGCACGTCCCGGACCTTCCCCGACGGGTCGGCGATCCGCAGCCGCAGCTCGTTGCCGCCGCCGCTGTGCCCGGGGTCGAGGTCGAGGCGGGCGGTGCCCTTGCCGCCCGGGCCGCCGGTGTCGAACGGGACGGTCAGCACCCGCGGTTGGTTGGCGTCGGGGGACTGCCCGGCCCGGGCGGCCTGCACGGCCTCCTCGGTGCGGGCCGGCTCGGTGGTGGTCAGGGCGGTGGTCACCCCGAGCAGTAGCACCGCGATGGTGGCCTCGGCCAGGACGGAGCGGCGCAGCCCGTGCCGCACCGGGTCGGCGTCCCGGACCCGCTTCTTGCGGGCGGTGGCCAACGCGTCCCGTTGGCGGGCCAGTTGGGCGGCGCGCACCGGGTCGAGGGCGGCGCCGTCGGAGTCTCCGGAAGCGGCGCCGCCGGCGGGGACGGTGGCGGGCTCGGGCGCCGGTTCCGCGGAGTCCGCCGCCTGCGCCGGGTCGGTCTGCCCGGCCGTGTCCGCCAGGCGCCCCGTCCACCGTCGGGACAGCCCCGCGACGGCCACCATGACCACCACCAACCCCACCTTGACCAGTAGCAACTGCCCGTAGGAGGTGTCGACCAGCGCGCGCCAGGTGCCGACCTGCCGCCAGGACTGGTAGATGCCGGTGGCGACCAGCGCCAGGACGGAGCCGAAGGCGAGCCGGGAGAACCGGCGGACGGCGGCCCGCTCGATCGCCGGGCCCCAGTAGAGGGACACCAGCAGGGCCGCCAGCCCGCCGAGCCAGGCGGCGACCGCGAGCAGGTGCAGCACGTCGACGGGCATCGCCACGAAGGGCTGGAGCCCGGTCGAGGCGTGCTCGGCGATCGCCCAGGTGGTGGCGAGGCCGACGGCGACCACCGCCCCGCCGATGCCGAGCCCCAAGGTCAGGTCCGCGCGCCGCTCGGCGCCGTCCTCGGCGCCGCCGGAGTCATCGGAACCGGCGGGCCCGTCGGAGCCGTTGGGCCGCTCCGGCCCGTCGGCGGCCGGCGCGTGCGCCTTGGCGTACGCGCCGAAGAGCACCGCCACGAACAGCGCCGCCGCGGCGAGCAGCAGCAGCCGGCAGAGCAGCGCCGCGCCCGGCTTGGTCAGCAGCGCCCCCTGGAGGCCGCCGAGATCGAGGACGTCGGCCAGCTTCCCGGACCCGGTGTACGGGGCGCGCAGCAACAGCAGCGCCAGCGTGGCGCCGGTCAGCAGCGCCCACCCCCAGGCGACCAGCCGCTGCACCGACCGCACCCGGGAGGCGGCCGGCCGGCAGGCCAGCACGAACGCCGAGCCGCCGACCAGCAGCACGAAACCGGCGTAGGAGAGGTAGCGGCCGACCTGGTAGAGCGCGCCCACCAGGCCGCCGCCGACCTGCTCTTGGGGAACGGCGGCGGCGGTCTTGGACGGCGCCCCGATGGAGAAGGTGAAGGCGCCGGAGACCGGGTGGCTGTCCGCCGAGATCGCCTGCCAGGCGACGGTGTACGTCCCGTTGGGCAGCCCCGGCGGCAGCCCGGCCCCGTACTTGACGGTGCTGCCGCTGCACAGGTCGCGCAGCTTGCCGCGGTCCACCCGCTTGCCCTGCGGATTCAGCACGCGCAGCGAGTCGTTGCCCATCGCCACGCCCTCGGAGAAGGTGAGCGCGACCTGCTCGGGGGCGTGTGCCACCACCGCTCCCGGCGCGGGGTCGCTGCCGGTCAGCGCGGCGTGCGCGCTGGCCGGGGCGACGCCCGCGACCAGTGCGCAGAACAGCGTCGCCACGACGACCAGCAGCCGCCGCGGTCGGAAGCCGGTGAGGGCCATGGTGCGCGCTCCCCTTCCCGTTGGCATGAGTGTCCGTCTCCTTCACTGGGGCCGCCGTCCGGCCCGCTGCGTCACGGCGTCCGCGGCGGTGCCGCGGCCGTCACTTCCCCGGTCGGTAGTCGGCCGGCTTCACCGGCACCTCGACCTTCACCGGGGAGGCGGTGGCGAAGTGCAGTTCGATGGTGACCTTCTGACCGGCGGTGGGCTTGTGCGTCAGGCCCATGAACATCACGTGGTTGCCGCCGGAGCTGAGCTTGAGCTCCCCGTTGGCCGGCACCGGCAGGGAGTTGACGTGCTCCATCTTGTTGCCGTCGGTCGTGTGGAGGCTGATGTCCTTGGACAGGTCGCTGGTGACCGAGGTCAGTTTGTCGGCGGTGCCGCCGTCGTTCTTGACCACGAAGTAGGCGCCGGCCATCTGGTCGGTGACCGGCTGCGGCATGTACGCGCCGCTGACCGAGAGCCTCGGGGCGCTGTCCTTGCCGCCGCAGCCCGCGAGGGCGAGGCCGGTGGTGAGGACGAGCGCGGAGGCCATGGCTATCCGGCGGCTGACGGGGGCGAGGGGGGTGGTGCGGCGGGTCACGGGTTCTGTCCCTTAATGATCTGAGGAAGTGCGGTGGTGTAGTTGTCGGCGGTGGCTTCCTGCATGCCCATCCAGTGGATCTTGTCGTCCTTGGGCGAGCTGAGCAGGACCTGGGCGCCGTGGGTGGAGACCACGTCGCCGTTCTTCTTCTTGACCGGCGCCTCGATGCCGATGTTCACGCTGCGGGCGGCCTGTTGGATCTTGTTGAACGGGCCGGTGAGCCCGATGAAGTCCTTGTTGATGCCGCCGAGCCACTTCTTGAGCTGGGCCGGGGTGTCCCGCTCGGGGTCGGAGGTCACGAAGACCACCCGCAGGTCGTTCCGCTCGGCCTGCGGCAACTGCTTCACGGCCACCGCGATGTTGGCCATCGTCGTCGGGCAGACGTCCGGGCAGTTGGTGTAGCCGAAGTAGATCAGGGTCGGGTGGCCCTTGGTCTTCTCCAGCAGGTCGTAGGACGCGCCCTCGGAGTCGGTGAGGGTGAGGTCCGGCTTCTCCATCGGGCTGTCGAGGGTGACGATCGGCTTGGCGGCCGTCCCCCCGGAGACGTCGGCGGCGGGCTTGTCGGCGTCGCCGTTGCCGCAGGCGGTCAGGGTGAGACCGAGGGCGGCGGCCGCGCCGAGCGCGGACACCAGCAGTTTTCTTCTACGCATGACGGATATGTCCCGTTGTATCGGTTGCTTGGGGCCGGTTCGTGTCAAGAGTCTTCTCGTATCGGGGTGTTCGTGCCGAAGGGTGCCGGACCGGCGCGGGGGCGCCGGTCCGGCCGCGGTGCGCGGCGTGCGGGTCAGGCGTTGCGGCGCCGGCCGGCGAGCACGCCGAAGGCGACGCCGACGATGCCCACGACGATCCCGCCGACGGCCAGCACGCGGGCCGTGGTGTCGCTGGTGGACGTCGGGGCGGCCGCGGTGTTGCCCTTGGTGCCGTTCTTGCCGTCAGCCTGGTCGCCGTCCTGGGCGTCGGCCGCGGTGAGCTTGAGCACCGGAGCCGGGTTCTCCGGTTCCGGGCCGCCCGGCTTGGTCGGCTCGATCCAGCGCACGACCTCCTTGTCGGAGTACGTCTGGAGGGCCTTGAAGGCGATCTGGTCGGCGTCGGTCGGCAGTTGGCCCACGGAGAGCGGGAACTGCTGGAACTGGCCGGGCTCGATGCCCTTGCCGTCCGCGGTCCAAGTGATCTTCGAGGGCGCCTCGTTGATCTTCTCGCCCTCCATCTCGACCGGCTTGGGCAGCTTGGACTTGGTGACCTCGACCGTCCAGCCCGGCACCGGCTGCGGCATGACGGAGGCCAGCGGGTGGTCGGTCGGCAGGGCGACCTCGACCTTCACGGTCGAGGCGTTGTCGCGCTCGTTGGGCACCTTGATGTCGACGGTGGCGAAGCCGCCCTTGGGGGCGGTGCCGGGCTGCACGGTGACGTGCGCGAAGGCCGGACCGGCCAACAGCAGCACGCTGCCGGCCGCGATCCCGCCGACGACGGGCAGCCGGCGGGCCAGCCGCCGCGCCGAGGACGCCGAAGCCGGCGCCGCGCTGCCCGAAAACGCTGACATACCGGACTTCTTGGTCATGCTGAAACGCTCCATGAAACGCTCCATGAGGAGAGGGAAAACGACGGATGACGGGTGGGCGGGGCCCGGCCCGGCGCGCGACGGCAACGCCCGCGCGCACGCGTCGATTCCCGGGAGTCCTCCGGGAGCGTGGGGTGCGGGGCGTCAGGCCGCGAGGGCCAGGTGACCGTTGGCCGGCGGCCCGCGCCGTACGACGCTGTGGTGCAGCGCAGGATCCCGCGGCACGGGCGCGTCCTCGTAGGCCGAGGGGGCGCGCCGCCCCTGCTCCCGCGCCGCGCCGAGGGCCGCGAGCAGGACGTGGACCAGCGCGAGCGACCGGCGCACCACGCCGATCAGCGCCCGCGCCGCGACCTCGTGCGCCGTCGGGGCGGACAGCCGCACCAGCCGCCACAGCGCGGCCTCGCCCCGCCGCAGCAGCCAGCCGAGGCCGAGCGCGGCGAGCAGGTGCCCGAGCACCATGGGGACCGACGGCGCCAGGCAGTGCGCCATCATCGGGACGCCGGCACCGCTCGTCGCGTGCCCACCGGCCCCGGCCAGCCCGGTCTCCTTGGCCATCGCCAGCCCGCCGGGGCCGAGCAGTTGGCGCGCCCCGCCGCTGTCGAGGTCGACGCCGCCCAGCCCGCACGTCAGGTGCCGGGCCAGCGCCACCGCCGCCTCGTCGGAGAGGCCGGCGGCCTGCCCGGAGGAGGCCGACGCCGGGTGCTGGCCCAGTGCGAACAGCGAGTGCAGCGCCATCTGTCCGAGCGCCAGCGCGGCCGCGATCCCCGGCAGCGAGCGCTCCCGGCCGGCCAACGGGGCCGCCACCGCGAACACCGCGACCGCGGCGAGCCCCAGCGTCCACAGCGGAACGGCGGCCAACGAGGCGGCCATGTGCCCGGCCGCGGACAGCGTCACACAGACCGCGGTGAACACCGCGGCCCGTAGCAGCCGCAGATCGGCGGCCGCGCGCGCTGTGGGGACGGCAGGGGCACTCATGGCGGGCGCCATCATCCCACTGACCCGATGCGTGGCCTACGGCAGGGTTTCGCCGTGTCTCGCGCGAGGGCTTCACGGGGGCGCCCGCCAGGGGCGTCCGGGATCCCTGGCCGGGCGCGCGGTGGCGCGCACCCGGCACCCCGCCTACACCCGTGCGCTCACTTTCCGCATCCGCCGAATGAGCGGTATCACGTTCCCGAGAGGCTTACGGACCTTGCGGCGAGGCAATACGTATCGGTATGTCGAGCCGTGGCCAGGAGGCAGGAGCGATGAGCATCTGGTGGTCCCTCCATCTGCGGCGTGAGCCCGCGAGCGTGCCGCTCGCCCGACGCCTGCTGCTGGGTGCGATGGAGACCGCCGGCGTCGACCCCGACATCTGTTACGACCTCTCGGTCGCCCTCTCCGAAGCCTGTGCCAACGCCGTCGAGCACGGCGGTGACGCCACCGACGACTACCGCGTCACCGCCTATCTCGACGGCGACACCTGCCGCATCGAGGTCACCGACTCCGGCCCCGGCTTCCGCCGCCCCGCCCCGCCGCATACCGCCGCGGACCGGTCGTCGTTGCCGACGCCGGCCCCCGTCCCCACCCCCGCGCAGGCCCCCGGATACGCCGAGGACGGCCGGGGGCTCTTTTTGATCGAGGCGCTCACCGACCACGTCCAGTACCGCAACCGCACCGGCCGGCGCGGTGCGGTGGTCAGCTTCGACAAGATCCTCAAGTGGCGCGAGGGCGCGCCGCTTCCGATGGCGTCCTGAGCGGAGGCCCTCGCCCCGCTCGTCAGTGGTGGCGGTTGAAGACGAGCACGAGGGTCGCGACCACGATGGCCAGGATGATGACCGCGAAGGCGATCTTCCAGGGGCTGTAGGGACGGTCGCCGGTCACCTCACCGGTCTCGGCGTTGACCATGACCTGCCACTGCTTGCCGTTGTAGACGTACGAGGCGAACCACACGGGCAGCATCAGGAGCTTGTAGGTCACCGCCGCGTAGTCGGTGTTGATCTCGTGCACCCGCTGCCGGTCGCCGCCGATGTCCCGCTTGACGTCCTTCTCGATGACCTCGGCCATCTTCTGCTGGGCGGTCTGGAAACCGGCCTCCGGCTCCACCTCGTACCGCAGGGTCCGAAAGCCCGCCAGGTACTCCTCCTGGTACGCCACCGCCTGCTTGAGCGGCCAGGGTTCCAGGGCCTGGAGGCGCTCGGCCGGGATGTTCCCGACGCCGGGGACGAGGACGTCGTCGAAGACGCGCTGGACCGAGCCGTTGACGCGGTACCAGCGGACCTTGGTCTCCTTGGTGTCCCCGCTGCCGACGGTGTACTCCTCGCCGCGCTGGCCGCGGTACGTGGAGGAGGTCTCGGCGTCGTACGTCCAGTGCGGCACGTAGGTGCCGTGCAGGGTCTCGGCCGCGCTGACCTTCTTGAGGTTGTTCGGCGCGAACCAGCGGGAGCGGGCCCACGTGCGCAGGTTGTCGTGCACCTCCCGCTTCGCCACCCGGAACGGCACCAGGCCCTCGGGCGCGATGCGGTCGCCGGCGGCCGACGCGACCAGGGGCGTGGAGCAGAACTGGCAGCGGCCGGAGAGCGCGGTGGTCTCGTTGACCGCGCCGCAGCCGGGGCACTTCAGGGCCTGCCCGCCGGGCTCCAGCGGCTTGGGCGGCAGGCCCGCCAGCTCCTCCCAGGCGTGCTCCCGCACCTCGCGGTTGACGGGGGCGATGGGCTGCTCGAAGCGGCAGTTGGGGCAGCGCAGGGCGCTGGTGCCGGGGGCGTACTCGGTGGTGGAGCCGCAGCTCGGGCAGGCGTAGGTCCGCGGCTGCTGCTGCCCGTCGGGCTGCTGGGGCTGGGGCGGCGCGGGCGGTTGCTGGTACGGCTGTTGTTGCGGCGGCGGCTGCTGTTGGTAGGGCTGCGGGGGCTGTTGTTGGTACGGCTGTTGCTGGTACGGCGGTTGGGGAGCCTGCGGCGGGTACGGCTGCTGCGGTGCCTGCTGCGGGTAGGGCTGTTGGTACGGCTGCGGCGGCTGTTGCTGCTGCTGGTACGGCGGTTGGGGTGGGTACGGCTGCTGTGGCTGCTGTGGCTGGTAGGGCTGATAGCTCATGGGTCACGGCCTCCTGGCGGTGGTCACGCCTGCGGCGGCAGCGGGGGCGGGGTGGCGCGGAAGTGCTGGGCGAGCTCCGGCACGTTCTCCACCGGCTGCCATGAGGCCATGCCCTCCCGCCAGGCGAGCATGCCCGGCCGGATCGCGCCCGAGCCGATGTGCCCGGTGAACGTCGCGTGGTCGTAGGGGCCTTGCTGCTGCCCGTCCACGGCCACGTACCACTGGTGCTGCTGACCGGGCAGCGGCGGCGGAACGGCCGCGCCACCGGGGGTCGGTGCGGCCGGCGGCTGCTGGCCCTGCGGCTGGTGCTGCTGGGGCGCGAACGCCTGCGCCATCTGCTGGCCGGCGGCCATGCCGAGCCCCAGGCCGATGCCCTCGCCGGCGCCGCCGGGGTTGTTCGCCGCGTCCCGGATCGCGTCCGCGGCCTGGAGGCGCGCGTAGTTGTCGACGTTCCCGATGATGCCCATCCGGCTGCGGGCGTCGATGGCCTGCTCGACCTCGGGCGGCAGCGAGATGTTCTCGATGATGAACTTCGGGATGGACAGGCCGTGCGTGGTGGCCAGTTCGTCGGTCAGCGCCTTGGCCAGCCGGTCGCCGAGTTCGCCCTGGCGCGCGGAGAGGTCGAGCATCGGGATGCCCGAGCTGGCCAGGAGCGTGCCCAGCCGCCCCACGATCAGCTGCCGGAGGAACTCCTCGACCTCCTCGGTGCGGAACTGCGGGTCGGTGCCGGCGAGTTCGGTGATCAGCTTGGCGGGGTCGGAGACCCGCGCCGCGTAGCCGCCGAAGGCCCGCAGCCGCACCATGCCGAACTCCGGGTCCCGGACCGTGACCGGGTTCTGGGTGCCCCACTTCAGGTCCGTGAACTGCCGGGTGGTGACGAAGTAGACCTCTGCCTTGAACGGCGAGTGGAAGCCGTACTTCCAGCCCTGGAGGGTCGCCAGGATCGGCAGGTTCCCCGTCTGGAGCTCGTACATGCCCGGTGCGAAGACGTCGGCGATCCGGCCCTGGTTGACGAAGACGGCGGCCTGCGACTCGCGCACGATGAGCTTGGCGCCCATCTTGATCTCGTTCTCGTAGCGCGGGAAGCGCCAGACGATCGTGTCCCGACTGTCGTCGGTCCACTCGATGATGTCGATGAATTCGCCGCGTACGCGGTCCATGAAGCCCACGACAGGTCCCCCAGTTCGCTCCGCCCGCCCCGGCCGGGCCGTTGCCGGCGGCGACGGGGACGGAGTCCGTCCGCTCAGATGTCCCGCTCATAGTAGAAGCCGGGCCTGGGAACGGGGGGTGGCGGCTCCTGGTGGCCGGTGCCCGGACGGTCCTTGTTGCGGCACCGGCACATCGGATACGTTCCCGTATCGGTTTGATACGGACATGGACGCGACAAGGCTGTCGGCCGGTGCGCGGGCGGCCGCCGCGGAACCGCAGAGGAGCTCTCATGAGTGAGGACGCCGACGTCATCGTCGTCGGGGCCGGACTGGCCGGACTGGTCGCCACCCACGAACTCACCCGCGCGGGACGGCGGGTGATCGTCGTCGACCAGGAGAGCGGGGCCAACCTCGGTGGCCAGGCGTTCTGGTCGCTGGGCGGGCTGTTCCTGGTGGACAGCCCCGAGCAGCGGCGGGCCGGCATCAAGGACTCGCCCGAACTGGCGCTGTCCGACTGGCTGGACTCGGCCGGCTTCGACCGCGAGCGGGAGGACCACTGGCCGCGGCAGTGGGCGCAGGCGTACGTGGACTTCGCCGCCGGTGAGAAGCGCCGCTACCTCCACGACCTGGGGCTGCGGCTGACCCCCACCGTCGGCTGGGCCGAGCGCGGCGCCGGCGCCGCGCGTGGGCACGGCAACTCCGTGCCCCGCTTCCACCTCACTTGGGGCACCGGCCCCGAGGTCGTCCGGGTCTTCGCCGAGCCGGTGCGGGCCGCGGCCGAGCGCGGGCTGGTGCAGTTCCGACACCGGCACCGGGTCGACGAGTTGATCGTGGAGGACGGGGCGGCGGTCGGGGTGCGCGGCACCACGCTGGTGCCGTCGGACCTGCCGCGCGGCGTGGCCTCCTCGCGCGAGGCCGAGGGCGAGTTCACGCTCCGCGCGCAGGCGGTGGTGGTGACCTCCGGCGGCATCGGCGGCAACCACGAACTGGTGCGCAAGAACTGGCCGGTTGACCGGGTGGGCCCGGCCCCCACGTCGATGATCACCGGCGTGCCCGCCTACGTGGACGGGCGGATGCTCCAGATCGCCGAACGGGCCGGCGGCTCGCTGGTCAACCGCGACCGGATGTGGCACTACACGGAGGGCATCAAGAACTGGGACCCGATCTGGCCCGACCACGCGATCCGGATCATCCCCGGCCCGTCCTCGCTGTGGCTGGACGCCACCGGACGGCGGCTGCCCGCGCCGCTCTTCCCCGGCCACGACACCCTCGGCACCCTGCGCCACATCGTGCACACCGGCCACGACCACACCTGGTTCCTGCTCACCCGCTCCATCGTGGAGAAGGAGTTCGCGCTCTCCGGCTCCGAGCAGAACCCGGACATCACGGGCAAGGACCTCAAACTCGCCCTGGCGCGGGTGAAGAAGGGTGCGCCCGGCCCGATCCAGGCGTTCCTGGATCGCGGGGAGGACTTCGTCGTCCGGCGCACCCTGCGCGAACTGGTCGCCGGGATGAACGCCCTGGAGCCGTCAACTCCCCTGGATTACGCGCAGGTCGAGCGGGAGGTGCTGGCCCGGGACCGGGCGGTGGCCCACCCCTACTCCAAGGACCTCCAGTTGATGGCGGTGCGCAACGCGCGGGAGTACTGGCCGGACAAGCTCACCCGGGTCGCCAAACCGCACCGGCTGCTCGACCCGGCGCACGGCCCGTTGATCGCGGTCCGGCTGCACGTGCTGACCCGTAAGACGCTGGGCGGGTTGGAGACCACCTTGGAGTCGCAGGTGGTCCGGCCGGACGGGGCGCCCTTCGACGGGCTCTACGCGGCCGGTGAGGTGGCCGGCTTCGGCGGCGGCGGGGTGCACGGCTACAACGCGCTGGAGGGCACCTTCCTGGGCGGCTGCATCTTCTCGGGCCGGGCGGCGGGCCGGGCGCTGGCCCGGAGGCTGGCGTGAGCGGCCGCGCGGCCGGCGACGGGGGCGGGCGCACCGCGCTGGTGACCGGGGCGTCCTCCGGCATCGGCGCCGCGGTGGCGGCGGCGCTGGTCGCCCGCGGCCACCGCGTCCTGGGGACCAGCCGCGACCCGGGGGCCGTCGCGGCGCCGCTGCCCGGCGTCCACTACCTCCCGCTCGACCTCGCCGACGAGGCGTCCATCGAGGCGTGCGCGGCCGCCGCGGGCCCGGTCGACGTGCTGGTCAACAACGCCGGCGAGAGCCAGAGCGGCCCCTTCGAGGAGCTCCCGATGGCCGCCGTCCGCCGCCTGTTCCAGCTCAACGTCCTCGGCGCCGTCCGCCTCACCCAACTCCTGCTGCCCGGAATGCGGGAGCGCGGCCACGGCCGGGTGGTGATGGTCGGCTCCATGCTGGCCAGCTTCCCGCTCGCCTACCGCTCCTCCTACGTCGCCTCCAAGGCCGCGCTCAAGGGCTTCGCGGACGCCGCCCGGCGCGAACTGGCGCCCCACGGCGTGGCGTTGACCACCGTCGAACCGGGCTCGATCGCCACCGGCATCAGCGCCCGGCGCACCGACTACCTCGCCGACGGCTCGCCGTTCGCGGACGGCTACCGCACGATGCGGGCCGCCCTCGACGCCAACGAGGCGCGCGGCACCGCCCCGGAGCGCGTCGCCGCCACCGTCCTCAAGGCGATCGAGGCGCCCCGCCCCCGGCCGCACTACGCGGTCGGCAGCAACGCCCCCGCGGTCTTCCTGCTGCGGCGGCTGCTGCCCGATGCGGCGGTGGAACGGATGGTGGCCCGCCGGCACGGGCTGCGCTGAGCGCGCCGCCCCGCCCGCCGTCGGGCCGGGCCGGACCGGGCGACTCCGGGGGCGGGAAACCGGGAACGAGCAAGTCGGGACACGCACAAGTCCCGGGAAAATGACGGGAATTCGCCGCTGCGGAGAGGCGGCCTGCGCGGTCTCGCGGGAGGAGGACCTCCCCCGCGGTGTCCCCTGTCCCGGCGAGACCAGCGCGGCACCAGGATTAACGCGAAGTTGCTCGCGTTAGTCCGTGTTGGACAATACTTGGCCAGAACCCGCACTGCAATCCGTACTACGACCCGCAACGGAGCCGCCGTGACGACCGCGCATCAGGCCCCGGGCGAGAGCCGCCCCGGGGGGCGTACGGCCCGCACCCGCCGCGCCGTACTGGCCGCCGTCTCCGAGGAGTTGGCCGAGGGCGGCTTCGCCCGGCTCACCATGGAGCGGTTGGCCCAGCGCTCCGGGGTCCACCTCGCGACGCTCTACCGACGCTGGCGCAGCGTGGACAAGCTGGTCTGCGAGCTGCTGGTCGAGGTGAGCCACGAGGTGCCGCTGCCGGACACCGGCGGCCTCCAAGGCGATCTGCGGGCGCTGGCCCACGCGATAGGGCGGTTCTACGGGGCGGTCCGGACCCGTTGCCTGATCGAGGCGATGGTCGCCGCGGCGGCCCGCGACCCCCAGGCGGCGGAGGCGCTGCGGAGCTTCTTCGACGAACGGCTGGGGCTGGCCGGGGCGATGGTCCGGCGCGGCGTCGAGCGCGGCGAACTGCCCGCGGACACCGACCCCAAGGCGGTGATGGCGGCGCTCGGCGCGCCCTTCTACTACCGGATCCTGATCGCCCGCGGCGCGGTGGATCCGGCCCTCGCCGAGTCGACCGCCACCGCCGTCTGGGCCGCGGCCCGCGCGGGCGCGTACGCCACCGCCGGGGGCGGCGAAGGCGCCACCGGCGAAGGGGACTTGAGCGACAACGACGACGGCGCGCCGGGGCGGACGGTCTGAGCCGCCCGCCCCGGCGCGCCGTGTTGGTCGCGCGCGGGGCTCACTTGCCGAGCAGGTCCGCCATCCACGCCTCGACCTCGTCCGACCGGCGCGGCAGCGCCGTCGACAGATTGCGGTTGCCGTCCTCGGTCACCAGGATGTCGTCCTCGATCCGGATGCCGATGCCGCGGTACTCCTCGGGCACGGTCAGGTCGTCCGCCTGGAAGTACAGGCCGGGCTCGACGGTCAGCACCATGCCGGGCTCCAGCGTGCCGTTGACGTAGCTCTCGGTGCGGGCCGCGGCGCAGTCGTGGACGTCCAGGCCGAGCATGTGGCCGGTGCCGTGCAGGGTCCAGCGGCGCTGGAGGCCCAGCTCCAGGACCCGCTCGACCGGGCCCTCCACCAGGCCCCACTCCACCAGCTTCTCGGCGAGCACCCGCTGGGCCGCGTCGTGGAAGTCGCGGAAGGAGGCGCCCGGCTTCACCGCCGCGATGCCGGCCTCCTGGGCCTCGTAGACCGCGTCGTAGATCTTGCGCTGGAGGTCGGTGTAGCGGCCGTTGATCGGCAGGGTGCGGGTGACGTCCGCGGTGTAGAGGGTGATGGTCTCCACGCCCGCGTCCAGCAGCAGCAGCTCGCCGGAGCGGACCGCGCCGTCGTTGCGGACCCAGTGCAGGGTGGTGGCGTGCGGCCCGGCGGCGCAGATGGAGCCGTAGCCGACGTCGTTGCCCTCGACCCGGGCGCGCAGGAAGAAGGTGCCCTCGATGTAGCGCTCGCTGGTCGCCTCGGCCTTGTCCAGGACCTTGACGACGTCCGCGAAGCCGCGCGCGGTTGCGTCCACGGCCTTCTGGAGCTCGCCGATCTCGAACGCGTCCTTCACCAGCCGGGCCTCGGAGAGGTACACCCGCAGCTCTTCGTCCCGCTCCGCGGTGACCTTGTCGTGCAGCGCCTGCTCCAGCGGGGCGTCGTACCCGCGGACCACCCGGACCGGGCCGGTGGCCTCCCTGAGCTGCTCGGGCAGCTCGCGGACGTCCTTGCAGGCGATGCCGAGCAGCGCCGCGGCCTCGTCGAGGCTGTGCCGGCGGCCGACCCACAGCTCGCCCATGCCGTTGAGCCAGAACTCGCCGTTCTCGCGGTTGGAGCGCGGCAGGCGGTAGAGCGTCTCCTCGTGGCCCTCGGCGCCGTCGGCGCGCGGCTCCAGGACGAGGACGCTGCCGTCGGTCTGGTCGCCGGTGAGGTAGACGTACTCGGTCGCGGCGCGGAAGGCGTACTCGGTGTCGTTGGCGCGGGTCTTGAGCAGGCCCGCGGGGATCACCAGGCGCTCGCCGGGGAAGCGCGCGGAGAGCGCGGCGCGGCGGTCGGCGGCGTGCCCGGCCTGCGCGATCGGCGCGAGGTCGTGCAGCTCGGTGTCGGCCCAGCCGCTCTTCATGTTCTCCGCGAGCTCGTCCGAGACGCCCGGGTACAGGCCGTTCTTGCGCTGCTTGATCGGCTGCTCTTCCTCGTCCGGGGTCTCCGGAGTGAGCTCGTCGGTCACCATGCCTCCTTTTAAGGCGTTTAAGACTGAACCGGATTCCATCGTAAGTGTGAGCGGAAAACGGTCCAGGGGCCGGAAGCCATGAGCTGTCGTGCGCCGCGCGCACAAGGGGCGGGCGCCGCCGCGCCCGCCCCTATGACCTGCGGTTTCTCGCTCTACTCGGCGAAATACGCCGCGAGCAGAACCACGTCCTCCTCCGCGGAGGGGTCGTTGAGACCCTGCGGCAGCACGGTCTTGACGATGTGGTCGACCACCGCCTCCGGGTCGTGCCGGCTCGCCCGGGGGACGCCGGCGGCCGCGGAGTGCAGACGGGCGAAGGCCCGGTCCATCGGCTCACCGGTGCGGTGCAGCAGCCCGTCGCTGTAGAGCAGCACGGTCTCGCCGGGGGCCGGTTCGATCTCCACGCTGGGCGCCTCCCAGCAGGCCAGCATGCCGAGCGGCGCGGAGAGCGAGGTCTCCACGAACTCCGCCCGCAGGTCGCCGAGGACCAGCGGCGGGCAGTGACCGGCCCCGGCCAGCACCATCTTGCGCGGCGCCGGGCCGTCGAGCCCCGCCGGCAGCGCGGGCACACCGGGCCCGCCCGCGGCCCCCGGTGGCGGCTCGGTGAAGGCGAACAGCGCGGTGGCGCTGCGGGCCGGCTCGGTCAGCCGCATCAGCAGCTCCAGGTCGGAGAGGACCGCGACCGGGTCCTCGCCCTCCATCACGGCGTAGGCCCGCAGCGAGGCCCGCAGCCGCCCCATGGCGGCCACCGCGCTCGGCCCGGACCCGGTGACCGAGCCCACCGCCAGCCCCAGCGCGCCGTCCGGCAACGCCAGCGCGTCGTACCAATCGCCGCCGCCGCGCGGCCCGGTGGCGTGCCGCACCGCGAGCCGGACGCCGGGGAGCCGCGGCAGCCTGCTGGGCAGCAACTCCGTCTGCAGGGTGCGGGTGGTCTGTCGGCTGCGGTGGAGTTCGAGGAGCCGGGCGAGGTGCTCGGAGGCGTGCACCCGGTAGAGGCCGACGAGGTGGCGCCGGCGGTCGCCGGGCTCGGCGGGCTCGTCGTAGAGCCAGACCGCGGCGCCGATCCGGCCGATGGGGTCGGCGGTCAGCGGCACGGCGTAGCTGGCGGCGTAGCCGAGGCGGGCGGCGACCTCGCGGAGCCGGGGGTCGAGGTCCTGCTCCCCGGGGATGTCCGGTTCGGCGATCTCGGTCCGGGCCTCGGGGTCGGCACCGTCGGCCGCGCCGGGCTCGGGCAGGCCGTCCAGTATCCGCGCGAACGACAGGGCGCGGCGCGGCACGGTCTCGATGTGACCGATCTCGGCGTGGCCGAGGCCGAGGCCCACGGTGGTGCGCGGACCGAGCCCGTCCTGCGGGTCGAGGACGACCAGTCCGCGGCGGGCGCCGACGAGGAAGGCGCCGGCCCGCAGGAGTTCGCGCAGCGCGTCCTCCAACGTCCGGGTGCGGGCGAGCCGTTCGGTGAGGTCGTGGAGGGTGCTGAGGTCGGAGATCCAGCCGGCCAACCGGTCCTGGATGGCGGCGATCTGCTCCACGGGGGAGGGTGCGGCGGGGGCGTCCGGTGCGCCGGAGCGGGCGCCGTCCTGGGGAGCGTCGGCGTCGGACGGGCCGTCAGCGGAGGCGCCGGCGGAGGCAGGCGTCACATGAGGATCGGCAGTGTGCGTGGGAGAGGGGAGAGCTGGTTCGATTCCAGCCACTTTCGGAACGTGCGGGGCGCTCATGGCCGGCGACCCACGTCGCGCCCGGCAAATCCCCAGGTCAGGCCGCGATGTGGCAGGGAGTGCGGCGTTTGTTTGAGTGATGTTGTGCGGTACTGTCGCCCGCTCAATTTCCTCAATAGCATCGCAAACCCCCATGTCATGCTGCTCCGCTATCAATGCCTCCACATGTACACGCACCGGCGATGTGATGTCCAGCACTGTCCCTATGGGGTTTGTGGTGTCAACGAGGTCTGTAGATTGGCCTGAAAACAGCCCCCCGGGCGTCAATTTGCGGTCTGCTGGCCGCGATCAGCAGCGCGTCATATCCACCGTGGCGGGTACCTACTCGGATAGGTGCGGGGGCAGTTGGGGCCGCACCGGAACTCTCCGGCGGGCACCGGCGTCCTATACGGCGACACCGCGACGCACTCCACCAGTGGCGGGATGGCACACCGGAAGCGCAAGCGCCATGCGCGCGCCACCCTCCGCCACGTTCCACGCCCGGTGTACGGCGTGATGCGCTGCCTCGTACACGCGGTGACCAGAGAGCCACGTGTGGTGATCGAGCGCCATCGACCTACGGGTCGCACAACCCGGCCGGCCGGCCGAACCGCATGACCGGGCCCGAAGCACCAGCTCGTACCGGCCCGGAGCACCACAACGGTAATTGCGAACGGCATGCACCAACGGTGTCAGCTCACCGACGTGCAGTGCGAAGGACCAGCCCTCGGCGTAACGGAAAGGAACGAGCGCTCATGCGCGAGATCCTCGGAAGGCGACGCAAGCCCCTGTTCCGGCGCGGCGGGAGGTCAGCGCTGCTCGGTGCGGCGCTCCATTGCGCCACCGAGTGGCAGTGGCCCGTCCTCCCGGGCGTCGGACTGCGGCCCGCCGGCCGCCAGCAGGCGGGCGGGCGGCTCGGCCTAGGCGAGCGGGCACCCCGCCGCTGCAATTGCCCCGACCCCGACTGCGTGGTGCCGGGCGCCCACCCCTTCGACCCGGGGCTGTTGGCGGCCACCACCGACCCGAAGATGGTGCGGTGGTGGTGGACCAACCGCCCGGACGCGCCGATCGTCCTGGCGACCGGCGGCCGGGCCCCGTGCGCGGTGAGCCTGCCCGCGGTCGCCGGGGCCCGCGCGCTGGCCGCGCTGGACCACTTCGGCGTCCGCACCGGCCCCGTGGTGGCGACCCCGACCCGTTGGTCGCTGCTCGTATCGCCGTACGGGCTCCCGGAGTTGGGCGAACTGCTGAGCTCCCGGGACCGGGTGCCGAGTTCGCTGCGGTTCCACGGCGAGGGCGGCTATCTGGTGCTGCCGCCGTCCCCGACCGGTGCCGGCAAGGTCCGTTGGGAGCGCCCGCCGGCGGCCACCCGGGTCGCGCCCCGGTTGCCGAAGGTCGCCACGATCGTCGACGCGCTGGTCACGGCGAGCACCGCCACCCCCGACGGCGGCAGCCGGCTCGCGTACTGAAGGCCCCTCCGGTGCGACGGCGGTCGCGCCGGGGAGGTGGCCGGAAAACGCGCCTCTCCGGTTCACCCGTAAGGGTGTGAGCGGTCGTTGGGGGCCGTGGGATCCCCGGGGTTGGGCATCCGGTGCCACTCCGGCGGGCCGATAGGTTCGGCGCACCGTCCGCCGGTCGCGGACGGCACTGCCCCCGCCTCCCCGCCCCGTCGTACCTCTCGCAAGTGGGTCCCATGCAGCGTGCGCGGATTCTCCGCCTGACCGGGCTCGCCGGCACCGCCGTGCTCGCCCTCACCGTCCCCCTGGCCGCCGCGACGGCGGGCCCGGCGGACCGGGCCCGCCCGCCGGGCGCCCGCAAGGCCACCGGCGCCCCCGCCGGGCCGCTCGCCGACCTCGTCGGCGCTCTCCTCACGAGCGGCCGCACCGCCCACTGCGGGCCCGAACTCCCCGCCCAGCACGGGCTCACGGCCCGGACCTGCGTCCTCACCGAGGGCGGCCGCACCTGGGCGCGCACCTCGTTCCGGAATTCCACGGGTGAACCGCTGCGGGCCGCGTTGACGCTGCTGCGGCCGGACGGCCGGAACAGTCAAGCGGATTGCGTGGTTCCGGCGGGCGGGGCGCCGGACGTCTGCGAGACCCCCGGCGGTCCGACGGCGCGCGGGACGCGCGGGCCCTACGGGGCGGTGGCGGAGTTCTCCGACGCGGCGGGGGAGCGGCTGCGGCTGCGCTCGGGCGCCAACTGGACGCCGGGCGGCGGGAGTTCACAGCGGTGAGGGCCCGACCTGGGCGGGCGGCGGTCCGGGACCGCGCGGGGCGCGGCCGGACATGGAAGCGCCCGGTCGCTGGCGACGGGGGATGCACCAGCGACCGGGCTCTTAGAACCGTAACAAGAGATCGGCGGTTCGCAAATTCGATCGTGGAATTCCGGACGCGGATTTACCGGTGGGCACCGGGGAGTTGCCGCACCGCTGTGACCGGTCTCACGTCCGCGATCGTGTCGTCGGGCCGGTCAGCTCAGCGTGACCTGACGGTTGGTGAGCCCGCCGCGGGCCCGGCGCTCCTCGGCGGTCAGCGGCGCGTCGGTGGCGAGCGCCTTGGCCAGCCGCTCCTGGAACGCGGCGGCCGGCCCGGCGACGTCGTCGGCGCTCATCGAGGACGGCAGGTCCCACACCGGGACGACCAGGCCGTGCGCCCGGAACGAGCCGACCAGCCGGGTGCCTTCGCCGAGCGCGGAGGTGCCGGCGGCGTGCAGCCGGGCGAGCGCGTCGAGCAGGTGCTCCTCGGGGTGCTCGGTGACCCAGCGCAGGTGGTTCTTCTCCGGGGCCTCGCACCAGTACGCGCCCTCCAGGCCCGGGATGCGGGCGGTGGGGATGGCCGCGGCGTTGGCCCGCTCCAGGGAGGCGGCGACCTCGCCGGTGGCGTTCTCGGCGTTCTCCACCCAGAACTCGAAGCCGGTGTGGACGGTCGGCTCAAAAGGAGCGTCCAGGTCCAACAGGTCCTGCAGCCGCGGCCCGTCGGCGAGGGCCCGGCCGGCGGCGACCGGGTGGCCGGGCTCGGTGGTCAGCGCCCGCTGGAGGGTGTCGGCGAGGTCCCGGCTGATGTCGCCGGACGAGGTGTCGTTCTGAAGGCCGAGCAGCACCGCGCCGTTGTCCCGGCGCAGCGCCGGCCAGGCCATCGGCAGCACGGTGGCCAGCGTCACCGAGGGCACGCCGTCGGGCAGCCCGCCCTTGAGCGTCAACGGGGCGGTGGCGGCGGGTACCAGCTCGCGCAGCGCGACCCAGTCGCACTCGCCGGGCAGCCCCTCGAACGGGCGCCGCACCAACTCGGTGACGGCGTGCGCGGCCTGCCGGCCGTGGCACGCCTTGTAGCGGCGGCCGGAACCGCACGGGCAGGGCTCGCGGGCGCCGACCACCGGCACCTCGCCGTCCTTGATCTGTACTGCTGCGGCCCGGGGCTGGGGGCGGCGCTTCTTGGCCATGGCGACGGTGCTCCTGATGGTTCCTGGTCGTACGGACGCGTTCCGGCGCGAGCCTAAAGGAGAGCGGTGCCCGCGGCGCCGGCAACATCGCCGGGAGCGTCGCGAACGCGTCGCCGCGCGGGGCGGCTCGTCGCTGTCCACCGGGGGCGCCCGCTAGGGGAGTTCGTCGAACTCCGCGAAGGCCAGGCCGGTCGCGCCCCGGCCGTTGCGCGGCCGGCGGGGCGTGCCCTCGCGCGGGGCCTTCCGCAGCGAGAGCGGCAGCCCGACGGCCATGTCGGTGGTCAGGTCGGCGGTGAGGTCCGCCCCCAGATCCACGCGCGTAGCGAACGCGCCCTGAAGCGAGAGGGCGGCCCAGACCGTGACCTCTCCCGGGGCGGAGTCGCGCACGCCCCAGTCCTTGGCGAGCGAACGGATGATCGCCAGCCCCCGGCCGCCGCGCGCGGTGACCGACGGCGTGGCCGGAACCGGACGGGTCGGCCCGCCGCCGTCGGTGACCGCGATGATCAGTCGCCCCTGCTCGTCGATCCGCCAGGCCGCGCGGACCGAGGCGCCGGGAGCGGAAGCGGAATCCGACACCGCGTCCGACGCGGCGCCGCAGTTGTCCGCGGATGCTCTCGCGGATGCGGAATCCGGTACTTGGGCTTCGCATATCGGACGCGCATGGCGACACGCATTGCTCAGCAGTTCCGAAAGGACCAGGACCGCGTCATCAACGACTGTGTCCTGAACTCCACTTGCCAACAGCTCTTCTCGCATGCGCCGCCTGGCCATGCCGACACCCGCTGGACCATGGGGTACGGCCATGATCGACGACGTCGGCACCTCTTGTGCCACCACCAACGCCACCCCCGAGACCTCCTTTGCCCCACGCCACGGGATGGATGCCCCAATGGACTGGACCGGAAACCGGCCAACCGACACGCAGTGACGCACTCGACACCGTCGAATACGGGCCGAGTGCGCCGGGGCACACCCCGTAAGGAGCCTTACTCCAGGCCGAGTTGCTTACGTACCTGTTTGGGGCGGTTCGTAATGATTGCGTCCACCCCCAAGTCGCGGCACAGCTCCACGTCTGACGCCTCGTTGACCGTCCAGACGTGCACCTGGTGGCCCGCCCGGTGGGCCCTGGCGACGTAGTCGGGGTGCGCGCGCAGGATCCGTACGCCGGGGCCGGCGATGCGGACGCCGGGCGGCAGCCGGCCGTCCCGGTGGCGGGGGGTGAGGAACTGCATCAGATAGACGCCCGGGATGTCCGGGGCCGCGGCCCGTACGCGGTGCAGGGAGCGCGCCGAGAAGCTCATGACGCGCACCGGCGGCGCCCAGTTGGGGGTGGCCGGTTTCGTATGGCCGAAGCGCGCCAGCAGTTCGACCAGCCGCTGCTCCACCTGTCCGGCCCAGCGGGTCGGATGCTTCGTCTCGATGGCCAGCTCGACCCGCCGGTCCGCGTCCGCGACCAGCTCCAGCAGCCGCTCCAGGGTCAGCACGGAGGTCCGCTCGGCGTCCTCGTCCTGTTGCCAGTCCGGCTCCTCGTCCGCGTTCACCGGCCGCCCGGTGGCGCGCGCCAGCCGCTCCACGAGGCCCTTGTGCTCCAGCCCCTTCCAGGACCCGAAGTCCAGCGCGGCGAGATCGGCCAGCTCCAGCGCGGAGACCGCCCCGCGCCCGTTGGACGTGCGGTTCACCCGCCGGTCGTGGACGCAGACCAGATGGCCGTCGGCGGTCAGCCGGACGTCGCACTCCAGCGCGTCCGCCCCGTCCTCGATCGCCCTCCGGTACGCGGCCAGGGTGTGCTCGGGGGCGTCCTCGGACGCCCCGCGGTGGGCCACGACGGCGATGGCGGGACGGCCCGGACGGGCGTCCTCGGCGGGGCGCGGGTAGGTCACTGCGTCATCGTGCCATCCGCCGCCGCGCCCCCGCCCGGCAGAAGATCACCGGCGCCCGGCGCCCCCACCACCACGGGCGGCGACTATGCCCACCTCTGGCCTGACTCGTCCGCATTAAGTCACAGGTTCGGCTTACGGTGCCCTGACGGACCATAGGGAAAGCTGGGGGAGGCTGGGCGGTGTCCGGGGCGGTGGGGGCCTCGTCGACGGCCGCCGGCGGATCCCCCGGGCCACCACCGGGACGGTCGGGACTCGCCCGGAGCGGCGAGATCCCGGATGCTGGAGTACCGCGGGATCCCGGATGCTGGAATACCGGGGCGGTCCCTTGGGCCGGCACCGCCGTGACGCACGCTGACTGAGGAGAGAGCTGTGAGCACCGAGAACGAGGGAGCCGGAGTCCCGTCGGAGGCCAAGCCGCCGACCGGGCCGCAGCCGGACAGCGCCCCCGCGCCCGCCTCCGGCGACCAGACTCACGACGCCCCGCCCGCGCCGGCCACGCCCCCGCCGCCGGACTACGCCCCGCGGGCCACCGGCCCGGCCGACGAGGACCGCACCCAGCAGCTCCCCCCGACCCCCGCCGCCCATCCGGAGCAGCCGCCCGGCTCGCCCGCGGGCCCCCAGGTCCCGTACGCCGCGGCCGGTCACGGTTCCGCCGGCGGTTGGGGCGCGCCCCCGCCCGGCGGCGGCAATCCCTGGGCCGCGCCCGACCACCGCCCGGCCCCCCAGCGGCGCAACGGCGGGCTGATCGCCGCGGTGCTCGTCGCCGCGCTGGTCGCCGGCGGCGTCGGCGGCGGCATCGGTTACTGGGCCGCGGGCCGCAACGACAACTCCTCGACCACGGTCTCCGCCCCCGGCGACGCCGGGGCGCTGAACCGCAAGCCCACCTCCGTCGCGGGGATAGCGCAGCGGGCGCTGCCCAGCGTCGTCACGATCGAGGCGCAGGGCGCCAGCGGCGACGGCGGCACCGGCACCGGCTTCGTCTACGACAAGCAGGGCCACATCCTCACCAACAACCACGTGGTCGCCAGCGCCGCCGACGGCGGCCGGCTCACCGCGACGTTTTCCAACGGCAAGAAGTACGACGCCGAGGTCATCGGCCACGCCCAGGGCTACGACGTCGCCGTGATCAAGCTCAAGAACGCCAGCGGTGCCACGCTCAACCCGCTCCCGCTCGGCAAGTCCGCCAACGTCCAGGTCGGCGACGCCACCATCGCCATCGGCGCCCCGTTCGGCCTGTCCGGCACGGTCACCACCGGCATCATCAGCGCCAAGGACCGCCCGGTGGCCTCCAGCGACGGCGGCGGCAGCAGCGCCTCGTACATGAGCGCCCTCCAGACGGACGCGTCGATAAACCCGGGCAACTCCGGCGGCCCGCTGCTGGACGCCGGCGGCAACGTCATCGGCATCAACTCCGCGATCCAGTCGGCCGGCAACGGCGGCGGCGGATTCGGCGGCGAGTCGGGCCAGTCCGGCAGCATCGGCCTGGGCTTCGCGATCCCGATCGACCAGGCGAAGCGGGTGGCGGAGGACCTGATCAAGACCGGGCAGCCGGTCTATCCGCAGATAGGGGTCCAGGTCGGCATGCGGGAGTCCGGCGACGGCGCGACCATCGCGCAGACCGGCAACAACGGCAGCGACCCGGTCACCCCGGGCGGCCCGGCCGACAAGGCGGGCCTGAAGCCCGGCGACACCATCACCAAGCTGGACAACACCATCATCGACAGTGGCCCGACGCTGATCAGCGAGATCTGGCAGCACAAGCCCGGCGACCGCGTCACCCTCACCTTCAAGCGCGGTGGCAAGGAGCACACCACCCAAGTCACCCTGGGGCAGCGCACGGGCGACAAGTGACGCGCTAGTCTGATCCCCGCGGCACCGCACCCCGGCGCCGCGGGGAGGCTTGCCCGAGCGGCCTAAGGGAACAGTCTTGAAAACTGTCGTGGCGGCAACGCCACCGTGGGTTCAAATCCCACAGCCTCCGCAGGTAGATGGCCCCTGACCAGTAACTTCGGTCGGGGGCTTCTGCGTTGAGTGCCATCCGTCGATGCCCGCGATTCCCCTTTGTTCCCCGGCACTTCGGGCACGGAACGGGCATGAGGGCCGCCTCTAAGCCGACCTTCCACCCTCGCCCACCACTCACCCTGGCTTCCGTCCCGTCCGCCGTCGACCCACACACCGTGGAGCGGGCGTGGTTCAGGGCGTCAAGGTGGAGCGCGCCACTGTACGAACGACCTTGACGCCCTGGGCCGCGTCCGCTCGGCTCTGCCTGGGTCGACGGCGGACGGGACGGAAGCCCCCACTTCAGCCCCTCACCAGCCGGCACTCGGCGACGGCGCCCCCTGCCCCCGGTGCCGGCCGATCCCCCGCCGGAGGCATGTTCTTCCCACCCCTCAACCTTCCCCTCCTTCTCACCTCGTCTCGTTGCCCGCGGGGACTCCCGTCCGGCCTTGCCCTGGGACGTGCGCTCTCGGGTGGCTGATTTGCTCCGGTGCCGCCGGCGGGTGGCCGTGGTCGGTCCTGGGTGTGGGTGGTGGTTCGGGTTGCGGGGTTCCCGGCTCGTTCCGGTGCCGTTGTGGGCGGACAAAGCGGCAAGGGATCACCCCGTGGCAGCTTCGGTGGCGCGGGGCCGGGGGCCGGGCGGAGCGGGCCGGAGGCAGGAGCGGCGCCCGAGCCCCCGAGCCCGGCGCCGGCCCGTGTGACGGGCCGGCGGGGTGTGATTCCCAGCGGCGGCTGTATAGCCGTTGGCCGGGCGCCGGATGCCAAAGGCAAGAGCCCCCGCAAGACCAGGACCACAAACCCACGATCCCTGCGGGACGTGCCTCGGGCTGTCCGCTCACGGCGAGGACGGGGGGTTGCCTGCCCCTTGTGACGCTGGTGGACTCGATGGCGACGGCTGAGCGATTGATCCGGGACGGCCCTGCGCGGAACGGCACCCCGAGAGACTGCTGCGGACCCTTCCCGCACCCCTTCCCCGCCCGGAAGGGCGGGGCTTGATGAGGTAGAGAAACCTGTAACAACTCGCGCTGGGTTAGGCGTCGAAGTCGTACTCCAGGATGTAGGAGGCAGCGTCGAGCGTCATCTCGTTGATCTCGACGGGGCGACCTTCGTCGGCGAACGCGGTGCGACAGATGAGAATGACGGGTGTGCCCGCGGAGATGCTCAACTGTGCCGCCTCTTCCTTCGAGGGCATGCGCGAGCGGATCTCTTCGCGGAAGTGCACGGGCTTGTAGCCGAGTTCGGCGAGTCGGGTGTAAATCCCTCCAGGGCCCGTGTCCTCCCGAGTGATCGCCGACCCTGCGACTACGGACATGGGGAGGTAGCTCGTCGCAAGCAGGACGGGTTTTCCATCCAGGACGAACCTTCGGCTCCGCGCGCACACGCTGTCGTCGTCGCCCAGATCCAGAACCGCTCTCACGTGGTTGGGCGCGGCCCCTTCCGACACCGTCACGTTGTCCACCACAAGGTTGCGGTTCTCGATGTCGGCAGACCAGATGGAGCGACCACTGCCCCACTGCTCTTGCGCCAGTCGTTGAATGCCTCGGCGCCTAAGGGGTCGGAAGGCTCGGACGAACACACCGGCGCCCTTGCGGGCCTCGGCGACTCCTTCGTCCTTGAGTACGCCCAATGCCTGGCGAGCTGTCATGCGGGCCACGCCATGCTCTGACATCAGGTCGTTTTCACCCGGAAGCCGATCACCAGGACCGTACTCCCCAGACTGGATCGCCTCACGTAGGGAGTCCGCGATCCGCTGGTACTTCGGCCGACGGTCGTCGTCGGTGTTGGTCATTCCGGAGCCCTCCTCTCTTCTCTAGACAGCCTAGGTCATGGGCAAGACACCCGCCCGGTTCGTGCAGTCGCAATCCACGTCGGCAACGTCTCTAGACAGATTCCTTGACGTCTCTAGAGAAGTGCGCTCCAATGGAGATGTCTAGAGAGGTCGCATCGGGCGGCCTCCCGAAACAAGGGAAGTAGCCATGCCGTCGTTCAAGATCGACCTCTCAACCGCTGTCGTGTTCGTGGCGACCGCGCCGGCGCCGAAGATGGCGAACAAGCAGACCGGGGAGCGGGCGGTGGATCGGGAGTCCGGTGCCGGGCTGTCGACCGTTGGCCTGCTGATCTCGGATGAGGGGGAGGGGAACCTGTACCAGGTGACCGTCCCGGAGACGGGTCTGCCGGAGAATCTGGCGCCGGGGATGCCGGTGCGGGTGGTGGGTCTCAAGGCTCGGGACTGGGAGAACGAGTTCAACGGGCAGAAGCGGCACGGGATCGCGTTCCGCGCGGTTGCGCTCACGGCTGGGGCCTGACATGGCAGACCTGGGTACGGCGCTCGAAGTGACGGGTGCCTTAGCGGGGGCCGGTGGCCTGGGCTACGCCAAGGTGCGTGCGCCGCGGGTGTACTGGTCGCTGGTGGGTCTGCCGGTGACGTGGGGCCGGTTCACGGTCACCTACCGGTCGACGATGGATGTGTGCGGGTTGACGGTGCAGCCGTCTCGCCTGCGGGCGTTCATGGCTCGCAATATCGCTCGCCGTGAGGTTCAGCCGGTACCGCCCAAGGTCCGTCGGGTGCGGGGCACTTCGACTGGCCTGCGGGTCTCGCTTCGGCTCCCGGCCGGTTTGGAGCCGGCGGATGTGGCGGCCTCGTCCGAGCGGCTGCGGCATGCCTGGGGCGTTCACTCGGTGACCGTGGTGGAGGCTAAGCCTGGTGTGGTGGAGCTGCGGATGACCGGCTACGACGTGTTGCGTCGGGTGCGGATGCCGCGCCGGATCAAGGTCGGGTCGATGGCGGTGCCGGTGGCGTTACGTGAGGACGGGTCCCCGTTCTTGCGGGACTACCGCCAGGTGCCGCACTCCCTGACGCTGGGTGCGAACTTCTCGGGGAAGTCGATGTATCAGCGCAACCTGATCAAGGGGCTGGCGAAGCTGCCGGTGGGCTTGATCGGCATTGACTGCAAACGCGGCGTCGAACAGGGCTCCTACGCCGCGCGGTTGTCCGCTTTGGCGACCACGCCTGATGAAGCTGATCGGGTCTTGGACGTGGTGGAGACGCTGATGGAAGACCGCTTCGACCTCCTGGCTCAGCATCGGGTCTCGGACCTGTGGGCCTTGCCGGAGAGGGTGCGGCCGGTGCCGTTGGTGGTCCTGGTCGATGAGGTGGCGGAGCTGTTCCTCGTCGCGGTGAAGAAGGATGAGGAGCGTCGGGACCGGATGGTGATGCGGATGGTGCGTATCGCGCAGATGGCCCGGGCGGTCGGCATCTACTTGGAGATCTGTGGCCAGCGGTTCGGCTCCGAACTGGGCCGTGGTGCCACGATGCTCCGTGCCCAGCTCACCGGCCGTGTGGTGCATCGGGTCAACGACAAGCAGACGGCCGAGATGGGGCTTGGCGACATCGCCCCCGACGCGGTGTTCGCCGCAACGGCCATCCCCGCGGACCGGCCCGGCGTCGCTGTCGCTGGTGACACCTCCGGCGGTTGGTCCCGCATCCGCACTCCGCAGGTCACCGCGGAAGAAGTTGCCCGCGACTGCCGTGAGCACGCTCATCTCGTTCCGAACATTCCGGCCTTGGCGCCGTTCCGTCCGGCCGTTCCCGTCGAGCTGACGCCGGCTGGTGGTCCGTCGCTGGTCAAGCCGCGACCGGTCACCGAGTAACACCCCTTCCCCGCATCACGGTTGGCGTGACCGTCTCACGCCGGGTCCCTAGCACCGCCATGCCTGAAACCGCAGTGAAAGGACCACGGCCATGGCTGCAACCAAGCGCACTACGCCTCCCAAGCCCCCGGTCAAGGGTTGCCTGGTCTGCAAGGGCACCGGAGAAGTCGCCCGCACGGTCCGGGTCGGCCGCAGGCATCGCGTGGTCGGCGAACAGACGGGCTTGTGCCTGAACTGCCTCGGCTCCGGCGAAGCCCCCGCTCACTAGCCCTCTGCCGGGTCGGGCGGCTGCACACAGACCGCCCGCACTGGCCCAACTCCCTGAAGGATGTGAAGACCATGGTCCGCTCGATCCGCCCGGATGCCGTCCTGATCCAGGCCGTGATCGCTGGTGCCCTGTCCTTCGCCCATCTCCACGACATTGCCCAGGCTGCCGGCCAGGAAGGGTGGAAAGCCTGGGCCTACCCGGTCAGCGTGGACCTGCTGTTCGTCGCCGCCTGGCGACGCCTGCGAACCCTGCGTGCCGACCACCGCGCAACCCGGCCGGCTTGGACCTGGTTCGTGATCGCACTCGCCGCGTCCCTGGGCGCGAACATCGCCACTGCCGGTCTGCTCGACTTGACCCACGTGCCGGCGTGGCTGCGCATCCTCGTCGCCGGATGGCCGGCCCTGGCCTTCTTCGGCGGCACGCTCCTCGCCCACACACCCACCCCGGCCCCGGCCCCGGTCGCGGAATCCGCGGTCCAGCCGGAGGCGGCAACCGAGCAAGAACTCGACCCGATCACCGTTGAACGGGCACCACAACCGACGCCCGCCGAACTGCCCACTCCCGCAGCGGAGTCGGAAGCTCCCGCGGTGATTGAGGCGCCTGAACCAACTCGCGCCCCTGCGCCGGCACCGGTCCCGGTGTCTGAGCCAAAGCCTGTGTCTTCTGGGCCGGTTGTCCCGCCCGCGCTGTTGCAGCACGCCCGCAAGGTCGCTGAGACCCACCGCACCACCACCGGTACCCCGATCGACATCGAAACCCTGCGCGCCCGCCTCGGCCTCTCGCCGGCGCTGGCCGAAGCCATCACCGCCCAACTCGCCTGAAAGGAACCGATCATGCGTCCTGCCATCGAAAGCGCCTTGAAGCGCTCCGCCGAACTCACCCGAAACAACCGCCTCGTTGACGGCATGCGCGCCGGCGAAGCCGCGATCAACCAGGCCACCGAGGACGAACAGCTTGAGATCGCCCAGTGGCTCACCGACCACGCCGACGACTTCACCGGACAGGAGAGCTGATCATGCGGTCTCACATCCGCTTCACCCTGGAACTCGCCGCCGCACTCGCCGCCCGGGGCCGGGTCGTCGAAGCGATGCAGATCGGGATCACCGCGATCGACGCCGCGACCCGCGACGAGTTGCCCGCCGTCCGCCACTGGCTCAACACCCACCCGGACGCCTTCGCCCGCCAGGAGGGCTGAGCTGATGTCGCGTCCGAACCGCTTCTACGACGTGATCCGCATCGGCCCCGTCCAGGTCGGTAGCCACTACGACGGCCGCGGACGCACCAAGCACACCGCCGCGTGCACCGCGCCCGGCTGCGGCTTCTCCGCCGACTACCGCGACCGCGCCGGCGCCGAACTCGCCGCCCGCACCCACCGCTGCAACCCCTGACCAGAAGGGACACCCGCCATGTTCACCCCGAAGATCCCGCCCCCGGACACCGCGCAGCCGTTCACCATCCCGACCGCGGCTCCGCTCGTCCCCACCGCGGACACCACGACCCCGGTCCAGCCCGCCACCCCGACCCCGACCCCGGCGGTCGGTAAGCGGTCCGCGGTTCAGCTCACGCCCGGTGGCGTGGTCGCCGTCGCCGCCGGTGGCACCGCGGCCGTGCTGATCGTCGGCGCGGTCCTGGTCTCCATGCTCCTCGCAACGGCCATCACCGCGGCCTCCGTCGCCATCTGCGCCCTCGTCGTCCGCTCGATCCTCACCAACCAGCACACCAACCACTGAAAGGAGCCCCGACATGGGCCTGTTCAACCGCAAGAGCAACGACTCCGCCCCCGCCGACCCTGCGATGACGGAGAAGGGCCGCGAGTACGCCATCGCCAAGCGGCACGGCGACCGCAAGACCGCCAACCGCCTCATCCGCGAGATCGGTGACGGCTCCAGCACCAGCGAGGAGCGGACCGCGTTCTGGCAGGGCGCCGACTCCTACGACAACCTCCCGCCCGCCTACTCCAAGCGCCGCAACCGCCGCTAGACGGCCCCCGGGGCGGCCTCGGTCGCCAAACTTCCGCCGCCCCGGGCGCCTGCACCCCTTCCAGACCCAACGACCCGAAAGGGACTGCTCATCATGCCCGAAAACACCCGGACCCCGCGCACCCAGACCTCGCGCTACTGCCCCGACTGCGACGGCTTCCCCTGCGTCGCCATCACCACCGGCCTGCGCACCACCGCCGGCACCCGCCACACGATCAAGGTCGTCTGCCGCACCTGCCGCGGCACCGGCCACACCACCCGCGCCGCCGACCTGATCCACATCGGGAAGTGAGCGCCGTGGCTGACCTCACTCCGACCCCGGACCGTCCCGGCCTGCACGTCAGCAAACCCTCGCCCTCCGCCCCAGCCCAAGCCTCTGCCGTGTGCCACTGCGGCGCCCGCGCCACCGCCCACGGCGACGACCAGGTGCGCCGCCTGGTCCAGGGCTGGGAAGCCAACCACGGTCCCGCCCACTCCAAGGGGGGCCACCAGTGATCACAACCGCCCGCAACGGCCTACGAGTCCTGGACCTGTGCTGCGGCGCCGGAGGTGTGTCGATGGGCTACCACCAAGCCGGGTTCGACGTCACCGGCGTCGATATCGCCCCACAACCCCACTATCCCTTCGAGTTCCACCAGGCCGACGCGATCAGCTTCGTCCGCGACCACGGCCACGAGTACGACCTCATCCACGGCTCCTGGCCCTGCGAACGCTACGCCCGTGTGACCAGGTGGCGGGGCAACCCCGACGACCACCCCGACCTCCTGGCGCCTGGTCGAGAGGCCATGCAGGCCACCGGCCGGCCCTGGGTCATCGAGAACGTGCCCGAGACGGCATCGGCCGGTCTGTTGAGGCCGGACTACCTGCTGTGCGGCACACAACTGGGGCTTCAGGTTCGTCGTCACCGGGTCTTCGAGACCTCTTGGAGCGGCGGCGGAGACCTGGTCGCGCCCTGCTGGCATCACCGGGGCCTGCACCCCTTCGACCACAAGGGCGAGCGCGCCTACGCCGACGCCATGGGCTGCACCTGGATGACCAACAGGGAGGCCCGCAAGGCCGTACCGCCTGCCTACTCTCACTGGATCGCCACCCAGTACCTCAACTTCACGGACGCGGAGGCAGCCGCGTGATCGACTCCGCCACCGCGGCGGGCCTGGACCCGACCACCCTGGGCGATCTGCTCAAGGTGGCCGGGTCTCCCGGCTTCGACCGCCTCACCGACCAGATCCGCCGCACCGGCGGCTGCTCCGACCCGATCCACCTGACCGGCGCCACCGTGACCCGCGACGCCAAGACCGGGCAGGTCCTCCACTCCTATTCGACGGACGGCGAACCCGGCGGCCGGCTCCGGGTGGCCTGCGGCAACCGTCGTGCCTCCCGCTGCCCGTCCTGCGCCTGGACCTACGCCGGCGACACCTACCACCTCATCCGCGCCGGCCTCGTCGGCGACCCCACCAAGGGCACGCCCCACAGGGTCCGCGAACACCCTCGCGTCTTCGCGACGTTGACGGCCCCCTCCTTCGGGTCCGTCCACAACCGCCCTGGCAACCGGCCCTGCCGCTGCGGCACCCACCACCCCGACAACGACCCCGCCCTTGGCACTCCGTTGGACCTGGCCGCCTACGACTACGCGGGCGCGGTGCTGTGGAACAACCACGCTTCCGACCTGTGGCGCTACTTCACGATCTACCTCCGCCGCGAAATCGCTCGCCGCGCCGGCCTGACCCAGAAGGAAGCCCACGCCCAATCACGGGTCTCCTTCGGCAAGGTCGCTGAGTACCAAAAGCGTGGTGCGGTCCACTTCCATGCCGTCATCCGCTTCGACGGACCCGGCGGTCCCCACACCCCGCCCCCGGCCTGGGCCACCCACGACCTACTCACCGACGCCATCCACGCCGCCGCAGCCCGCGTCCAGCTCGACGTTCCCGCCGCCGGCGACCAACCCGTCCGAACTCTGCGCTGGGGCACGCAGTTAGACATCCAAGCCATCGGCGCCTTCGGCGACGGCGAAGACATCACCGAACAGGCCGTCGCCTCCTACGTCGCCAAGTACGCCACCAAAGCCGCCGAGACCACCGGCACCGTCGACCACCGCATCGGCAACAAGGAAGCCCTGGTGCTGCTCGGTGTCCCCGAGCACCCCGCCCAACTCATCGCGGCCTGCCTCGACCTCCACCCCCTCTACCCCGACCGCAAACTCCGCGACTGGGCGCACATGCTCGGCTTCCGCGGCCACTTCTCCACCAAATCCCGCGCCTACTCCACCACCCTCGGCGCCCTCCGCCAGGTCCGCGCCGACTACCGCGCCGCCCAACAACGCACCGCCCTGGGCCTACCCGACCCCGACCAACACCCCGAAGCAACCACCCTCGTCCTGGCCCACTGGTCCTACGCCGGCCACGGCCACACCCCCGGCGAATCCTGGCTCGCCGCCAACATCCGCCGCGACATCCAACACAACCGCGACATCGCCCGCGAACTCCGCACCCAACTCAACACCGACGACACCAACGGGGAGTGGTGACCATGAACGATCGGCTGCTGAACGTAGAACAGGTAGCGGAACGACTCGGCACCACCGTCCGCTTCTCCCGCCGGCTCGTCGAGGAGCGCCGCATCACGTTCGTGAAGGTGGGCCGGCACGTTCGTATCCGTGAAAGCGTGGTGGAGGCGTACATCGCTGCCAACACGGTGGAGTCCGTCACCCTGGTCCGTCGGCTGAAGGCGGTGGCGTGATGGCGGGTAGGCGGAAGAGCCGTCGTCAGTTCGGTCGGGTGCGCAAGTTGCCGTCCGGCCGGTTCCAAGCGCGCTACCTCGGCCCGGATGGCGTCGACCATCCCGCGGACTGGACGTTCGCGACGATTACGGATGCAGACCTCTGGTTGGCGAAGAAGCGGATCGAGATCGAAGAAGGGCGTTGGCTGAACCCTGACGACGGTAGGACGACCGTCAAGGACTGGGCGGCTCGCTGGTTGGCGTCGGTGGGGCCCCAGCTCAAGCACAAGACGCGGGCCACGTACCGCTCGATCATCGCGTCACGGATCAACCCGGTGCTTGGCGACCGTGAACTATCCAGCCTGCGGCCGATCACCATCGCTGAGTGGGTCGCCAAGATGAAGACGGACGGTGTCGGCGCCTCGTGGATCCGCCAGTGCTACCGCGTGCTCGCACAGATCATGAACTCGGCCGTGGACAACGGGCTGATCGCCGTGACGCCTTGTCGGAGGGTTCGGTTGCCGAGGATGCCGCAGACGGAGCCGCACATCCTGACCCAGCTCGAAGCCTCCCGTATTGTGCGTGCGGCTTCTGCACCGCATGATCTGCTGATCGCGCTGCTCGCTTTCGGCGGCCTGCGGATCGGTGAGGCGTTCGCCATGCGGCGCGGCGACATCGACGTGGAGCGGTGTCTCGTGCACGTGGACGAGAACCTTGCTGAGGCAAACGGGACCTTAGTCTTCGACCTGCCGAAGTCGCACCAGAAGCGCACGTTGACGCTGGCGCCCTCGCTGGTGCAGCGGTTGTCTGCCTACCTTGACCAGTTGCCCGGTGGTGATGACGCCTTGCTGTTCACCAACGGGGTCGGTGACCCGCTTCGGTACAACCAGTGGCGCAAGGCGCACTTCGACCCCGCGGTGACGGCGGCCGGGCTGACCGACGTGACTCCGCACGACCTTCGGGCGTCGCACGCCACCTGGGTTGCTGATCAGTACGGCGTGATGACCGCGGCGCACCGGCTCGGCCACTCCAACGCGAGTGTGACCACCCGGCACTACGCCCGGCCGGCTGCGGGCCGGGATGCTCAGGTCGCTAAGGCTTCGGAGTCATGGATCGAGGGGCACGACAACGCCCAACGGGCACGCAGCGGGCACGATGACGATGACGACGGCTCTGCCGGGGTTCTCGTACCGGCCTGACCTGCCGGAACGGCTCCCCTGCTGATCTTCGGGGAGACATCTTGAAAACTGTCGTGGCGGCAACGCCACCGTGGGTTCAAATCCCACAGCCTCCGCAGGTGGAGCAGTGAGAGCGGGCCCCGTCCGGGAGTTATCGGGCGGGGGCCGTTTTTTGTGTGGGTGGGGTCAGGTGGTGGCGAGGAGGAAGTCCTCGCCGGGGGTGGGGCGGAGGGGGTCGGGGCGGTGGGAGAAGTAGCGGTCGGCGAGGGCGGTGGCGGGGAGGTGGCGGGCGTCGGCGAAGCCGGCCCGGCGGGCGAGGGTGAGCATTTCCTGCGGGGTGTAGAAGCTGAGGAACGGGGTGCCGCTGGCTCGGGCGCCCTTGGTGGCCCGGTCCAGGGCGAGGCGGTCGGCGGGGGCGAGGAGTTCGGCGGGGAGGGGGAAGGACAGGGCGAGCGTGGAGCCCGGGGCGAGGCGGGCGATGTGGCGCAGGGTGGCCGCGGTGGTGTCCTTGGAGAGGTAGAGGGTGACGCCGGTGGAGACGATGAGGGTGGGGCGGTCGGCGGCGAAGCCGGCGGCCGAAAGCCGGTCCGGCCAGGACTCGTTGGCCTCGAAGTCGACCGGCACGAGGTGGAGCCAGTCGGGGATGCCGTAGCCGAGCTCGATCAGGCGGCGGCGTTTCCAGGACTGGGTGGCGGGTTGGTCGATCTCGAAGACCCTTAGCCGGCCGGCGACTTCGGGGTGGCGTTGGGCGAAGGTGTCCAGGCCGGCGCCGAGGATGACGTACTGGGTGATGCCGTGGGCGGCCTGTTCGAGGGCCAGGTCCTCGATGAAGCGGGCGCGGGCCACGATGGCCGCCCGGAAGCCGGCGGTGGCCTGCGGGTCCATGTCGGGGCGGGCGCGCCAGTCCTCGTCGGGGGCGGCCAGGCGCAAGCCGATCTCGTCGTCGAGGACGTGGGGCGGCGGGTCGCATTGGACGTGCAGGGCCCGCCACAGGGCGACCCGTACCGCGCTGCTGTCGGGCACTGGAGAGCGTTCGTCCGTCATGGGGTCCCTTCCCTCGCTGCCTGTCGTCGTGCGGTCGGCCCTCGGGGCGGCGTGACGCCGGGCGGGCTACTCGCCGAGGGCCTGTTCTTCCTCCGCCTGCTCTTCCCGCTCGTGGAGGTGCTTCAGGGCCGAGCGGGCGGCGGGGGCGTCGTCGCAGGTGGACCAGAAGTCGTGGGTCACGACGCGCTCGGCGAGGGCGAGTTGGCGGGTGCGCAGCTCGGTGACGCGGGACTGCTCCTCGTCGGTCCAGCCGGGGGAGTCGGCGCGCTCGGTCTCGAAGAAGTGACCGTTCTCCTTGGTGTGGGTCCAGCCGGGGAGCGGTTCGATCGACCACGTCAGGCGTCGGTAGAGGTCCGCGAGGGCGGACTGGACCTGGTGCAGCTCCAGCTGTGCTTCCCGCAGGTCCTGGGGGAAGTCGTAGGTCTTCTGCTTGTCAGCCACGGCGCAAGGATACCGCTCACTCGTTCGATTCTGACGGGGTGGCGCGGCGGCTGTGGACGTTTCACCCGGTTGGCCCGGTGGGTGGGGGTGCTGCGGGGCGCCCGGCGGGGGTTCGACGCGGGCCGGCCGGGAGGTGAGGAGGGGGCGGCGAAGGCGCGGTCGGGCCGGTCGGTCCGTGCTGCCATCGGGCCGGTGGTGACCGGGGTGTGCGGGGCTGGCGCGTCGAACGCGCCCGCGGTGCGGGGTGGGGAGGAAAGGGCTGGCAGGGAGCGGCGGTGAGCGGTGAGGCTGGGGGCATGGAGCGATCTTTCGAGGAACTGGTGGCGGAGGCCGCCGAGGTGTCGGTGGCGGGCTGGGACTTCTCCTGGCTCGACGGTCGGGCCACCGAGCAGCGGCCCTCCTGGGGGTACCAGCGGCTGCTGGGCGAGCGGCTGGGGCGGGCGACGGCGGCCCTGGACATCCAGACCGGGGGCGGCGAGGTGCTGGCCGGCGCGGGGGCGTTCCCGCCGGTCATGGTGGCCACCGAGTCCTGGCCGCCGAACGTGGCCAAGGCGACCGCGCTGCTGCACCCGCGGGGCGCGGTGGTGGTGGCGGACGAGGACGAGCCGCCGCTGCCGTTCGGGGACGGGGCGTTCGACCTGGTGGCCAGCCGTCATCCGGTGACGGTGTGGTGGGCGGAGATCGCCCGGGTGTTGCGGCCGGGCGGCACCTACCTCTCCCAACAGGTCGGGCCGGCCAGCGTGTTCGAGCTGGTGGAGTTCTTCCTGGGGTCGCAGCCCGCGGAGGTGCGGCGCGCCCGGCACCCCGAGGACGCGCGGCGGGACGCGGAGGCGGCCGGGCTGGAGGTGGTCGCGCTGCGGCAGGAGAGGCTGCGGACGGAGTTCTACGACATCGGGGCGGTCGTCTACTTCCTGCGGAAGGTGGTGTGGATGGTGCCGGGGTTCACCGTGGAGCAATACCGGGAGCGGCTAAGGGAGTTGGACGGGCTGATCCGGCGCGAGGGGGCGTTCGTGGCGCACACCACGCGGTTCCTGATCGAGGCGCGGAAGACGGGCGGGTAGGGCCGCCCGGGAGCGTCAGCGGCGGGCCGCCGAGGCGAGGGTGGCGCGGGCCTCGGCCTCCGGCAGGCCCGTCCGGCGGGCCGCGGCGAGCAGGCGCTCGGCCAGCTCCGGGCCGAGGCCGGCCTCGTGGGCGCGGCAAGCGGCCCAGAAGAGGCGGGAGTTGCGCTGCCCGCGGGGGGAGTCGCGGACGAAGTCGAGGAGGGCGACGGCCGGCGGCTGGTGGCCGTGGGCGGCGGTGGCCGGGTGCGGGCGGCGGGGCGGGGCGCCGAGCGGGGGCAGCAGGAGCGTCAGCAGGGCGGGCGGGACCGGGGCGGGGTGGCGCGGGGAGTCCGGGGCGAGGACGTACCGGCCCTGGGTGGTGAGCGAGCCGGGGCCGACCAGGTAGCCGCCCGCGCCGCGGACGTCGACGCCCGGGGCGAGCCGGCCGGCGGAGTTGGGGACCGGCGGCGCGGGCGGGCCGGTGAACCACAGGTGGCGGCCGCCCGAGGGGGTCAGGACGGTGACCGTCGGCGGGAGCGCGAGGCCGTGGGCCCGGGCGATCAGCCGGAGGGCGGTGGGGCCGTCGGCGCCGTGCTTGGTGTCGAGGTCGAGGCCGATGAGGTGGTGCGGGGGCCGGCCGCAGGCGATGCCGTAGCCGGTGGCCCAGGGGGCGGTGGCGAACATCCGGCGGATCGCGAGCGGGTCGGTGGCGGCGTCGTGGACGCCGTGGCCGAGGCGGCCGCACCTGCCGTGGCAGGGCGGGGCGTTGGGGTCGTCGGGGCCCGCGGGGTCGTGGTGCGGGGAGCGCAGGGCGGGGAGTTTGGTGCGGGTCAGGGGGATGACGGGGTGGCCGCGCTCGGCGGCGGCGAGGGCGTGCGCGAGGGCGGCGTGGTGGGCGTCGGCGGGGGAGAGGGGTGGCCCGTAGGCGGGGAGGGCGGGCGCGGGCTCCCGGGACGCGCGGGGCGTCGGGCCGGAGACCGGGCGCAGGGTCGGGCGGGGGGCGGCCGGGGCCTCGGGCGGGAGGGCGGCGGCCGACGGGTGGGCGGTGCGCGGTGCGGCATGGCGGCGGGGCATGGCCATGGCTTTATTTTCGTACGAGCGTTCGAAAAAGGGAAGAGGGGGAGGGGTGGCGCGCGACGAAGAACACCTGTGCGCCGGGGTGGTCGGGGTGGTGGGCGACCCGCCCGATCCTTGGGGCGAACGGGTTGTGGTGGATCGCCGTGGAGCACGAGGGGTGGCGCGGGGGCGCGGGTGGGGGCATCGGGGTTTGTCGGCGGTTTCTCCCCCTTGCGGGGGAACCGGTCTCCGCCGGTGGATCTGGCGGGGTCCGGTTGGGCAATCCTGAGGTCGCGACGTCGAGGCAGGCACCGCGGTGGTCGGCCAACTACCCGGTGAACAGCGGGAGTTAGCGCTGTACGGACCGTCCGGGACCGGTCGTTCGGAGCGGGTTTCGAGAGGTCGGATGCCCGGTTCGGGGGCGGGTTCGCAAGGCCGGATCCGCTTGCTGAATCCCCGAAGTTCATAAGTCACAAGTTTGCGTTTCGTAGGAGGAAAGAGACATGGCAAGCACTCGTACCGCCCGCGTCATCGCCGTCGGCCTCGCGCTGCCCTTCGCGGTGGCGCTCTGCACCGGCGTGGCACAGGCCGACAACGGCGGGCTCGCGAACAACGGGTCGAGCTCCGCCGCCACCAGCCAGACCGGCACCGGCGTCCGCGGCAGCAATCACGGCAACTCCACCACCGGTCAGCAGGTGGCCAACGGTCCCGGCGCGTCGAACCAGAACAACACCGCCAGCGTGAACGGTGACGGCTTCAGCGTGATCGACCAGGGCAACGCCAACGTCGACTTCGAGCAGAACTGGTGAGCCGGTCCGCCGCGCGGCCGCGCGGCGGATGATCGGCGGGTGAGGTGAGGTGAGGTGAGGTGCCGCGCGGCGGACATGTGGGCCGCTCTGGGGTTCATCGCGCGGGCCTTGACAGCGAGCGGGTTTCTGACGGACAGTCAGAAACCCGCTCGCTCGTTCGTACGGCCGTCACCGAAGGAAGGCCCGCCGACGTGCACCTCGCCCCCACCCAAGCCCAGCAGCGGCTGCGCGCCGAACTCCGCGCCTATTTCCGGGAACTGCTGCCCGACGGACCGGTCGACGACCCGGTGGCGCAGCGCGCGGCGCTCCGCCGGATCGGCGCCGACGGGCTGCTGGGCCTGGGATGGCCGACCGCCTACGGGGGTCAAGGGCGCGGCCCCGACGAGCAGTTCGTCTTCTTCGACGAGGCGTACCGCGCGGGCGCCCCGGTCTCGATGGTCACCCTGAACACCGTCGGGCCGACCCTGATGAAGTACGGGACGCCGGCGCAGAAGGACTTCTTCCTGCCCCGCATCCTCAGGGGCGAGGTGGTCTTCGCGATCGGCTACACGGAGCCGGGGGCGGGCACCGACCTGGCGTCGCTGCGGACCCGGGCGGTGCGGGCGGCGGAGGGCTCCGGGGGTGACGGTCCCGACTGGGTGATCCACGGCGGCAAGAGCTTCACCAGCAACGCCCAGCAGGCCGACTGGATCTGGCTCGCCTGCCGCACCGACCCGGACGCCCCCAAGCACCGGGGCATCTCGATCATCCTGGTGCCGACCGACGCCCCCGGCTTCTCCTGGACGCCCATCGAGACCGTCGGCGGGCTGACCACCACCGCCACCTCCTACGACGGGGTGCGCGTCCCCTACGGGAACCTCGTCGGGGCGGAGCACGCCGGCTGGGACCTGATGGTCAATCAACTCAACCACGAGCGGGTCGCGTTGGCCGCGATCGGCATGCAGGCCGAGGACGCCTACGAGGCCGCGCTGGCCCATGCCCGTACGCCGGACCCGCAGACCGGGGAGCGGCCAGCGGACCGGGCCTGGGTGCGGGCCCGGCTCGCCGAGGCGCACGCCAGGCTGGCCGCCACCCGGCTGCTCAACTGGCGGCTGGTCGGCGACGTGGGGGCCGGGACGCTGAGTCCGGGCGACGCCAGCGGGGTCAAGTTCGCCGGGACGGAGAGCGCGGTCGAGGTCTACCGGATGTGCCAGGAGGTGGTCGGCGACGCCGCGCTCGTCCGGGCCGGCTCGCCGGGCGCCTACGGGGACGGGGAGTTGGAGCGGATGAACCGCGCCGCGCAGATCAACACCTTCGGGGGCGGGGTCAGCGAGGTGCAGCGGGAGATCGTGGCCACGGTGCGACTGGGGATGCGGAAGGGGCGGCGCGGGTGAGCGGGGACGGAAACGAAGGGGTGCGGGAGGGCGCGGACGGGTACGAGGAGGCGCTCGGGGCGTTCGAGGGGCGCCGGGCGTCGGCCGGGGGCGTGGCGAAGGACCCGGTCAACGAGGCGATGATCCGGCACTGGTGCGAGGCGATGGGCGACGCACACCCCGCCTACCGGGGGCCGGACGGCGTCGCCCCGCCGACCATGCTCCAGGCGTGGACGATGGGCGGACTCTCCGGTCACCGCGGTCGGAGCGGCGCCTACGAGGAGCTCTCGGCGCTGCTCGACGGCGCGGGCTACACCGCGATCGTCGCCACCGACTGCGAGCAGGAGTACCTGCGGCCGTTGCGCCCCGGCGACGTGCTCACCTTCGACTCGGTGATCGAGTCGGTGTCGCGGCGCAAGACCACCAAGCTGGGCGCCGGCCACTTCATCACGACCCGGATGGACGTCCGGGCGAACGGGGAGCCGGCCGGAACGCACCGCTTCCGGGTGCTCAAGTACGCGCCGGCGGGCCGGCGTTCCCCCAACGGGGCGTCTGATGAGGGGACTTCGAGGGGGAAGCGCCCCCGGCCGGTCGTCAATCGGGACAACGCCGGCTTCTGGGCGGGCGTGGCCGCCCACAGGCTGCTCATCCAGCGCTGCGGCGGCTGCGGGACGCTGCGGTTCCCCTGGCTGCCCGGGTGCAACCGGTGCGGTGCGACGCGGTGGGACACCGTCGAGGCCGGCGGCGCGGGGACGGTCTATTCGTATGTGGTGATGCACCACCCGCCGTTCCCGGCGTTCGCCGCGCCCGACGGCGACGGGGCCGCGGGGCCGTACGCGGTCGGGCTGATCGAGCTGGCGGAGGGGGTGCGGATGGTCAGCAACGTGATCGGGGTGGAGCCCGACCGGGTGCGGATCGGGATGCCGGTGCGGCTGGAATTCCGGCGGGTGGACGAGGAGTTGGTGCTGCCCCTCTTCCGGGCCGAGGCGCCCGGCGGGTCCACCGGCGCGGAAGGCGGCGAGGGCTGAGATGGACTTCACGCCAACCCAGGGGCAGCGGGCGGCGGCCGCCCTGGCGGCGGAGATCTTCGGCGACCGGTCCACGCCCCAGCGCCTGGCCGGCCTGGGCGGCGCCGTCGACGCGGAGCTGTGGAAGACGCTGTGCGCCGCCGGGCTCCCGGGTGCGGTGGCGGAGACCGGGCTGCTGGGCCTGGTGCTGATGCTGGAGGAACAGGGCCGGACCACAGCCCAGGTGCCGTTCGCGGCGAGCTGCGCGTACGGCTTGCTGGCCGTCGAGGCGCACGGCAACGCGGAGCAACGGGCCCGGCTGCTCCCGGGGTTGGAAGACGGGACGGAGGTGGCGACCGGCGCCCTCGCGGGGGTGTCGGGCCGGCCGCGGGTGGTCGCCGCGGGACCGCCCGACGCCGCCCGGCTGACCGGCACCGTGCCCGTGGTCCCCTGGCTGTGCGGGGCCACCCTGCTACTCGTCCCGGACGCCGGGCGCCGGCTGTGGCTGGTCCGCGCCGACGCCCCGGGCGTCGGCGTCGAGCCGGTGGCGACGACCGCGCCCTGGTCCGCGGGGCGGCTGACCCTACGGGACGCCCCGGCCGAGCCGTTGGGCGGCGCCGCGGACGCCCCGCCGCCCGCCGCCCACGACGAGGTGCTCGGCACCGCCCGCACCGCCTTCGCCGGCCTCCAGGCGGGCGTCTGCGCGGGCGCGCTGGCCCGTACGGTGGCGCACACCACCACCCGCGAGCAGTTCGGCCGCCCGCTCGCGGCCAACCAGGGGGTCCAACTGCGGGCCGCCGAGGCGTACATGGACACCGAGGCGATCCGGGTCACCGCCTACGAGGCGGCCTGGCGCCGGGACGCGGGCCTGGACGCCGCCGCGCACGCGCTGACCGCCGCCTGGTGGGCCTCGGAGGCCGGCAAGCGGGTGGTGCACACCGGCCAGCACCTGCACGGCGGCCTCGGCGCCGACCTCGACCACCCCGTGCACCGGCACTTCCTCTGGGGCCGGCAGCTCGACGCGTACCTGGGCGCGGGCGCCGAACTCCTGGAAGAACTGGGCGCGTTGCTGACGAAGGAGCCGCAAGGATGACCCCCGACGCCGCCCGGGACGCCGGCCCGACGCCCGCGCCCCACGTGGGCCTGGAGCTCCCGCCGCTCACCCTGCCCCTGACCCGCACCCTGATCGTCGCCGGGGCGATCGCCTCCCGCGACTACCAGGACGTGCACCACGACGCCGAGGCCGCCAGGGAGAAGGGCTCCCCGGACATCTTCATGAACATCCTGACCACCAACGGCCTCGTCGGCCGCTACGTCACCGACCACTTCGGCCCCCGGTCCGTGTTGCGGAAGGTCGCCATCCGGCTCGGCGCCCCCAACCACCCCGGGGACACCATGGTGTTGCGCGGTACCGTCACCGCCGTCGACGGCGACACCAGCGAGGTGCGGATCGTCGGGACCAACGGCCTGGGCCACCACGTCACCGGCACGGTCACCGTCAGCGTCCCGGGGGAGGGCCGATGAGCCGCCACCGCCCCGACGCCCTCGGCGGCCGGGCCGCCGTCGTCGGCATCGGCGCCACCGAGTTCTCCAAGGACTCCGGGCGCAGCGAACTCACCCTCGCCGTCGAGGCCGTGCAGGCCGCGCTGGCCGACGCCGGGCTGACCCCGGCCGACGTCGACGGGCTGGTCACCTTCACCATGGACACCAACCCCGAGGTCACCGTCGCCCAGGCGGCCGGCATCGGCGAGCTGACCTTCTTCTCCCGGGTCCACTACGGGGGCGGCGCGGCCTGCGCCACCGTCCAACAGGCGGCCCTCGCGGTCGCCACCGGCCTGGCGGACGTGGTGGTCTGCTACCGCGCCTTCAACGAGCGCTCCGGCCGCCGCTTCGGCGCCGGCGTCCAGCGGCGCGAACCGTCCGCCGAGGGCGCCGCGCTGGGCTGGAACCTCCCCTTCGGTCTGCTCACCCCCGCGTCCTGGGTCGCCATGGCCGCCCAGCGCTATCTGCACGCCCACGGCCTGACCCCGGACGCCTTCGGCCATGTCGCGGTCACCGATCGCCGGCACGCCGCCCGCAACCCGGCCGCGTACTTCCACGGCAAGCCGATCACCCTCGCCGACCACGCCGCCTCCCGTTGGATCGTCGAGCCGCTGCGGCTGTTGGACTGCTGCCAGGAGACCGACGGCGCCCAGGCGTTGGTGGTGACCTCCGTCGAGCGCGCCCGCGAGCTGCCGCACCCGCCCGCGGTGATCACCGCCGCGGCCCAGGGCGCCGGCCGCGCCCAGGAGCAGATGACCAGCTTCTACCGCGACGACCTCACCGGCCTGCCGGAGATGACCGTCGTCGCCGACCAGCTCTGGCGCACCTCCGGCCTGACCCCCGCCGACATCGACGTCGCCGTCCTCTACGACCACTTCACCCCCTTCGTCCTCATGCAGTTGGAGGAGTTCGGCTTCTGCGGGCGGGGCGAGGCCGCGGACTTCGTGGCCGCCGACGCCCTTCCCCTGAACACCCACGGCGGCCAGCTCGGCGAGGCGTATCTGCACGGCATGAACGGGATCGCCGAGGCGGTCCGCCAACTCCGGGGCACCAGCCCGAATCAGGCCCCCGACGCGGCCCACGTCCTGGTCACGGCCGGCACCGGAGTGCCCACGTCGGGGCTGGTGTTGGGGCGGGCGGGGTAGCCGCGGTCGGGGGCGACTAGGGCCTGCCCCACCGGACCGGCCCTAGGCCGCGGCACCTCCGCTCACCCCCTGGAAGACGCCCACCCTCAGCAGCGTCGGAGGGGCTCCACCAACCCTTCGGCGTCGTGGTGGCCGCTCTCAGTCCGCTCTCAGTCCGAGCGCGGGACCGCTGGCGACGTCGAGCGGGTGAAGGTGCGGCGGTAGGCAGTGGGGGTGGTGTCCAGCGCGCGCCGGAAGTGCAGCCGCAGGTTGGCTGCCGTGCCCAACCCGCAGTCCCGCGCCACCTGTTCCACCGAGCGGTCCGTGGTTTCCAGCAGTTCCCGCGCCCTGCCGATCCGGGCGTTGAGCAGCCACTGCAACGGGGTCGTGCCCGTCTCCTCGCTGAACCGGCGCATGAAGGTGCGCTGCGAGACGCCCGCGTGCCGGGCGAGCACGCGCAGCGTGAGCGGCTCGCCGAGCCGGTGCAGGGCCCATCCACGGGTACCGGACAGCGACGCCTGACCGGCCACCGCGACGGGAGCCGGCACGTACTGGGCCTGCCCACCGTCTCGGTGGGGGGCGGCGACCAGACCGCGGGCGATCTGGTTGGCCACCTCCGCTCCCAGGTCGCGGCGCACGATGTGCAGGCACAGGTCGATGCCGCAGCACACCCCGGCCGAGGTGAGCACCTCGCCCTCGTCGACGTAGAGCACGTCGCGGTCGACCGTGACGGCCGGGAAGTCCCGCTCGAAGTCGTCGATGTGCTTCCAGTGGGTCGTGGCGTGCAGCCCGTCCAGCACGCCCGCCGCGGCCAGCGCGAACGCGCCCGTGCAGATCGACACCACACGCCTGCCCCGGTCGCGCGCTTCGGCCAGTGCATCGAGCACGGCGTCCGGCAACGGGAGGTGGTTCGGTTCGAATCCCGGCACGATCACGGTGTCGGCGGCGCGCACCTGTTCCAGGCCCCCGTCGGCGACCAGTGTGAAGCCCGCAGTGGTGGCCACCTTCGCCTCCAGCGCGCACAGGGTCATCTCGTAGGGGGTTTCCGGCCGCGCGGTGAAGATCTGCGTCGGGATCGCCAGGTCGAGTGGGGTGACTCCGTCCAGCGCCAGGACCGCGACTCGATGCACTGTCATGGCGAGATTCTAACGAAGTAAGGAAATTTTGCCTCTCACCAGGTCAGGGCGGTCACGGCCAGGCTGAAGACATGACCGAATCTCCTCACGAGACGACCACCGACCCGATCACGCTGCCCGGCACGCCGCTTGCCGACGCCGTCGTGAACCTCATCCGACCGGTGGAAACGCCGTCCGTCTTCAACCACAGCATCCGCAGCTACCTGTTCGCCCGGCTGGCTGCCGGCCGCCTCGGACTGACCGTCGGCCACGACTACCACGACGACCTGTTGTTCGCCGCGTGCGCGCTGCACGACCTCGGCGTGGCCTCGGACGGCCCGCACAGCCAGCGGTTCGAGGTCGAAGGCGCCGACCGGGCCGCCGCATTCCTGATGGACCACGGAGTAGCCGCAGCCGACGCCGACCAGGTCTGGCAAGCCATCGCCCTGCACACCTCCCCGGGCATCGCGGAACGCCGCGGCACGCTGTGCGTACTCGTCCGCGCAGGCGTCGGCCTCGACTTCGGCGGCCCGATGGGTACCGACCACGCCGACGCCGTCAGCGACGAGCAGGCCGACGCCGTGCACGCCGCCTATCCACGGCTGGAGATGGTCCGTTCACTCACCGACGCGATCGTCGCGCAGGCCGCGAAGAACCCGAAGAACGCACCCCGGTACGCGATCCCCGGCGAATTCCTCCGCGAACGCGAGACCTACGGCCGGACCCGGATGGAGCACGCCGCCCGCTCGTCCCGCTGGGGCAACTGACTCCACGGACTCCACGACCCCGTCAACAAGGAAGAGGAAGCACCACAATGACCGTCCACACCGTTCAGGTCCCCGAGGACAACCCGGTCTTCGGGCAAACCACCAGCGCCTTCGAGAGCTTCGGCTATTCCGCCGCGGTCCGCGCGCACGGCCTGTTGTTCATCGCCGGAACGATCGGTCGCCGCGCCGACGGAACCATCCCGGACACCATCGAAGAGCAGACCGAGATCGCCCTCTTGAAGATCGAAGAGATCCTTCGGCTGGAGAACCTCGACGCCTCCGCCCTCGTCGACGTCACCAGCTACCACGTCGACATCCGCCAGCACCTGCCCGGCTTCATCGAGGCCAAGCAGCGCCTGGTCAAAGCGCCCTACCCGACCTGGACGATCATCGGGGTCAGCGGCCTCGCCAGCCCCGGACTCCTCGTCGAAATCCGCGCGACCGCCGCGTATCCCGACGCACCTCGGTAGACCGCCGCTCCCGGGCCCAGGAGCCCGCCCGTACGCCGCAGAACTCCCAGCCGAAGACTCCCGCGGCGTGCTGGTGGGCCCGGCAGGCGGTGGAACCCACGCCCACCATCGACCAGTTGATGCGGCCCTCGGCATCCGCATCGGTCAGGACGGCCGCCAACGGGCCAGAGGGCGAGAAGTCACCTGGTCCGCCGGGCAGTCCCTAGGGGAGTATCCCTCGCGCTCCGCCTTGAGGAGGTGAGAGGGAGGCCGCCCGTACAACTTGAGGCGGACGACGCTTCGGCACCCTGGGCCGACGCCCTCGCCCTTCCCCACTCCTAGCGTGGAACACATGACCACGTCAGTGTGCACAAGCGCCTCGACGCCCGCGACGTTCCCGTCGTTCGCGTCCTATGTACGGGCCCGGGGGCCGGTTCTGCTGCGCGCCGCGCGGTCCCTGTCCTCCAACCCGAACGACGCCGAAGACCTCCTCCAGACCGCGCTCACCAAGACCTTTGTGGCCTGGGAGCGCATCGAGGACCACCGCGCGCTGGACGGCTATGTGCGCCGCGCGCTGATCAACACCCGCACCTCGCAGTGGCGCAAGCGCAAGGTCGAGGAGTTCGCCTGCGACGAGCTGCCCGAGCCGGACCCGATACCGGCGCCGGACCCGGCCGAACTCCAGGGCCTGCGCGACGCGATGTGGCGCGCGATCATGCGCCTGCCGGCGCGGCAGCGCGCGATGGTCGTCCTGCGCTACTACGAGGACCTCAGCGAGGCCCAGACCGCCGAGGTCATGGAGGTCTCGGTCGGCACGGTCAAGAGCGCGGTCTCCCGCGCCCTGGCCAAGCTCCGCGAGGACCCTGAGCTGGCGATGCTGGGCCTGAGCCGGGTCGCCGTCTAACGGCTTGCGCCTAGCTCCTGGCGAACGCGACGAAGCCGACCCAGGCGCCCGGGGGGACGTGAAGGTGGGGGCCGTCGACGTTCTTTGAGTCGCGGATGTGGATGGTGGAGGGGGTTGCGGCTACCTCAACGCAGTCGTTGATGTCGCTGCTGTCGCTGTAGCTGCTCTTGGTCCAGGCCACTTCGACGCAGTCGTCACGCTCATTGCCGCTGCTGTAGCTGCTCTTGAACCACTCCAGCGTGGATGCAGTCCGGGCAGAAGGCTTGAGGGTCATGTTTCTCCCACCACTTTTTGGATGAAGGCGAGCGATTCCCGGGGCGTGAGGGCCTGAGATCGGATGATTCCATAGCGCAGTTCGAGGATTCGGATCAGCTTTGGGTCAGAGACGGGTCGGGTGCCGAACTGGTTCAGCGAGTGGCCGACGGCACTGCCGTCAGCAAACTTCATCACCTCGATCTGACCACCCATGCCTGCGTGGTCCTCGCGGTCCGTCGGCATCACCTGGATCTCAACGTTCCGCAACTGGCCTACCTCCAACAGGTGTTCGAGCTGTCGCCGGTGCACCATTCTCCCCCCGAGGGGGCGCCTGATGGTCACCTCTTCCTGGACGAATGTGAGCGCGGGAGCCGGAGTGCGTTCGAAAATCGACCACCGTGCCATACGAGCCGCCACCAGGCGATTCACTTCGTCCGGTGACCAGGCCGGGCGCCGCATCTCGTACAGCGCTCGCATGTACTCCTCCGTCTGCAAGAGCCCGTACAGGTTGTGGTTCTCGTACGCCCCCAGTTCGACCGCCTCGTCCTCCCAACGCTTCAAGTCCCGGACCTTCTTGGGGTATCGGGCCCTCTCCACGTCGTCCCGCATCCCGGCGAGCTTTCCGCCCGCGTTGAGGATCTGGTCCGCCTTGGCCAGGTACTCCGGCCGCGGGATGCGCGTTCCCCGCTCGATCTTGTAGATCAAGCCCTCGCTGTAGCCCATCAACTTCGCGAAGTCGGCGGCACGTAGACCGGCAGCCGTCCGCCACAGCTTGAGCTGCCGTCCGACCATCTCGACGGACGGCTGGGCGTCATCGTCCGGATCGAGTGCCCAGCTTGAGTCGTCCGTGACATCGCCGTGCATGCGCCTCACCTCCAGGACAGCCGAGACGTCCTGTCCAGCTCCTGGACATCACCGAACGTGTCGACGTCGTTACTGGTCAGGGTAGGTGCGCGCAGCCACGCTAAGTGACGTGACGCAACAAATCGCCGAGCCCAAGCTCCATTTCAGGGTCCAACTCTCCGCCACGCGCCGGGGCGCACGCCTGGCGCGTCTCCTCGGCACCGAGCAACTCCGTTCCTGGGGACTGCCGTTCGAGGTGCCGGCTCAGGTGATCGCCGAGCTGGCCGCGAACGCCGTCTCGCACGGACGCGTCCCGGGACGGGACTTCCGCCTCGCGTTGGCCGCCGATGCCGACACGCTCAGTATCGGCGTCACGGACGCGCGCGGCGACCGGATCCCGTTCCAACGGGCGCCGGCGGAGGGCGAGTCGGGGCACGGATTGATCATCGTCGGCCTGCTCGCGGACCGCTGGGGCACGGTCCGCGGCCCGTTCCCGTGCAAGACCGTGTGGGCGGAGTTCGACCTGCCGATGTGGGGCTGACCGGAGGCCGGCGGAGCGGGCTCCGGCGAGACGGGACGCTCCAAGAACCCATAACCGGTAGGGAAAAAACCAACCAACCAAACCGAACCGCACAGGCTCGCACGCCTGTGTCACCCGGTGGGGTGATCCAGGGGCTCTCGGCTGGCTTTCCGGTGGCGTCGCGGTGCAGGCTCGTCAACAACCAAGCCGGGCAACAGTCAAGCCCGGCAAAGCAATTGGCCCCCGACGGGCTGGCATCCCGGTCGAGGGCCTAACCACCTAGGAAGCCGAAACCTTCCCGATGGATGAGAAGAAGACTAGCGCGCGAACGGGCGCTTCGTACATCGAACACCGGTCCTCCGCAGGACTGCACAAGGTGACCGAGTTCCAGGAGCCCGGGTACACCATCATCGGCGATCACCTCGCCCAGCACCACGAGTTGTCGCTCGGCGCGATCGGCCTCGCGGTGTACATCCTCTCGCTGCCCGAGGGCTCGCAGGTCGACATCCGCTCGTTGGCCCAGCGGTTTCCCGAGGGGCGCGAGCGGATTGCCACCGGCCTGCGGGAGTTGGAGCGGCACGGGTACCTGAAGCGGGTGACGAAGCGCTTAGACGATGGCCGTCTGGTGACGGTCACGACCTCGTACAACAACCCGAGGCCGACGCCGACGCGGACGCGGAGGGTGCGGCTAGCCAAGCCCAAGCCCGAGCCCGTGCCCGAGTCCGTGCCCGTACGGCCCTCGGCCCCTGCGCGGAGCGAGGCTGCGGCCCCACCGAAGCGGGCCGCGCCTACGCCCAAGGCGAGGCCGTCGTTGCCCCGCCCCCGCACCCCGCGGCACCTCGCCACCGCCACGGCCCTGCTCGCCAACCTGCGGCGGGACGACCCCCGACTCCTCCTCCCCGTACGGGACATCGAGCGTCTCGCGCCGGGCGTGGCCGCCTGGTTGGAGCGCGAGGTGCCCCCGGAGGCGGTCCGAAAAGCCTTGAGCGCCGACCTCCCGGCGCCCCTCCGCAACCCGGCGGGCCTTCTCGCCCACCGCCTGACGGCGCTGCTACCGCCACCCCTCCCCGAGACCCCACCGCCTCCTGAACCCGCCCGTCCCGCGCCCGTTCCCTTCCACAACTGCGAGGGCTGCGAGCGCGCCATCCGCTCCCCTGGCCCAGCACGCTGCCGCGACTGCCGGCCCGAGCACGGAGAGGACGCCTAGCATGAACGCGGGACCCGCCGCGGTACGCCTAGGCGGGCGTCCCGGTGGAGGTTTTGCGTTGCGCCCTTCACCCCGCCAACAGGCGTTCCACCTCCCCTTCCAGGGCCGCGATGCGGTCGGCGAGGCCGGTGGACTCGGCGTCGCGGGCGTCGCGGAGCAGGAGTTCGATCTGGGCCAGGCGGCTGGCGATATCGGCGAGGGCGGCGGTGTCGGTGGGGGGTGGCGGCGGCGGTGGGCTTCCGGACGGGCCGGTCAGCAGGCGTTTCAACTGGGTGGTCTGGGCGGCCAGTTGGTGGTTCTTGCGGTAGAGGTCGAGGAAGACGTTGACCTTGGTGCGCAGCAGCCAGGGGTCGAAGGGCTTGATGAGGAAGTCGGCGGCGCCGACGGTGTAGCCGCGGTAGGCGTAGTCGGGGTCCACGGCGGCGCCGGTGAGCAGGATGACCGGGACGTCCTTCGTCTGGTCCAGGCCCTTGATGTTGGCGGCGGTCTCGAAACCGCTCATGCCGGGCATCAGGACGTCGATGAGGACGACCGCGAACTCCTCGCGGAGCATGGCCTTGAGGGCCTCCTCACCGGAGCGGGCGCGGACGACCTTGGTGGCGAGGGAGCCCAGGACCGCTTCGAGGGCGATGAGGTTCTCCTCCATGTCGTCGACGATGAGGATGGGTGCGGTGTCGGGTGGGGGCGGTGTCATGACGGTGGCGCCTCCGTTCCCTCGTCGGTGGTGTCGGGCGGGTCGGCGGCCGGTGGCGGGTCCTCGGGGGTCGGCCGTGTCCGGTGGGGGTCCAGGAGCCGGGAGATGACCGACAACAGGCGGTCCACGTCGACCGGTTTGGGGATGTAGTCGTCGGCGCCGCTCTCGATGGCCTTCTCGCGGTCGCCGGGCATCGCCTTGGCGGTGAGCGCGATGATCGGGAGGGCGGCGAAGCGGGGGGTGCGGCGGATGGCCCGGATCATCTCGTAGCCGTCCATCTCCGGCATCATGATGTCCATCAGGACCAGCGAGACGTCGGGCGCGCGGTCCAGGACCTCCAGGCCCTCGCGGCCGTTCTCGGCGTACTTGACGTGGATGCCGATCCGGCCGAGGACGTGGGTCAACGCGAAGACGTTGCGGATGTCGTCGTCGACGATCAGGATGCGGCGGCCGGCCAGGACGCGGCCGGCGGGGCCGCTCAGCCAGTCCTTGAGCCGGGTGGCCTCGGGCCAGGTGACGTCGCCGCCCTCGGTGGGACCCACCGGGGTGGCGGGTGCGGCCTCGGCGGGGCCGGCGCTGTGCGGGGTGGGGACGGGGGCGGCCGAGGGGCCGGTGTAGCGGGCGGGGACGTAGAGGGTGAAGGTGGAGCCGACGTTCACCTGGCTCTCGGCCTTGATGCGGCCGCCGAGCAGCGCGGCCATGTCGCGGCTGATCGACAGGCCCAGCCCGGTGCCGCCGTATTTGCGGTTGGTGGTGCCGTCGGACTGCTGGAACGCCTCGAAGATGCCGTCGAGTTTCTCCGGGGAAATGCCTATTCCGGTGTCCTTGACGGAGAGCGCGAGGACGGTGTCGGCGGTGCGCAGGGACGCCTCCTCGAATTGGCCGCACCGGCTCTCCGGGACGCGTTCGACGCGGAGTTCCACGCCGCCGGTGGAGGTGAACTTCACCGCGTTGGAGAGCAGGTTGCGCAGGATCTGCTGGAGGCGCTGTTCGTCGGAGTAGAGCTCCTCGGGGACGCCCTCGCCGACGTGGACGTCGAAGCCGAGGCCGCGGTCGACGGTCAGTGGGCGGAAGGTGGCCCGCACGTAGTCCAGGAGCTTCTTCAGCGGCAGGGCCTTGGGGTGCACGTCCATCCGGCCGGCCTCGATCTTCGACAGGTCGAGGATGTCGTTGATGAGCTGGAGCAGGTCGGAGCCGGCGCGGTGGATGGTGACCGCGAACTCCACTTCCTGCGGGCCGAGATGGCCGTCGGGATTGTCGGCGAGCAGTCGCGAGAGCACCAGCAGGGAGTTGAGCGGGGTGCGCAGCTCGTGCGACATGTTGGCGAGGAATTCGGATTTGTACTGCGAGGAGGTGGCCAGGAGCGCGGCCTTCTCCTCCAGTTCGGCGTTGGTGAGTTGGAGCTCGTCGGAGCGTTGGCGGAGTGCGGCGGTCAGCCGCTGGGATTCCGAGAGCAGCGATTCGGTGCGGGAGTTGGCGATGATGGTGTTGATGGAGACGCCGATGGTGTTGACGAACTGGTCGATGAAGGCCAGGTGCACCTCGCTGAAGCGGCTGAAGGAGGCCAGCTCGATCACGCCGAGGACCTGGTCCTCGAAGAGGATCGGGAAGATGACGACGCTGGCCGGGGCGGCGGCGCCGAGGCCGGAGCTGATGGTGAGGTAGTCGCCGGGCACCGCCTCGACGAGGATGCGCCGCTGTTCCGTGGCGGCCTGGGTGATCAGGCCCCAGGCGGGGGCGCCCCGCCGCATCCGGTTCAGGGCGCCCTGGCCGTCGGGGCGGCCGGTGCCGTAGCCGGCGATCAGTTCCAGGCCCTCGCCCGGTTCGGCGCCCGCCTCGGCCAGGAAGAACGCGCCGAACTGGGCGTTCACCAGCGGGGTGAGCTCGCGCAGGATCAGGTCGGCGACCTCGACCAGGTCGCGGTGGCCCTGCATCAGGCCGGCGATCCGGGTGAGGTTGGACTCCAGCCAGTCCTTGGCGCGGGTGGTCTCGCGGAGGTTGGCGACCATGAGGTTGATGTTGTTCTTCAGGGTGGCGACCTCGCCGCGGGCGTCCACGGTGATCGAGCCGGACATGTCGCCCTGGGTGACCGCGCTGGTCACCTCGGCGATCGCGCGCACCTGGGTGGTGAGGTTGAGGGCCAGCTCGTTGACGCTGGTGGTGAGCTGCTTCCAGGTGCCGTAGACGCCCTCGACCCGGGCCTGGCCGCCGAGTTGGCCCTCGCTGCCGACCTCGCGGGCCACCCGGGTCACCTCGGAGGCGAACGAGGAGAGGGTGTCGACCATGGTGTTGATGGTGGTCTTGAGCTCCAGGATCTCGCCGCGGGCATCGACGTCGATCTTCTTGGAGAGGTCGCCGCGCGCCACCGACGTCGCCACCTCGGCGATGTTGCGGACCTGCGAGGTGAGGTTGTCCGCCATGGAGTTGACGTTGTCGGTGAGGTTCTTCCAGACGCCCAGGACGCCGTGCACCTGGGCGCGGCCGCCGAGCCGGCCCTCGGTGCCGACCTCGCGGGCGACCCGGGTGACCTCGTCGGCGAACGCCCGCAGCTGCTTGACCATGGTGTTGACGGTGTCCTTGAGCTCCAGGATCTCGCCGCGGGCGTCCACGTCGATCTTCTTGGTGAGGTCGCCGTTGGCGACCGCGGTGGTGACCTGGGCGATGTTGCGGACCTGCGAAGTGAGGTTCAGCGCCATGGAGTTGACGTTGTCGGTGAGCTCCTTCCAGACCCCCGAGACGCCCCGGACCTGCGCCTGACCGCCGAGGTTGCCCTCGGTGCCGACTTCGCGGGCGACGCGGGTGACCTCGTCGGCGAAGGCGGAGAGCTGGTCGACCATGGTGTTGATGGTCGACTTGAGTTCGAGGATCTCGCCCTTGGCCTCGACGGTGATCTTCTTGCCGAGGTCGCCCTCGGCGACGGCGCTGGACACCTGGGCGATGTTGCGGACCTGCGTGGTGAGGTTGTCCGCCATGAAGTTGACGCTCTCGGTGAGGTCCTTCCAGACGCCGGAGACGCCGCGTACTTGGGCGCGGCCGCCGAGCTGCCCCTCGGTGCCGACTTCGCGGGCGACGCGGGTGACCTCGTCGGCGAAGGCGGAGAGCTGGTCGACCATGGTGTTGATGGTCGACTTGAGTTCGAGGATCTCGCCGCGGGCGTCGACGGTGATCTTCTGGCTGAGGTCGCCGTTGGCGACGGCGGTGGTGACCTGGGCGATGTTGCGGACCTGCCAGGTCAGGTTGGACGCCATGAAGTTGACGTTGTCGGTGAGGTCCTTCCAGACGCCGGAGACGCCGCGTACTTGGGCGCGGCCGCCGAGCCGGCCCTCGGTGCCGACCTCGCGGGCGACGCGGGTGACCTCGTCGGCGAAGGCGGAGAGCTGGTCGACCATGGTGTTCACGGTGAGCTTCAGCTCCAGCAGCTCGCCGGTGGCCTCGACCGTCACCTGTTGGGTGAGGTCGCCGCGGGCCACCGCCGTGGTCACCACCGCGATGTCCCGGACCTGCGCGGTCAGCCGGGACGCCATGGTGTTGACCGCCTCGGTCACGTGCAGCCAGTCGCCGGAGAGGCCCTGGACCTTGGCGCGGCCGCCGAGCCGGCCCTCGATGCCGACCTCGCGGGAGACCCGGGTGAGCTCGCCGGTGAAGAGCGAGAGCCGGTCGACCACGCGGTTGACGCAGCTTCCCAGCCGGCGCAGGTCGCCGCGGAGCTGACGGCTGCCGTCGTGCAGATCGACGTGCCGGGTCAGATCGCCGTCGGCGATCGAGTCCAGCACCCGGGTGGCCTTGGCGACCGGGGTGACCAGCGCTTCCAGGACGGCGTTGGCGGCCTCGACGTTGGTGGTCCAGCCGCCCTGCCCGGGGCTGGCGCGCAGCCGCTCGTCCAGCCGGCCCTCGCGGACGACCTCGCGGCGCAGGCGCTGGAGTTCGGTGGCGAGATGGGCGTTGCGGGCGACGATCTGGGCGAAGACGTCGGTCATGTCGGCCAGTACGCCGTCGACCGGGGCGCCGTCTTCGGGGCGGCCGACGCGGGCGGTGAAGTCGCCGTCGCGCAGGGCGTTCAGGGCGGCCAGGAGGGGGCGCAGCTCGCTGGTGCGCACCCACTGGCCGTCGTGGCGGGGGTCCGGGGGTGACGCCGCGGACTCGGGCCGGGTCGGGTCGGGCGCCATGGCACACCATCCCCCCAGTGATCGAGACCGAACTCGAACCGAACGTGTGCGGGGCCGTCCAGCCGCTGCGGCGCCGTCGGGCTCGTCCCGGAGCGCGTCCGGAGGCGGTCCGGAGGAGTCCCGGAGTCGGTCCGGAACTGATCCAATTGGGCAGGTATGTCATAGTATAAAGCGGCCGTAATGAGTTGCTTTTCCGGGCGCATCAGGGGGCGCCGTGACCTCGCTATCGCCGCGGACGACGGCCCCGCAGGAGACCGAAACGGTGTCCCGCACCGGGCTGCCGGCGAACCAGCTTGCCGCCTCCGCGGCCCGCCGCTTCGTGCGCACCCTGCTGACCGGGCGGGCGGTCGCACCCGGCGCCGCCGCGATCAGTTCGGACCTCATCGACCAGGCCGTCCTCCTCGTCAGCGAACTGGTCACCAACGCCCTGATGTACGCGGGCACCGACATCGACGTGACCTGCCGGCTGACCCACGAGCGCGGGCCGGCCGCGGCCGGTGGCGCGGAGTCGGGCCCGGCCACCGTCGCGGTCGTCGTGGAGGTCGCCGACCGGCACCCGTCGCGGACCGTGCGCGGTGGGGTGGACGCCCGCGGCGGCGTCCCCGGCTACGGCCTCCAGCTCGTCGGCGCGCTCGCCGAGTCCTGGGGCGTGACCTACCGCAGGTCCACCAAGACGGTCTGGTTCCGGCTGACCGCCACCGAGGGCCGGTCGGCGACCGCGCCGGCCGGACCCGACCGGCGCGGCGCCGGTGCCACGGCCCCGACCCGGACCCTGGCGCCGCGCGGGCCGGGAGCGGCCGCCGAGTGGGTCGACCGCGGCGGCCCCTCGTTCCTCGCGGAAACCAGCGAACTCCTCGCCGGCCAGCTCGACCAGGACATGGTCACCGCGCTCGCCGCCCAACTGTTGGTGCCCCGGCTCGCCGACTGGTGCGCGATCTGGCTGAGCACCGAGGGCGGCGGCATGCAGCTCTCCCGGGTGTGGCACGTCGACGAGCGGCGGATCGGGCCGCTCCGCGTCGACTTGGAGCGCGAGCCGCCCATCGACGTCGTCCGGATCGGCGGCACCCCCTGGGCCTGGCCGGAATGTGCCGGCGCGTCCAGGGAGGGCGGGGCGGCGCTGGCCTTCCCCCTGGTGGCCCGCGACGAACAACTGGGCGTCCTGCTGCTGGGCCGGGCGGGCCGGCTCAAGATGACCGACACCGTCGCGCGCATGGTGGAGGACGTCGCCCGGCGGATCGCCCAGGCCGTCCACACCGCCCGCCAGTACACCCGGCAGACCACCATCAGCCTGGCCCTCCAGCGCCGCCAACTGCCCGCCACACTGGCCAGCATCCCCGGCGTCGACACCGCGATCGTCTACGAGCCGCACGGCCAGGGGCAGGCCGTCGGCGGCGACTTCTACGACGTCTTCCCGATGGGCGAGAGCCACTGGTGCTTCCTGTTGGGCGACGTCCAGGGCAAGGACCCCGAGGCGATGTCGGTGACCGGGCTGGCCCGCCACCTGGTGCGCCTGCTGGCCCGTGAGGGCCACGGCGTCGAATCGGTCCTCGGGCGGCTGAATCTGGCCATGGCCGAGGAGGGCGCCGAGGCGGTGGAACTCGGCGGGGAACAGGCCAGTTCGCGCTTTCTGAGCCTGCTCTACGGGGAGTTGACCGTCGATCCCGGCTTCCCCGGGGCCCGTTGCACCGTCGCCAGCGCCGGGCACCCGCCGCCGCTGCACCTGTTCACCGACGGCACCGTGGAGCCGGCCGCCGACCCGCAGATGCTGCTGGGCATCGACGAGGGCGCCGAGTTCCGCGCCAGCACCTTCCCGCTCGCACCCGGCGAGACGCTGCTGTGCGTCACCGACGGGGTCACCGAACGCCGGTGCGGGAACTGGCAGTTGGACGACAACGACGGCCTGGCGGGGGTGTTGCGCGACGGCCTCGGACTGGGCGCCAAGGCGCTCGCCGAACACGTCCGCCGGGCCGCCCACGACTTCGGCACCGGACCGGTCGAGGACGACCTCTCGGTCCTGGTCCTCCAGGCGGTGACGCCGAAGCCGGGCGCCACGGGGTAACGGCGGACCTACGGGGCGTGGGGTCTTCCTGGCCCGTTGAGGCGCACCGGATGCGCCGGGCGGTCGGCTGTTTGGCTGAAGCGCCCGTGTGTGCGGCATGGAAGATGGCAGGAGGAGCCGTGGTCAGGGCAGGTTGCGGTAGATCACCGATCGCGAATTCAAGGAGGAACCATGCGCGTTCGTGGCGTTGTTGCCGCAATGGCGATCGCCGGTGCCGTCGTCCTCGGCGTCGTCGGCTCGGCCAGTGCCGCCGGCGGTGGGCACGGCGGGACCGACCAGGCGACGGAGCAGAGTGCTCCGAGCTCGCTGGACGACGGAGTGGAGGTGAACGTTCCGGGCTTCGGCCCCATGCACGGGACCATTTCCCAAGAGGTCAGCAGCGACGGCTAGTTGGCGGGTAGGCCGAGTGAGACGGCCGGGGGCCGAAAAGACCAGCCGCGCGGCGGGTCGGGCCCCGGGCCGTCCTTCGCCGAGATCGGCCGCCGGGCCGCGCAGTTGGCGCACGCGCTGCGCGACGAGCTCGACGTGGCCCCCGAGGAACGGGTCGGCACGCTCATGTGCAGCAGTGCGGGTAAAACACTTGGTCTGTGACCTGCGAAAACGCAATAAGGCGCCCCCATCGGGAGTTCCCCGGTGGGGGCGTCATCGTGCCGTGCCCGTGGGTGTGAGGAGAGGGGGCTGTTCAGCCGTTGGCCTTGGCGAACTGCACCAGGCCGGCGAACGCCTCCCGGGTCAGTGTGAGCTGCGGGCCGTTCGGGGCCTTGCTGTCACGGACGGGGACGATGCCGGGGACATTGGCGGCGACCTCGATGCACTGGCCGCCATTGTCGCTGTAGGAAGACTTGAACCATCGGGGGGAAGAGTTGGTCACGGGGTGCCCTTTCGTAACTTGTTGATCAAGGCCACAGACGCCGCCTGGGGATACGCCTCCGCCTGCAATTGATGGTAGGCCGTCAGTATGGGCAACACCGAGGTGCTTTCCCGTTCGAGATGGCCCCGTTGAACTGACTCGGCGTACGACATGAGTGATCGATCCGGCAGCGTGAGCACGGTAATCGGCAGCCTGAACGTTCGGCGCTCTCCCAGGTCGAACGGTGCCACCTGGAGCACGATGTTTGGCAGCTCCGCGAACTCGATCAGGCGTGCAAACTGTGCGTCCATGACGAGGTGTCCGCCAACGGGCCAACGAACGCAGCTTTCGTCTAGCAGGACGAAGACCAATGGCGGGTTTGGCCGAACTAGTGCGGCTTGTCGCTCCGCTACAAGTGAGACTCGTTCGTCTGCCTGCTCGGGCGTGATCGCTCCGCGCTTGGCGGCGCTCTCGGCGAGTACTGATGCGTACTCCGGGGTCTGGAGCAAGCCAGGGATCACGCCCACTTCGTACAGCCGGATTTCTGCCGCCCGGCCCTCGTGCCTGACGTACTCCGGGAACCCCTCCAACAGGCTGCCGTGCCTGATCTCGCGCCACTCACGCTCGAACAGATCTCCGGTCCCCAACGCCTTGTCAGTGCCAATCGCAAAACGCTGAGTTGGTGGTCGCCGCCCAGTTTCGACGGCAGAAACATGCGCCCCGGTGCACCCGATACGCTCACCCAATTCGTCCTGAGTCCAACCGCGTTCGTCCCGTAACCTGCGCAAGCGCTCCCCGAAGCGGGCACCGGGTGACGCTTCGGGATCCAACTCCTTGCGGTTCACCATGACATCCCCAACTCATCAATCAGTATTCCCTAGTTGATGGGTGTAGCGACTGTAGGCCACGCTGAGGGCTCACCGGTAGTGGAAGCACTACAGAGAGGCAAGGAGGGCGCCACCATGACCGGTCCTGCCCGCACGCCGTATCAAGTGTGTGCCGACGCGGGAGCACAGTTCGACGACGCCCTGAGGGCGATCGGCATCCATGCGGACCGGAGCACGGTGCACGTGACGTCGTGGGAGGACGGGATGCTTCTGCACTGCTTCGCTCCGGCCCGGCTCACGCCGTACCAAACCATCACCCTGGCACGTCACTTGAAGGCGGTGTACCAGTGAGCGGCCGGCCGGACGACGTGAGCCAGAAGACCAAGGAAGTCAACGATCGCAGCAACGGAAACAACACCGGCAAGAAGACGGATGGCCGGGGGCGACCGTGCAGCGTCTGCTAGCGCGCCTCCCCGCTGCCCGGCCAGAGAATGACCCGGAGACCGACGCACCCTGGGATGACTGTCCTCAATGCCCCTTTGCTTGGCACGACATGGAACCCCTTGGCGACCACGCATACCGGTGCGACACCCACGGCGCGACGCTGATCGTTCACCCACCCGGGCCGACGAAGCGCCAGCGGTTCCGCTGGATGGCGGCGACTTGGGACGCCGCACGGGCATGGACGACCACCAAGTCCGCTAGGCATCAGAGGAGTTACTCGTGAAGCGCACCCGCGATGAAATGGACATGGTGCGGGCCGCTGTACTTGCAGGGCGAGACCGTGTGATCCGGTTGTACCGCGAAGGGTGGTCCATGGCGAGACTGGACCGGGCCTACGGTCACCCCGGCGAACAGTGGCTGGCCGCCCAGTTCGACAGATGGGGCGTACCGCGAGGAGTGGCCGCAGGCCGCCCCGGCGGCTACCGCCCCAGCGGGTAACCAACAGGACCACCTACTTCCCAACTCCCGGCGCAGGCGAGGCGTCGGGACCGCCCCCCGCGGTAGAGCCCACACCCCTGTGGCGCTCCCAATCGCCATCCCGCCGGAGACGAAGGGGAGTACGGAGTCCACTGGCCCGTTACGGGTGTCGGCCAGGCGGACTCTCCGCCGCCCAGGCCCCTCCCCGCCCGGGCCTGGGCGGCCACCCTCACCCGCCCCGGCACCCAGGGATTCACGTCCCGGCCGGGGCGGGCCCCAACCACCAAGGAACGCCCCTGAACTTCACCCTCCAGGAAGTCGTGCAGGACACCACCAGTGGCCGCATCGGCCGAATCACCGCCGTCAACGGGGACTGCCTGGTCCTCACCAGACCGGGCCACGATCCGTGGGATGCCCTGACCTCCTGGTGCATGCCCGCAACCCCCGTCGAACGCCGCGACCTTGAGGACCGGGAGCAGGAGGCCGCCGCAGCATGAGGGAGCGGTTCCAGCCCCTGCACTTCTGCGGGGGCTTCCTCATGTCCGAACCGGACTCTTGACGGCCAACGCCAGTGGGGCAATGGTCATGCAATCGGGCGCAATCAGATCGACAGAGGGAGCGGCTAGGCATGAAGCTGAAGTTCCTCGGGATCATCCCGAACACCGGCAAGGACGACTCTCCCACCATCTGGTTTGACGAGCACAGCGGGGACCTGCTGATTCAGTCCTACAGGGCCACCGACGAGGAGTTGAAGGCTTGCCAGGAGATCGGATCAGTCCCCGGTCATGGCACGAATGTGCCAGATCACGAGACGGTGATCCGTCTGCCGAAAGTCATGCTCCAGTACATCCCCCGTCCAGACGGAGACGACGCCGATGAAGCCTCCGGCACGTAAGCCCCTGTCCCAAGCCCAACGGTCTGCCATCCACCTCGAAGTCCGGGACCACTACCAGAGCGAAGACCCGGACTACCTGGAGTGGCGGGAAGGACGCCGGAAGTTCACCCCGGACAACCGGTCTGACTGGTGGGAGGGTTGGCACGACGCAGTCCACGCTGCGGCGTCACGCGGCGTGGCCATTCGTCGCGCCCGCGTGGTCTCCGAGCCCCTATCGGACTACGTACGTTGGGAGTACGACTACGCCGCCACCAACGTCGCCGCCGGTGAGCAAGTCCGTTGGCTCCCTCGGCGCCGGGCAAAAGATCTAGCCATCCCCGCCGTGGACTTCTGGGTCTTTGACTCCGAGCTGGTGCTGTTCCACCACTTCAGCGGAGACGGCGTGCTCGTTGAACGTGAGTACGTCACTGACGCCGAACTCGCCACGTGGTGCACCGACGCTTTTGACGTGATCTGGGATCGCGCCACACCACACGAGGGGTACAAGCCGGTCTAACGCGCCATGCCCCAACCAGCATCATCGAACGTCCAGGAAGCCCGACAAGCCCTTGCCGCCCGCCTCCGTGAGTTGGTCAAGGACGCCGGGCTGGACGGCAAAGACCTCGCCATGCTGTGTGGATGGCATCCGTCCAAGGTGTCTCGGATCTCGACGGCTAAGACACAGCCCAGCGAAGACGACATTCGTGCGTGGTGCAGGGCATGCCGCGCTGAGGACCAGGCAGGCGACCTGATCGCCTCTCTCCGTGCCGTTGAAGGCATGTGGCTCACCTGGCGTCGTATGGAGCGAGCGGGACTACGACGCTCCCAGGAAGAGCGTCTTCCGTTGTATCAACGCACACGTTGGTTTCGCTCGTACTGCTCGTGGGCGCTGCCCGGACTCCTCCAGACGTTCCAGTACACCGAGGACGTACTTCGGGCGATCCAGCAACAGCGAGTGCCGATCGATGATGTGGCCGACGCAGTAGCCGCCCGCATGGAGCGCCAGCGTGTACTACAAGACGGCCAGCGCCTGTTCGCCTTCCTCATCGAAGAACCGGTACTACGCAACACACTCAGTGCCAGTGAGGCACAAGGGGAACAGCTGGAGCGCCTGCTCACCGTGAGCCGTCTACCGCATGTCAGCCTCGGCGTGGTTCCCGTAGCCCAACAGCGGCGCCAACTGCCCGTTGAAAACTTCTGGATCTACGACACGACTCAAGTCAACGTGGAACTTGTCTCCGGGTATCTCACGCTGACGCAGCCCAGCGAAGTGAAGACCTACGCCGACACCTTCGCCACGCTGGCCGACATGGCGGTGTACGGCGCGAAGGCTCGCAGGTTGATCACGGCGGCCATGTCGTCGCTGGGGTAATTGGCCCGCAATCACGTGCAATCGGCTGGGCGTCAGAGCCCACCACTCCCTAGCGTGTCGTCAGCGAGACCACGCGCAACGGATGACGAAGAGTCATGAGACTCCCGCCCCGGCGGCGGAGACCCTGGACAGGTAAGCGCCGGGGCGGGTGACCCACCCGCAGCGTTGCTGCGGACCATTGGGCCGTGCCATCGACAGTACGGCGGTACGGCCCCTCACGAAAGAGGAGGTTGAGAGATGAGCGCTGTAGCTGTCGAGACGTACGAGACCCGCACGCCCGACGCCGAAGGCTGGCGAGGCATCCCCTTCCGGCACCCCGCTGACCTAGTGGTCGTCGCCGAGGCGGACGGTGGGAAGCACGACGGCGGGCCCATGCCCCCGGAGGCACCCCGCGACCCCGCCCCGCAGCCCAGCGGCGGGGACAAGAAGTAGCCTGACCGGGCCGGCTTTCGAGAATTCGGAAGCCGGCCTCTCGCGCTGAAACGGAGCGGAGATGGATGGCTTAGAGCACCCGATATCGGCGTGCGCCGGATGCAACGCAGCAGCTCATGATGGTGCCGTGCAGGCCCGCGAGGCTGAAGAACGCGAGGCACGGTCCCACACCGCTGGCATGGCAGTAGCGGCGGGTCTCGCCTGCCTCTTGGCGCTAGGTCTGTGGGCCGGCGCCATGGCCCTTCTGTCGCACGTGATCGGTTGAACTACTGACGCCCCCCGGCCCGGCTGGCACGTGTACGGCAACTACGCTTGCAAACGCCCAAAGTGGCCCGCCCCGACGCATCGGGCCGGGCCACTACATATGGGGGAGGCTACCGGGCGGCGGTGGCCTGCCAGACGGTCAGGCACATCCCGACGACGCCGACCAGCGCGGCGATGCCGGGGAGTGGCCAGCGGCGGCGTTCGACGGCGTCGAGGCGGGTGTCGAGGTCGGTCACGTGCTACCGCCTCCGGTGTCCTCGGTGCGGCCGGGCGGCGCGCTGCGCAGCCAGCCGGGGAGTGGGGCCTGTACGCCGGGGAGGGCCATGACGCGGGCGAGGCCGCCGGCGACCCAGGGCAGCGTGGCGGGGATGCCGGCGGCGTCGACAACTGCGGGCAGCAGTACGGCGAGGGCGACGGTGGTCTGCACGATGGGGCGGACGGTGCGCCGGGTGGCGTGGGGCGGTTCGGCGGGGTCGTGGTGCCGGTCGCCCATGCCCGCAGCGCGGCCCGTGCGTGGGGCGGAGCCGCTTCACCGCTCGAAGGAACTGATCCTTTTCCGCGCACGATGCGCGGGTGCCGGACCCGGTGGTCTCCCAGCCAACGGCCAGGACGTTACCGGCGACGCTGGCGCACTTCTCGACGAAGTACCTTGCCTGTGCCTCGATGTTGCCTGGCCACAGGAAGTGGTAAAAGCCCACGACGAGCCCGTTTCTGCGGGCGTGGGCGGCTTGTCGGTCAGCTTCAGCGAGGCCGCAACGTAGTGAGCGCGGATGAGCTGTTTTGGAGCCAGTGATGCACCCCGTTGACGTCCGCGGCCCGAGACCCTGAAGTCGTGGCGTCGGCATTCCAGTTGGTTGCGGCAAGGTAGGTCACGGCTACTGAGGGAAACCCCTCTGGCAGTGACGCAGGCGACGCGGGTTCCCGGCCGAATCCGGCCCTCGGGGGAAAAGAACACGCCATGGAGGCGTGACATACCACCTGGTACACATCGAGAATCGCAGCACCACTACCCGCCCGTAACAAAGCGGAGGCACCCGGTGCTCAGCACGATGCAGGACGTACCGCTCACCGTCTCGCGAATCCTCGCCCATGGGTCAACGGTCCACGGAGACGCACAGGTCATCACGTGGACCGGCGAGGCGGAGCCGCACCGCCGCACCTTCGCCGAGATCGGCCGCCGGGCCGCGCAGTTGGCGCACGCGCTGCGCGACGAGCTCGACGTGGCCCCCGAGGAACGGGTCGGCACGCTGATGTGGAACAACAGCGAGCACATGGAGGCGTACCTCGGCATCCCGTCCATGGGCGCGGTGTTGCACACGCTGAACCTCCGGCTCGCGCCCGAGCAGCTCGCCTGGATCGTCAACCACGCCGAGGACCGCGTCGTCCTCGTCAACGGCACCCTGATCCCGCTGCTGGCGCCCCTGCTGCCGCACCTGCCCAAGGTGGCGCACGTGATCGTCGTCGGCCCCGGCGACCACGCCCCGCTGGCCGCGGCCGACGTCCGCGTCCACGACTACGAGGAACTGCTCGCCGGGCGGCCGGAGCGCTACGACTGGCCGGAGATCGACGAGCGGGAGGCGGCCGCGCTCTGCTACACCTCCGGGACCACCGGCGAGCCCAAGGGCGTGCTCTACAGCCACCGTTCGCTGTACCTGCACTCGCTCCAGGTCAACACCGCGGAGGCGTTCGCCCTCGCGTCGAAGGACATCGCGCTGCCGGTGGTGCCGATGTTCCACGTCAACGCCTGGGGTCTGCCGCACGCCGCGTTCATGGCCGGCGCCTCGCTGCTGATGCCGGACCGCTTCCTCCAGCCCGCGCCGCTCGCCGAGATGATCGAGACGGTGCGGCCCACCATAGGAGCCGCGGTCCCGACGATCTGGCAGGGCCTGCTGGCCGAACTCGACGCCCACAAGCGGGACGTGAGGTGTCTGGCGACGGTCGTCATCGGCGGCTCGGCCTGTCCGCCCGCGCTGATGCGGGGCTTCGAGGAGCGGCACGGGGTCCGCGTGGTGCACGCCTGGGGCATGACCGAGACCTCCCCGCTGGGCTGCGTCTCCCACCCGCCGGCCGGCGCCAGCGGCGAGGAGGCGTGGGCCTACCGCGCCACCCAGGGCCGCTTCCCGGCCTCCGTCGAGGCCCGGCTGATCGGCCCGACCGGCGAGGAACTGCCGTGGGACGGCGCCGCCGCCGGCGAGCTGGAGGTCCGCGGCCCGTGGATCGCCGGTGCGTACTACGGCGGCGCGCAGGGCGAAGCGCTGCGCCCGGAGGACAAGTTCAGCCCCGACGGCTGGCTGCGCACCGGCGACGTCGGCACGATCACCCCGGACGGCTACCTCACCCTGACCGACCGGGCCAAGGACGTCATCAAGTCCGGTGGCGAGTGGATCTCCTCGGTGGAGCTGGAGAACCACCTGATGGCCCACCCCGGCGTCGCGGAGGCCGCGGTGGTGGCCGTCCCCGACGAGAAGTGGGGCGAGCGGCCGCTGGCCACCGTGGTGCTGACCGACGGCACCGCGCTGACCTACGAGGAGCTGCGGGCCTTCCTCGGCGAGCGGATCGCCCGCTGGCAACTCCCGGAGCGGTGGGCGGTGATCCCGTCGGTGCCGAAGACGAGCGTCGGCAAGTTCGACAAGAAGGTGCTGCGCCGGCAGTACGCGGACGGTGAGCTGGACGTGACGCGGCTGGGCTGACGCCGGCACCCGGGCCCGTCGGGGTGCAACCGGTGGGCCCGGCCGGTCAGTTGGTGCCGATCTTCGCCAGCAGGTCCACGATCCGGCCCTGCACCTCGTCGCTGGTGGAGCGCTCGGCCAGGAAGAGCACCGTCTCCCCGGAGGCGAGCCGCGGCAGTTGGGCCGGGTCGAGGTCGGCGGCGGTGTAGACGACCAGCGGGGTGCGGTCCAACAGCCCGTTGGCGCGCAGCCAGTCCACGATGCCGGCCCGGCGGCGGCGCACCTGCATCAGGTCCATCACGACGAGGTTGGGCCGCGCCTGCGTCGCCAGGGCCGCCGCGTCGGTGTCCGCGCCGGCCCGGGCCACCTGCATCCCGCGCCGCTCCAACGACGCGGTCAGCGCGCCCGCGATGGCGTCGTTCTGCTCGATCAGCAGCACCCGCGCCGGCTGGTCCTCGGCGTCCCGCGGGGCCAACGCCTTGAGCAGCACCGCCGGGTCGGCGCCGTACGCGGCCTCCCGGGTCGCCTGCCCCAGCCCGGCGGTGACCAGGACGGGCACCTCGGCGGCGCCGGCGGCCTGGCGCAGCGACTGCAGCGCGGTGCGGGTGATCGGCCCGGTCAGCGGGTCCACGAAGAGCGCCGCCGGGTACGCGGCGATCTGCGCGTCCACCTCCTCGCGGGAGTTGACGATCACCGGGCGGTAGCCGCGGTCGCTGAGCGCCTGCTGGGTGGCGACGTCGGGCGCCGGCCAGACCAGCAGTCGGCGCGGATTGTCCAGCGGCTCCGGCGGCAACTCGTCGTCCAGCGGCGGTTGTTGACGCTCCATCACCTCGACCGCGCCGTTCGGTCCGTCCAGCGGCTCGGGCCCCTCGCTGCCCTCGTCGGGCGCCGAGATGGCGAACGCGCGGCCCTCGCCGGCGTCCATGAGGTGCCCCTGCGGACCCGGCTGCTTGGGCCGGGCGGCCGGCTGCGGCTGGGGGCCGGCGGCCGGCGCCGGGGTGCCCGGCGCGGGGGTCTCGGCGGCGCCGGTGCGCTCGCCCTCCGGCGGGGGCGCGGCCAGCTTGCGGCGGCGGCCGGAACCGGTGGCGGTGCCGCCCGGCGGTACGGGCCCGGGCTGCGGCGCCGGACGCTGCGGGTCGGCCACCTGCTGGGCGAACGGCACGCCCTGGCCGAGCGTGCGCACGCTGAACGCCCGCCCCGAGGTGTGCCCGGGGTCCTCCTCGGCGGGCGGCAGCGGCTGCCGGGCCGCGGCGGGCGGCGGGCCCTGCGGCGGCACGGGGGCGGCCTCCTCGGCGGGGCTGGGGCGGCCGCGGCGGCGGCCGGTGGGCGCGGACGGCGGCGCGGCGGCGCCGGGCACCCCGGGAGCGGTCCCGGTGCCGGTGCCGGTCGCCTCCGCCGGGGCGCCCGGGCCCGCGGCCTCGGACGGCTGCGCGACCAGCCCCTCGGGCCCCGCCACGAACGTGCCGGACGCCTCGGAGTCGGCCATCGCCGCGCCGCCGCGGCCGCACGCTCCTCGGCGGCGGCCCGCCGGGCCCGGCGCCGGCCGGTCGGCTCGGCGTCCCAACCGCCCTGTGCGTCGGGGGAGTCGGCGGGGGCGGCCGGCTGCCCTGCGGCCGGCTCGGGGCCGGCCGCCACCGCCCCGCGCGCGCGCCGCCGCCCGGTACCGGCGTCCTGTGGGCCGGCCTCCGCCGGGGCGGGGGGCGCCGGCGCGGGCGGGCACCCCGCCGGCGATCGCGGGCAGCGCCGGCTGGGGCTGCTGGGTCGACGGGGTCGATGCGGGAGCCGGCTGCTGCGGCGCCCGGTCCGCCGCGGCCGGCGGCAGCGCGAACGGCGACCGCGGCGCGTCCTGGGCCTGGGCGGCCCGATTGCCGCCCTGCTGCGGCACGTTGGCACTCCGGGTGGCGGGCGCCTCCGGCCCGCCGACCCGCTCGGACGCCTCGGCCAGCGCCCGCCGGGCCCGCCGACCACCGGCGGCCCCCTGAGCGCCCGACACGGTCCGCTCCGGGGCCGCGCCCTGCGGCTGACCCGGCCGGGGTGCCGGCTGCTGTCCTTGGCGCGGCACCGGCCCGAGCGCCGGCGCCACCGCGGGCGTCAGACCGTGCGCCGGAGCGCCGGCGGGGGCCCCGTCGCCGGCCCCGGACGGCAGCGCGGGCAGCGCCGAGCCCTCCGGCGCCGGCCGCGCCCGGCGACGACCGCTCGGCGGCACCGCCTCGGCGCCCGCCGGCAGCCCGGCACCCTGCGTGCCGTCCGCCGCGGGGTCAGGCTCCGTTCCCGGGCGCCGCGCGCGACGGCGTCCGGTCGGCTGCTGCGCGCCGGTCGCACCGTCCTCCGCCTCGCCGTCCGCGGGCGGCCGCGCGCCGCCGCCCCGGCCGCGCCCGTCCGCCCCCGGGGTGGTGGCGGCCGTCTCGGCCGGCCCGTCGCCCCCGGGCGGCTGCTTCCCATCCTCGGCCGGCTCCTCGTCGTCCGCCGGCACCGGTTCGTCGATCAGCACCGGCAGTTCCAGCACGTACGCGCTGCCGCCGGCGCCGGAACCGCCCGGCACCTTGTGCGTCTGGATCAGCCCGTCGTGCATCCGCACGATGCCGCGGACGATCGGCCCGTGCACCGGATCGCCGCCGCCGAACGGCCCGCGCACCTCGATGCGGACGACCTCGCCGCGCTTGGCCGCGGCCACCACGATCGTCGAGTCGCCGGGCACCGGACGGCCGCCCTGGCCGCCGGCGCCGGCACTGGCCGGGTGCCGGCCCGTGGAGTCCACCCCGGCCACGTCCGCGATCAGGTGCGACAGCGCCTGCGCCAGCCGCTCCGCGTCGACCAGCGCCGCTATCGGCGGCGCGTGCACCGCGAACTGCGCCCGGCCCGGCCCGATCAGCTCGATGGCGCCCTCCACACCGGCCGCGACCACCTTGTCGAGCGCCACCTTGGTGCGGTTCAGCTTCGCCTTGCCGGCGTCCAGCCGCTGGTAGCCGAGCACGTTGTCCACCAGCGTCGTCATCCGGGCGTGCCCGGCCGCGAGGTGGTGCAGGATCTGGTTGGCCTCGGGCCACAGTTGGCCCGCCGGGTCGGAGGCGAGGGTGGTCAGCTCGCCGCCGAGCTCTTCGAGCGGCCCGCGCAGCGACCGCTCCAGGACGGCCAAGAGCTGGGCGTGGCGCGCCGCCAGCGCGTCGAGCGGCCGCCGGTCGGTGAACGTCATCACCGCGCCCACCAGTTGGTCGCCGTCCCGCACCGGAGCGGTGGTCAGGTCGACGGCCACCGAACGGCCGTCCTTGGCCCACAGCACCTGCCCGCGCACCCGGTGCTTGCGACCTGACTTGAGGGTGTCGGCGAGCGGGGTGTCCTCCCAGGGCAACGCCGAACCGTCCGGCCGGGAGTGGTGGACCAGCGGGTGCAGCTCCTTGCCGCCCAGCTCGCTGGCCCGGTAGCCGAGGATCTGCGCGGCGGACGGGTTGACGAGGACCACCCGGCCCTCGGAGTCGACGCCGACCACGCCCTCCGCCGCGGCCCGCAGGATCATCTCCGTCTGCCGCTGCTGGCGCGCCAACTCGGTCTCGGTGTCCACCGTCCCGGTCAGGTCGCGCACCACGAGCATCAGCAACTCGTCGCCGGTGTAGCCGTTGCGGTGGTCGGCGTAGGCGGCCTCGAAGGCGGACTCGTACGGGGTGCGGCCGTCCTCCAAGTTGGCGCTGGTCACCTCGACCAGCAACTCGACGCCGTCGGTGCGCCGGGCGACCATCCGCGTCGGCCTCGTCCGGCCCTCGACCTCCTCGTCCCGGCGCCGCATCGACCCCGGGATCCGCTTGGAGTCGAAGGTCGGCAGCAGGTCCAACAGCCCCCGCCCGACCAGGGCCGTGCCCGGGGTCTCGAACATCTCCAGGGCGATGGCGTTGGCGTTGACGACGGTGCCGTTGCAGTTGACGAGCAACAGCGCGTCGGGGAGGGCGTCCAGTATGGCTGCGAGGCGAGCAGCGCCTCGGGATGGCCTGCTGCTCACGAGACGCTTCCTCCCTGTTACCGCACCTTGCCGACCCACCGTGGTGGGTCGCTGGGATGGAGTCTACGGGCACATGCCGGGGAGGCGGGGGCGGATGACGCCCGCCGCAATGCCGCGCCCCGGCGCGACTCACCGCACGCCCGACATGTGCCCCTCGTCCTGACCTGGCGCGCTACTCCGCCACGAACCGGGTCAGGAAACGGTCGACGGGAGCATCGGTTCGAAGCGGCCCCAGCGTTCGATCTCACACCCGTTGGTGCGCCGGAAAACGGTGTTGACCGGCCGCCCCGCCCACACCCCGGCGACGTGCGCCCGCGCCGGACCGCCGTACATCATCGTGCACTTGGCGCCCTGCGGCACCGGCGCGAACGGGTCCTCGCCCCAGCGCGTCATGCGGTCCAGCCGGTCGCAGGCGCGGCCCGCGGCGAAGTGGTTCCCGCCGCGCGGATGGCAGCGCAGCTCGAACGTGCCGTCCGTGCGCGCCGACCCGGACTCGGTGACGGTGATCGTGAGGTGGTCCCCGCGCGGCCCGCCGAGCGCCGGCAGGTCGATGAAGCGGAGGTCGTCGAAGCGGATGTCGTCGTGGTGGTAGGGCAGCGGGATCGGGGCGGCGGAGGCGGCCGGCGCGACGGCGAGCGCGGGCAGCGCGCACACGGCGGCGGCCGCGGCGACGAACAGGGACAGCGACCGGGACGGGATCCGGCGACGGGACATCACGGGCTCCAGGGGGCGAGTGCGGCCGCACCGGATGCGCGGGCTCGCACGGGACGGGACGGCGGTACGCGGTCGTACGCGCCGGGGGGCGCACGACACGTGCGGCCGCGCGACCCCGTCTCTCTAACGCCCTTCCGGCCGCGACGTTGCGCCGCAGGAACGTCTTTGCCGGGTGGGTCGCGGGCCTAGTACCGTAGGGGGCGATTGGTGACGGGCCGCTGGGCTGTGTCATCATCTGGTCACGCCGCATCGCGCCGCACGCGCGATGAGGGGTGTGTGGAGGCGTCGCCTAGTCCGGTCTATGGCGCCGCACTGCTAATGCGGTTTGGGTTTTACCGCCCATCGAGGGTTCAAATCCCTCCGCCTCCGCTTGTGCGTTCAGCTCCGGGCCCGGTCGATCACGACCGGGCCCGGAGCTTTTGCGTGGGCGGATCCGACGGCCGGGCGGATCTTCCGCCCCGCCCCGGTCCCTGCGACGCGGCGGCCGCTCCCGCGCCGCCGCCCCGCCGCCTACGCTGCCGCCCATGCCCCTGCCGAGCCCGCCGCCACCGCCCCGGCCCGCGTCCCGGCGGCGCGGCCCCGCCGTCCGCACCGTCGTCATGCTGGCCTTCGAGGGCGCCCGACTGCTCGATGTGACCGGCCCGTTGGAGGTCTTCAGCGTCGCCGCGCGCCTCGGCGGCCGCTACGAGATCCGGCTGTGCTCCCCCGACGGCCACCTCGTCACCACCGCCTCCGGCACTCGTCTCGCCGTCGACGCGGGCGTCCGGGAGCTCTCCGCCCACCCCCTGGACACCGTCCTCGTCCCCGGCGCCGAGGACCTCACCCAGGGCCGCTTCCCGCCCGGCCTCCTGGACGCGGTCCGCGCCCTCGCCGGCCGCTCCCGCCGGGTCGCCTCCGTCTGCGCCGGGGCGTTCGCGCTGGCCGGCGCCGGGTTGTTGGACGGTCGGCGGGCCACCACCCACTGGCGCCACACCGCCACCCTCGCCGCCCGCCACCCCACCCTCACCGTCGACCCCGACGCGATCTACGTCCGCGACGGCGACCTCTTCACCTCCGCCGGGGTCTCCGCCGGCATCGACCTCGCGCTCGCCCTCGTGGAGGCCGACGAGGGCCCCGACCTGGGCCGCGAGGTCGCCCGCGACCTGGTGGTCTTCATGCAGCGCCCGGGCGGCCAGTCCCAGTTCTCGGTGCCCGCCCGCACCCCGCGGCCCCGCCACGACGCGCTGCGCGCCCTCCTGGACGCGATCGCCGCCGACCCGGCCGCCGACCACTCCAACACCGCGCTGGCCGCCCGCGCCGGCCTCAGCCCCCGCCACCTCACCCGGCTCTTCCGCGAGCACACCGGCACCACCCCCGCCGGCTACGTCGAGGCCGTCCGCCTGGAGGCCGCCCAGACCCTCCTCGCCAACGGCGAGACCGCCACCGCCACCGCCCGCCGCACCGGCATCGGCACCGACGAATCCCTCCGCCGCCTCTTCCTCCGCCGCCTCGGCGTGACCCCCTCCGCCTACCGCGCCCGCTTCCACACGACGAGCCGCTGACCGCCGCCCCCATGTCCCCATCTGTGGGGCGTTCGTCCCACAGACACCGGGCGCCCGCACCCCCTACGGCGCGACCCTGGCCCCATGACCACCAACGAGCCGTCCAACGAGCCGTCCAACAAGACCGCCGACGAGGGCCCCCGCACCCGGCCCACCCAGGACCTGCCCACCCTCGCCGGCATCCCCGTCCCGGACAGCCGCCTGGCCCGCGAGGCCACCGAACTCGTCCGCGACCTCACCGACGACCTGCTCTACCACCACTCCCACCGCGTCTACCTCTTCGGCGCCCACCACGGCCTCCGGCACCACCTGACCTTCGACCCCGAGCTGCTCTACGTGGGCGCCCTCTTCCACGACCTCGGTCTCACCGGGAAGTTCCGCACCTCCCAGCAGCGCTTCGAGATCGACGGCGCCGACGAGGCCCGCGCCTTCCTCACCGCCCGGGGCATCCCCGAAGACCGCGCCCGGCTCGTCTGGGAGGGCATCGCCCTGCACACCACTCCGGAGATCCCGCACCACATGGCCCCCGAAGTGGCCCTCGTCACCGCCGGCGTCGAACTCGACGTCCTCGGCATCGGTTACGCCGACCTGCCCGAGGAAACCCGTGCGGCCGTCATCGCCGCCCACCCCCGCCCCGACTTCAAGCGCCGCATCCTCCGCGCCTTCCACGCCGGGCTGGCCCACCGCCCCCAAACCACCTTCGGCAACGTCAAGGCCGACGTCCTGGACCGCTTCGAAGCCGACTACACCCGCCAGAACTTCGTCGAGATCATCGAGAACTCCCCCTGGCCGGCCTGACCCGTCGCCCCCAACACCCCCTCCCCACCCGCCTGATCATCATTTCCGCAGGTCAGAGGGGGTGTGGGCAACGGATTTCGCCTCACGGCCCAGGTCATGTAATGTTGTTCTCGCAACGCCGACCGGCAAGAAAAACCGCCGGGAAGCCAAGCGCTCGTAGCTTAACGGATAGAGCATCTGACTACGGATCAGAAGGTTGCAGGTTCGAATCCTGCCGAGCGCACAGCAGATCAAAGCCCCCGCCGGGTTCTCCGGGCGGGGGCTTTGTCGTGCGGTACGGCAGCGAAGTGCGGGAACGGGGTTACGTGGTGGCGGTGTCGGCCCCGCCTTCGGCCTCGGCGCAGAAGAACCTGGCGAGGGCTGTGCGCCCTTTGGGCGGACTTTCACGGCCATCGGCAACGAGCCGCGCGTGTGGCGGGTGTGCTGCGGCGGGATGACCCGCAGTCCGGCGCGAGCCCGTAGCGCGCACCTGCGGGTGAGGTTCCCCGGCTCGATCGGGGTGCCGTGCTTCGGGGCGGCGGTGACTCCTTAGTGACCTCCTTGTCCCGCTGGCCGGTCTCTGTGGGGCGGGTGCCAAGTGCGGGGTCAAGGGGTCAGGTTGAGGAGGGGGGTTAGGAGGGTGCGGGTGTGGGTGAAGGTTTGGGGGGCGGTGCGGGTGGTGGTGTGGAGGGGGAGGAAGTTCCAGGGGGTGGTGGCGAGGAGGCGGCGGGTGAGGGCGGTTTCGGCGCGGAGGTGGGCGGCGGCGGAGTCGAGGTCGTGGACGGCGTTGGTGCCGGGGGAGTTGGCGAGTTTGGTGAGGTACCAGTCCTCCCAGGCGGGGCCCTCGCGGTCGATGGCGCGGCGGAGGGCGGCGGCGGGCGGCGGCGGGGTCGTCCTGGACGTAGACGACGGTGACCTCGGTGGGGTGGACGGCGGCGACGAGGTCCTCAAGGAAGCGGGCGAGGGCGGGTTCGTCGTGGCCCCAGGCGACGAGGGAGGGGAGGAAGGGGAGGAGGGCGTCGGTGACGAGGAAGTCGGTGCCGGCGGCGCGGGCGTCGGTGACGTAGGTGCGGGCGGCGGCGATCAGGGTTTCGGGGCGGACGGTGTGTGGGGCGGCGGCGCATTCCTCGGCGACGGGACGGAAGGCGGGGTGGGTGAGGATGTCGGCCTCGGCGAAGTGCTCGACGGTGGCCCCGGTTTCCGCGAGCCAGGTGGCCAGGGAGTGGCAGAGGGTGGATTTGCCGACGCCTGGGCTGTTGCCGATGACGGAGATGAGGTGGGGGCGGCGGTGGTGGCGGTGGTGGTTGGTGGGCATGGGGGGAGTTTTTCAAGTGGGGGGTGGTTAAAGGGAGTTCGGGGGTGGGGTGGTGGTGTAGTGGGCGGCGGGGCCGGGGGGCGTGGGGGTGAGGTGGGGGTGGAGGAGGAGGTTGTCGTCGTAGTCGCCGGTGTTTTGGTGGCGGAAGGGGAGGGGGTCGGTGGTGGGGAGGGTGAGGAGGCGGTGGCGTAGACGGGTGGCGGCGGTGGCGTAGGCGTCGGGGGTGGTGCGGTCCGCGCCGGGGATGAGGAGGGGCGGGACGACGGCGATGCCGGTGTACCAGAGGGTGCCGTGTTGGAGGGGGAAGAGGAGGTCGTTGAGGTCGCCGTTGACGCCGCGGGGGCCGAGGGTGGCGGCGCGGGCGCCGGCGGTGACGACGACCAGGGCGCGTCTGCCGGCGAGCGGGCCCTCGCCGTAGCGCTGCGGGCGGCCGGTGGCGGGGTCGGTGTGGCCGAAGGCGAAGCCCTTGACGAAGACCCGGTCGAACCAGCCCTTGAGGATGGCGGGCATGCCGTACCACCACAGGGGGAACTGGAGGACGAGGGTGTCGGCCCAGGCGAGCTTCTGCTGTTCGGACGCGATGTCGGGGCTCAAGTGGCCGGTGGCGTGGGCGCGTTCGGACGCCTCGCCGATCCGGAGGCGGTCGGCCGGGTCGTGGTCGTAGTCGGCGGCGTCGACCAGCGGGTTCCACTTCATCGCGTAGAGGTCGGAGACCTGGTGCTGGTGGCCGTGGGCTTCGAGGGTGCGCAGCCCCTCGGTTTTGAGGGCGCCGTTCAGGGAGCGGTGATCGGGGTGGGCGAACAGCCAGAGGACCTTCATGGGGTCCACCTTCTGGCGCGGGTGGGAGCGAAACGAGTGGCCCGATGGACAGTGTGTGGAAGGATCGGGCCAAGGGTGGTCAGGGGCGTGCCAAGGGCCGGACCATGGCCGCTATGGAAGGGAAGGGATGGGGGTGCGGAGGGTGGCGCGGGGGATGCGGCGGCGGCATCGGGTGGTGGTGTTGGTGCGGCCGGGGATGCTGCCCATTGAGGTGGGGATCGTGCACCGGATCTTCGGGGAGGCCAGGTCGGCGTCCGGGGAGCCGCTGTACGAGCTGGTGACGTGTGCGCTCCAGCCGGGGGAGGTGCGGACGGACACCGATTTCACGGTGAACGTGGCGCACGGGCCGGAGGCGTTGGCGACCGCGGACACGGTCGTGCTGCCGGCGTCCTCGGTGGACTACGACCCGGGGACCGAGCAACGGGACGGGCGGTTGAGCCCGGGGATGGCCGACGCGCTCGCGCGGATCCGGCCGGGGACGCGGATCGCGTCGATCTGCACGGGGGCGTTCGTGCTGGCCGCGGCGGGGCTGCTGGACGGGCGGCGGGCCACCACGCACTGGCGGTCGGTGGACGACTTCCGGCGGTTGTTCCCGCAGATCGAGCTGGACGCCGACGTCCTGTACACGGACGAGGGGGACGTGTTGACGGCGGCGGGGGTGGCCTCGGGGGTGGATCTCTGCCTGCACATGGTGCGGTGCGATCACGGGGCGGCGGTGGCCAATGACGTGGCGCGGCGGACGGTGGTGCCGCCACACCGGGAGGGCGGACAGGCGCAGTACGTGTGGCGGCCGGTGTCGGAGCCGCGGGTGTCGTCGACGGGCGCGGCGCGGGCCTGGGCGCTGGAGCATCTGGACCGGCCGCTGAGCCTGCGGGAGTTGGCGGCGCGGGAGGCGATGAGCGTGCGGACCTTCACCCGGCGGTTCCGGGAGGAGGTGGGGATGTCGCCGGTGCAGTGGATGACCCAGCAACGGGTCGAGCGGGCGCGGCAGTTGCTGGAGGAGACCGGGCTGACGGTGGACCGGATCGCGGCGGAGGCCGGGTTCGGGACGGCGGCGTCGCTGCGGCAGCACTTCCAGGTGGCGCTGGGGGTGTCGCCGCGGGCCTATCGGGCCACGTTCCGGGGGGAGGGCGAGCGGGAGCAGGAGCCGGAGGGGGCGCGGGCGGCCGTGGGGTAGCCGGGCGGTGGTCGGCGCGCGGGGGCGTTGTCAGTGGGCGGTCGTACGCTGACGGTGTGTGGCGATGTACGGGACCGCGGTGGTCGGGCGGCGGGCCGGGGGCCGGGCCGGTGGGGCGGTTCGGCCAGCGGCTCGGTTGGTACTGCGCGGAGCGGGATGCCGAGCGGGTGAGCCCGTTGCCGGTGGGGAAGGCGCTGGCGTTCGCGGCGGTGGGGGAGCGGAGGTGCCTGGGGGTGCGGCGGGCCGGGCGGTGGATCGTCTGTCCGTACGGTGCGGTGCTGGAGGGCGAGGGGGGCAAGGACCAGTGCCCGCGGTGTGCGCAGTTGGACCGGTCGCGGTCGGTGGCGGCGGACACCATGGCCGATGATCCGCGCCCGTACGGCGTCTATCTGGCGTACTTCGGTCCCGGGCTGGTCAAGGTGGGGATCACGGCCGAAGAGCGCGGGGCGGCGCGGCTGGTGGAGCAGGGGGCGGTGGCGTACGCCTGGTTGGGGCGCGGGCCGTTGATGGCGGCGCGGCGGGCGGAGGCGCTGTTGGGGAGCGCGCTGGGGGTCCCGGACCGGTTCGCGAAGGAGGCGAAGCGGGCGGCCCGTGGGGCGCTGCCGCCGTGGCCGGAGCGGGCCGCCGAGCTGGCGCAACTGCACGGCGTGGCACGGGGGTTGGCGGGTTGGCCGGAGACGTTGGAGCCGGTGGGGTGCGAGCCGGTGGACCACGGGGAGCTGTTCGGGCTGGCGCGGATAGCGGCTTCCGGCGAGGTCGGGGAGGTGGGCGGGCTGACGGCCGGGGCGGAGGTCGTCGGTGAGGTCGTGGCCGGGGTGGGGGCCGATGTGTATCTGCGGTTGGCGGGGGCCGGTGGGGGCGGCGGGGTCGCCGTGTTGGACGCGCGGCTGCTCTCGGGGTGGGTGCTCGGCGCCGCCCGGGGAGCGGTGACGACGGCGCCGGTGCGATGGGCGGCGGAGCACGGAAGGGGGCGGGGAGGGGAACAGGAGGGGTTGTTTTGAGGGGTGGCCGCTACGGGGTAACGGGGGTGTCCGGCGCGGCGGTTGGGGTGGCCTCGGCCGTCGGCGTGGCTGCGGCGGCTGGCGCGGTCCTGGCCGTCCACGTGGTCGCGGTGGCCAGGTGGGACATGGCGGTGCGGAGGTCGGCGAGGGTCGGGGCGTCGGTGACGCGCTCGGTGCCGGGATCGACCTTCGGGCCGATGGCGGGGATCTCCCGGCAGGCGTCGGCGATGACATTGCCGGTCATCATGCGCAGGATCTCCCGGAGTTGGGCGTTGGCGTGGTCGCCGCCGGTGGGGAACGGGGAGGCGGTGATCACGGCGACCGGCTTGTCGACGCATTCGCCGCTGCTGACCAGCCAGTCGAGGGCGTTCTTGAGGACGCCGGGGACGCCGTGCGCGTACTCCGGGCTGACGATGAGCAGCGCGTCGGCGGCGGCCACGGCGGTGCGCAGGGCCGCGACGGGGGCGGGCGGGGTGGCCTCCTCGCCGTCCAGGTCGGGGTTGAAGTGCGGGAGCGCGCCGATGTCCGCGGTGGCGGTGGGGCCGTCGAAGAGGTCCAGGGCGGAGCGCAGCACGGCGCCGTTGGACGAGCGGGCGCGGAGGCTGCCGGAGAGGGCCAGGAGTCGGGGCATGGGGCGACGGTACGGGACGGGGTGGAGCGGGCGGGAGCGAAGAAGGGGGAGAGGAAGGGGAGGGGGTCCCTGGGGGCGGTGTCACCGTCGGTGTCGGCGGGTGAGGTAGGCGAGCAGCCCTTCGGTCATCGGTGAAAGTGCAGGTCAGGGCGATTGTCAGTGGGGGGTGGGAGGCTGGGTGCAGGTGATCGGTCCGGGCCGCGCGGGGGGCGGTCCGGGCTGGTTCCTCGGCCCGGTGGGCGCCCTGCGGGGCGTCCGGGGCGAGGGTGAGAAGCCGTGGCCGCGGGCCCCTCGTCGTGGGGAGCCCGGCGGCGTGGTCGACGGCTTACGGGGGCTTGACCGACGGAAGGGGAGATTCTCAGGAGATTCACAGAAACCGGCAAGGGAGCTTTCAGAGGGGTTGGTCAGGCTCCCGTCATGACCCTGACTTCGTCGACGTCCTCAGCTTCGTACCGTGCGCCGGTCCCGGGTTCGTCCTCCAGAGGGGCGCCCGGCAAGGCGTCCGGTCAGGCCCCCGGCAAGCAGCCGGAGTTGTTGCGGGCCGACGGCAGCCCGGTGCGGGTGCTGGTCGTGGACGACGAGTCCTCGCTCGCGGACCTGCTGTCGCTGGCGCTGCGTTACGAGGGTTGGGACATCAAGGCGGAGGGCGACGGCGCGGGTGCGCTGCGGTGCGCCAGGAGTTGGCGGCCGGACGCGGTGGTGCTGGACGTGATGCTGCCGGACATGGACGGGCTGACCGTCCTCGGCCGGCTGCGGAACGAACTACCGGACGTTCCGGTGCTGTTCCTGACCGCCAAGGACGCGGTCGAGGACCGGATCGCCGGGCTGACGGCGGGCGGCGACGACTACGTCACCAAGCCGTTCAGCCTGGAAGAGGTGGTGGCACGGCTGCGCGGGCTGCTGCGTCGGGCGGGCGCGGCGGCGATGCGGAGCGAGTCGCTGCTGACCGTGGGCGACCTCATGCTGGACGAGGACAGTCACGAGGTGTGGCGGGACGGCCAGGACATCCATCTGACCGCCACCGAGTTCGAGTTGCTGCGCTATCTGATGCGGAACCCGCGGCGGGTGCTCAGCAAGACGCAGATCCTGGACCGGGTGTGGAGCTATGACTTCGGGGGGCAGGCCAATGTGGTCGAACTGTATATCTCGTATCTGCGGCGGAAGATCGACGCCGGTCGGGAGCCGATGATCCACACCCGGCGGGGTGCGGGCTATCTGATCAAGCCGGCCGGGTAGCGGTCGTGGGTTCGTCCCGTTCCGCGGGGCGCTCGGGTCGTCGGGGGCGGCGGCGCTGGACGCTGCGCACCCGGCTCGTGGTGTCGTCCGTGGCACTGATCGCCGTCGTGGGGGCGGTGATCAGCACGGTCACCGCGATTGCGCTGCACTCCTACCTCCAGGGGAAGTTGGACGCTCAGCTCTTCGACGCCATCGTCCGGGCGGAGCTGCCGCGGCCGCACGATCCGCAGCGGAACGAGGGGCTGGAGTTCGTGGCCATGCCCGGCCAGCCGTTCGGGTCGGTGGGCTCGCGGGTGGCGCCGGACGGCACGTTGGGCGCCGGCGCGCGGGTGAACCGTTCGCAGAGCCGGACGCCGTCGGAGCGGCTGACCTCGCTGAGCGGGGAGCAGCTCGCGGCGCTGGCCTCGGTGCCCCGGGACGCCAAGCCGCACACCCAGCACCTGCCGCGTCTCGGTTCGTACCGGGTGCAGTACGCCGGCGACGGCGCGCTGGTCTTCGGGATGCCGCTCAACGAAGTGAACGACACGGTGGGGCGGTTGGTGCTCATCGAGTGCTGTGTGACGGGTTCCGGGCTGGTGGCGGCCGGGATCGCGGGCTCGGCGATGGTCGGGATCGCGCTGCGCCCGCTGCGGCGGGTCGCCGCGACCGCGACCCGGGTCTCCGAACTCCCGCTGCACCAGGGCGAGGTGGCGCTGCACGTGCGCGTCCCGTTGGCGGAGGCCGACGCGCGTACGGAGGTGGGGCAGGTCGGCGCGGCGCTCAACCGGATGCTGGGGCACGTCGGTTCGGCGCTCTCGGCGCGGCAGGAGAGCGAGACGCGGGTGCGGCGGTTCGTCGCCGACGCCAGCCATGAGCTGCGGACGCCGCTGGCGTCGATACGCGGCTATGCCGAGCTGACCCGGCGCGGACAGGAGCGGCCCGGTCCGGAGACCCGGCACGCGCTGGGCCGGATCGAGTCCGAGGCGGAGCGGATGACCGGCCTGGTGGAGGACCTGTTGCTGCTCGCCCGGCTCGACTCCGGGCGCCCGCTGTCGTACGACACCGTGGACCTCGCGCCGCTGGTGGTGGACGCGTTGAGTGATGCCCGGGCGGCCGGCCCCGAGCACCGCTGGCGGCTCGAACTGCCGGAGGCGGACGCCCCCGTGCTGGTGCGCGGCGACGCCGACCGGCTCCAGCAGATCCTGGTCAATCTGCTGGCCAACGCCCGGACGCACACGCCGGAGGGGACGACGGTGACGGCCCGGGTGCGGGCCCGGGCCGCCCAACGGGCCGGGGGCGTCGTCCAGTTGGAGGTCCAGGACGACGGCCCCGGAATCCCCGGCGCGCTGCTGCCGCACGTCTTCGAGCGGTTCGCGCGGGGCGACGCGTCCCGTTCGCGGAGCGTGGGCGGCGGTAAGGGCGGCGGTAGCACGGGGCTGGGCCTGGCCATCGTGCAGGCGGTGGTGGCCGCGCACGACGGGACGGTCGAGGTGGCGAGCGCGCCGGGCCGGACGGTGTTCACGGTGACGCTGCCGGCTGCCGGGGAGGGCGTCAGCGGGGGTGTGCAGGGCGGCGGGGACGGTGCCCGGGCGACCGGTGCGCGGCCCGGTCCGCCGCCGTCTCACAGCCGGCGCACAGCCTCACCACACGGCGGTGACAGGCCAGTTGGCGAGCGTGGTGACCATGACGACGCCATCGCAGGCCCCGACGCCGCTGGGTTCCCTGCCGCCACGTGAGCATCTGCGTCCGGGCCAGATCGAGACCGTCCTCGATGTCGTGATCCCGGTCTACAACGAGGAGAACGACCTCGAACCCTGTGTGCGCCGGCTGCACGACCATCTCGTCCGCACCTTCCCGTACGGGTTCCGGATCACCATCGCGGACAACGCGAGCACCGACCGTACGCCCCGGATCGCGGCCCGGTTGGACGACGAGTTGGACCGCGTCACCGCCGTGCGGCTGGAGCAGAAGGGCCGCGGCCGGGCGCTGCGCACGGTGTGGTCGCATTCCGGGGCGCCGGTGCTCGCCTATATGGACGTCGATCTGTCCACCGACCTCAACGCGCTGCTGCCGCTGGTCGCCCCGTTGATCTCCGGGCACTCGGACCTGGCGATCGGCTCCCGGCTCAGCCGGAGCTCGCGGGTGGTGCGCGGCCCGAAGCGGGAGTTCATCTCGCGCACCTACAACCTCATCCTGCGCGGGTCGTTGGCGGCGCGGTTCTCCGATGCGCAGTGCGGCTTCAAGGCCATCCGGGGCGATGTCGCGGCCCGGCTGCTGCCGATGGTCGAGGACACCGGGTGGTTCTTCGACACCGAGATGCTGGTGTTGGCCGAGCGGGCCGGGCTGCGGATCCACGAGGTCCCGGTGGACTGGGTGGACGACCCCGACAGCACCGTCCACCTGGTCCGCACCGCGACCGACGACCTCAAGGGCGTCTGGCGGGTGGGGCGGGCGCTGGCGACCGGGACGCTGCCGCTGGACCGGCTCGCCCGGCCGTTCGGCGACGACCCCAGGGACCGGGAGCTGTCCGGGGTGCCGCGCGGGCTGGCCCGGCAGGTCCTCGGGTTCGCCGTCGTGGGGGCGCTGAGCACCCTGCTCTACCTCGGCCTCTACTCCCTCTTCCGGCTCGGGGTCGGCCCCCAACTGGCCAACGCCGCCGCCCTGTTGGTCTCCGCCCTGGTCAACACCTCCGCCAACCGGCGGCTGACGTTCGGGGTGCGGGGCCGGGAGCGGGCGGTCCGCCACCAGGCGCAGGGCCTGGTGGTCTTCGCCATCGGGCTGGCGCTGACCAGCGGGTCGCTGGCGGCCCTGGGCGCCGCCACCCGCCACCCCTCGCACACCAGCGAACTGACGGTGCTGGTGGCCGCCAACCTCGCGGCCACGGTGCTGCGCTTCCTGCTCTTCCGCGCCTGGGTGTTCCCGGAGCGGGAGCGGCGGGAGGCGGCGGCCCGCCCGACCGACGGCGCGGGTCCGGACCCGGCCGCCGGCCCGGCCGGCGCCGCGCACGACCGGAACGACCTCAGCAGGAGCGCTCGATGAGCACCCGCCCCCGCACGACGCACCAGGAGAGAACGATGGCCCCGAGGACGGCCGCGCACGACGCGCCGGACCCCGTATCGGAACCCGCGGCGGAGGGCGGGCCGCGCACCGGCCCGCCCGAGGCCCCCGACCGCACCCCGCCGCGCGGCCTCGTGCAGCGGATCGTGCGGGGCAGGCCCGAGGACCCGGGGTGGGCCCGGCCGGCGCTGCTCGCGCTGCTGGCGGTCACCGCGGTGCTGTACGTGTGGGACCTGTCGGCGTCCAAGTACGCCAACCAGTTCTACTCGGCCGCCGTCCAGGCGGGCAGCGTCAGTTGGAAGGCGTTCTTCTTCGGCTCCTCGGACGCGGCGAACTCCATCACCGTGGACAAGCCGCCGGCCTCGCTGTGGCCGATGGCGCTCTCGGTGCGGCTCTTCGGGCTGAACCCGTGGGCGGTGCTGGTGCCGCAGGCGCTGATGGGCGTCGCCGCGGTCGGGGTGCTGTACGCGACGGTGCGGCGGCGGTTCGGGGCGGCGGCGGGCCTGTTGTCGGCCGGCGCGCTGGCGATCACCCCGGTCGCGGCGCTGATGTTCCGCTACAACAACCCCGACGCGCTGCTGTGCCTGCTGATGGTCTGCGCGGTCGCCTGCGTGCTGCGCGCCCTGGAGGCGGGGCGGACCAAGTGGCTGCTGCTGGCCGGGCTCTGCTTCGGGCTGGGCTTTCTCACCAAGACCCTCCAGGCGTGGCTGATCCTGCCGGCGGTGGCCGTGGTCTACGCGTGCTGCGCGCCGGTCGCGCTGCGCAAGCGGGTGGGCCAACTGCTGCTGGCCGGGCTGGTGCTGGTGATCTCCGGCGGCTGGTGGGTGGCGATCGACGAGCTGCTGCCGGCGTCCGCGCGCCCCTATGTGGGCAGTTCGCAGACGAACAGCTTCCTGGACCTGACGTTCGGCTACAACGGGCTGGGGCGGATCTCCGGGAACGAGCGGGCCGGTGCCGCCGGCGGCGGTGGCCACCACGGGTCGGGCGGCTTCGGCGGTCACGGCCAGACCGGGCTCACCCGGCTGTTCTCCTCCGACATGGGCGGCCAGATCTCCTGGCTGCTGCCGGCCGCGCTGATCCTGCTGGTGGTGGCGGTGTGCGTGCTGTGGCGGGCGCGGCGCGCGGTGGCCGCCGAACAGGCCGCCCAGCGGGCGGAGTTCCTGGTGTGGGGCGGCGCGCTGCTGATGACCTTCACGATCTTCAGCTTCATGTCCGGGATCTTCCACCAGTACTACAACATCGCGCTCTCCCCGTACATCGCGGCGTTGGTCGGCATGGGGACGGTGCTGGTGTGGCGGCGCGGCGGCTGGCTGGCGCGGATCGTGCTGGCGGCGGTCGTCGGGACGACGGCGGTCTGGTCGTACGTCCTGCTGGCGCGGTCGCCGCACTGGCTGCCGTGGCTGAAGTGGGTGGTGCTGGTGGTCGGCCTCCTGGCGGCGCTGGGGCTCCTGTTGGCGGCCGGCGGCGTACGGGAGGGCGCGCCGGAGCGGCGGCGTCCGGCCGGCGCGGTGACCGCGGTCGCGGCCGGCCTCGGGCTGGCGGCGGCGCTGGCCGGCCCCCTCGCGTACACCCTGAACACCGTCAACACCGCCAAGGGCGGCGGGATGGTCCTCGCCGGCCCCGCGGTCCAGGGCGCCGGGGGCTTCCCCGGTGGCCTGGGAGGGATGCGCGGGCAGGGCGGCGCCAAGGGCGGGATGCCGGGCGGCGCCGCGGGCCGGCACGAGGGCGGCGCGGGTGCCGCCGGCGGGCAGGGCTTCCCGGGTGGCTTCCCCGGCGGGATGGCCGGCGCCGGGCACGGCGGGACGCACAAGGGCGGCATGGGCGAGGAGGCCACGGTGAGCGCGGCGGCCCAGCGCCTGGTGGAGCAGGACGCCGATCACTACACCTGGGCCGCGGCCGCCATCGGCTCGCAGAGCGCCGCCAGCTACCAACTGGCCACCCAGAAGCCGGTGATGCCGGTCGGTGGCTTCATGGGGAGCGACCCGTCGCCGACCCTCGCCCAGTTCCAGCGGTACGTGGCCGAGGGGAAGATCCACTACTTCATCGTCAGCGAGCGGGGCTTCCACGGCCTCGGCGGCGCGAAGGGCGCGGGCGGCGCCGACGGCAAGCGGGCCGGCGGCCCGGGGGCGCCCGGCGGGTTCGGGCAGAAGGGCCCCTCGTCGCAGATCAGTGCCTGGGTGGAGAAGACCTTCAAGAAGGTCACCGCCGGCGGTGCCACCTTCTACGACCTGACGCAGAAGAAGGCGTAGCGCCAACGGGGCGGCGGGACCCGCGGTTTGGGTCCGCTCCGCCCCGTCCTCCCCACCCGCCAGATGTACGGCGTATAAGAGTCCCTGTACGGTGTAAGTCACCCGCCTCGCACCGTACAGGGAGCTCGTATGTCCGCCGTGGCCCCGGACGCCACCGCCACCCCCCTCCAGCCACCGGGTCGGCCGGCCACCCGCTGGCTGATCCTGGCCGTCATCTGCGTCGCCCAGCTCACCGTTGTCCTCGACAACACCGTGCTGAACGTCGCCGTCCCGTCCCTCACCGGAGGGCTGGGCGCGAGCACCGCCGACGTCCAGTGGATGCTCAACGCCTATTCGCTGGTGCTCTCCGGGCTGCTGCTGATCGCCGGCAACTCCGCCGACCGCTACGGCCGCAAGAAGATGCTGGTCGTCGGCCTGGTGCTGTTCGGCCTCGCCTCGCTCGCCGCCAGCCTCGCCCAGGCCCCCGGCCAACTGATCGCCGCCCGCGCCGCGATGGGCGTCGGCGGCGCGCTGCTGGTGACCACCACCCTCGCCGTGGTGATGCAGGTCTTCGACGACACCGACCGCCCCAAGGCCATCGGCATCTGGAGCTCGGTGAACTCCCTCGGCTTCGCCGCCGGGCCGCTGATCGGCGGCGCGCTGCTGGACCACTTCTGGTGGGGTTCGCTGTTCCTGGTCAACCTCCCGGTCGCGGTGATAGCCGTGGTGGCCGTCGTCGCCCTGGTCCCGGAGTCCAAGACCCGCGGCGGTGAACGGCCGGACGTGCTCGGCGCGTTGCTGTCGATGATCGGCATGGTCGGGGTGGTCTACGCGATCATCTCCGGGCCGTCGGACGGCTGGCTGTCCGGCCGGGTGCTGGCCGCGGTCGGCGTCGGTGTGGTCGGCCTGGGGCTGTTCGCGCTCTGGGAGCTGCGCCACCCGAACCCCATGCTGGACATGCACTTCTTCAGCAACCGCCCCTTCATCGGCGCGGTCTCCGGCGGCATCCTGGTGGCCTTCGGGATGGGCGGCTCGATGTTCCTGCTCACCCAGCACATCCAACTGGTGCTCGGGTTCGGCCCGTTGGACGCCGGTCTGCGGATGGCGCCGCTCGCCCTCACCGTCGTGCTGATCAACTTCACCGGCCTGGGCGCCCGGCTGATGCCGCGCTTCGGCACCCCCGGGATGATCGTCACCGGGATGTCCCTGCTGGCCGGCGGGCTGGCGGCGATCTCGCTGCTGGGCGGCCGCAGTTACGGCGGCATGCTGTTCGGCCTGATCGTCATGGGCGTCGGGGTGTCCATCGCGATGCCGACGATGGCCAACGCCATCATGGCGGCGATCCCGCCCGCCAAGGCCGGCGTCGGCGCCGGAGTCAACGGCACCCTGATGGAGTTCGGCCAGGGGCTGGGCGTCGCGGTGCTCGGCGCGGTGCTCAACTCCCGCTTCGCCGCGCTGCTCCCGGTGGTCGCCGCCGGCGCCGGCTCGCTGCCGGCGGCGCTGGCCCGGACCCATACGGCCGAGGAGCGCACCGCCGTGCACGACGCCTTCGCCGCCGGCATCGGCACCAGTCAACTCGTCGGCGCGGCCGCGGTCTTCCTCGGCGGGCTGGTCGCCGCCGTGCTGCTGCGCCGGGCCGAGCGCGCGGGGACCGAGGCCGACGGCCGGGAGGAAGCCGTCGGGCAGGGCGCCGGCCCCAACCCGGCGCCCGCGCCGGCGGAATAGCATCGGTCCCGGGCGGGAAGCCGGTCACCGCACCGGCCCCCGCCCGGGCCCCGTAGGACCCGCACCACCCGCACCACCCAAGGAGGGGCGCCATGGCAGCAGCGACGAACGGGCGCGTCAAGCAGCGGCCGCACAGCGTCTGGCTGACCCAACGCCCCCCGCTGCGGCGGAAGGCGGAGCAGCCGGCCGGGCTCGACCTCGACCGGATCGTCGAAGCCACCGTCCGGCTGCTCGACGACGAGGGCCTGGCCAAGTTCTCCATGCGCCGCCTCGCCGCCGAGCTCGGCGTCACCGCGATGTCCCTCTACTGGTACGTCGACACCAAGGACGACCTGCTCGAACTCGCCGTGGACGCGGTCGCCGGCGAGCTGGTGCTGCCCGACGAGTCGGACGGCGCCGACTGGCGCGGCCAACTCCGGCTCCTGGCCACCTCCTACCGCGATGTGCTGCTGCGCCACGCCTGGGCGCCCCGGCTGCTCGGCGAGGTCCTCAACATCGGCCCGCACGCCACGGCCTTCTCCAACGCCACCCTGCGCGTGATGGCCCGCAGCGGCCTGGGCCCGGAGCACACCTCCGGGGCGCTGGCCTCGCTCTTCCAGTTCGTCTACGGCTTCGCGACCATCCGGTCCCTGCACGAGGCCCGCTGCCGGGCCGCCGGCATCGACCTGGACGCGCACTTCGCCCAGGTCGTCGACGCGATCTCGGACCGCCCCGAGTTCGCCGAGGCGCGGGCGCTCTCCACCCGCGCCGGCTACGCCACGGGCGACGTCAGCGCCGTGGAGTTGCTCGACCGCGACTTCGCCTTCGCCCTGGACCTCCAGATCGCGGGCATCGAGGCGATGCGCCGGCAGACGGCCGCGGGGCGGCCCGAGGGCCACTGACGAGGCGCGGCGCGAAACCCCAACTCCTCGCCACCGACGCACACTTCGCCCCTCCGATCGCCCGGAACGCCCCCTATTCAACCTGGCATGGCCATGGCACGATGCCTCATCGGTCCATGGATCCATCGGCCCATCGAATCGACGGCACCGCGCAATGCTCCCGGAGCGCCGACCGGTCCGGCCTCCGGGAGCCGTCGCGGGCGGGGGCGCACAAGGCCGCGCCCCCGCCCGCGGGCAGGTGCCCCACACCCCCCACGGAAGGCCATGCCATGCCCGGGAAAACCCTGGTGACCACGGCCGCGGCAGCGGTGGTCGTGGCACTCACGGCCCTCTCCCCGCTCACCCCGTCCGCCCTCGCCCACGCGCCGAGACACCCCCATGCGTCCGGCGAGCGCACCGTGGTCGTCTACCGCGTTCCCACCCACGACCGCGGCGACGCGAGGAAGTTGATCTCCGCCGGTTTCGACCTGATCGAGCGCCGCCAGGGCAACGACCTGTTCGTCATGGGCGATCCGGCCACCGCCAACGGGCTGCGCCGGCTCGGCTTCGCCCCCACGGCCGTCGAGACGACGCAACAGCCGGCGGCCCACGAGCCGCGCCCCACCCGTTCCCAGGGCGGCGTGGACGACACCTACGACGGCGGCTACCACACCGTCGACGCGCACTACGCCCACCTCGACCAAGTGGCCGCCCAGCACCCGGACATGGCCAAGGTTGTCACCTACGGCAAGAGCTGGCTCAAGGAGAAGGGGCGCGGCGGCCGCGACCTGAAGGCCATCTGCCTCACCAAGATGAAGGAGGGCGACTGCGCGCTCGACCCGAAGTCCGCCAAGCCGCGGTTCTTCCTGATGAGTCAGATCCACGCGCGCGAGCTGACCACCGGTGAGACGTCCTGGCGCTGGATCGACACCCTGACCAAGGACTACGGCAAGGACCCCAAGATCACCGCCCTGATGGACTCCACCGAGATGTGGGTCGTCCCGATCACCAACCCGGACGGCGTGGACATCGTCGCCCAGGGCGGCGACCACCCCGTCCTCCAGCGCAAGAACGCCGACGACGCGCAGGGCGAGTGCGGCGGGGACGGCCAGATCGGCGTGGACCTCAACCGCAACGCGGGCACCCACTGGGGCGGCGAGGGCACCTCCACCGAGCCGTGCAGCGAGATCTACCTCGGCCCGGGCGCCGACTCCGAGCCGGAGAACACCGCCCTGGAGGGCCTGTTCCGCAAGCTGTACCCGGCCGTGCGCACCGGCACCGGCGACACCGACCCGGCGCCGGCCACCGCCAAGGGCATGATGATCAGCCTCCACAGCGACGCGAGCATGGTCCTCTTCCCCTGGGAGTCCGACCACACCATCCACACCGGCAACGACGCCGCCCTGCGCGCGCTCGGCGGACAGCTCGGCAAGATCACCGGCTACAAGTCCGGACAGGCCGGCGAGATCCTCTACGACGCCTCCGGCGGCTCCGACGACTGGACGTACGACAAGCTGGGGCTGGCCAGCTTCACCATCGAGATCGGCGACAGCGACGGGCGCGGCTGCGACGGCTTCACCCCGGAGTACTCCTGCCAGGACAGCTACTTCTGGCCGAAGATGAAGCCCGCGCTCCTGTATGCCGCACAGCAGGCGGCGGCACCGTACAAGACGACGTCCCAGGGCCACTGACGACGCCCCAGGACGGCTGAGCCAACGACCACCCGCGCCGGGGCGCCCGGCGCGGGTGCGCGGCCGGGAGTTGCCAACGCCCGGAACGCCCCGCCCCCTCACACGGGCCACGCCCGGCCGGGATCATCCAGCCAGGCGAACTGCCCCCGCGCCGTCACCGTGAGCCCGAACCGCTCGTGCCCGGGCCGCCGTTGCCCCACCCACCAGCGGAACGCCGACTCCACCTCGTCCCACAACCGCCGTGGCCCCGACTGCCACACGCGTGCCGCGCCACCGTCTCGGAACCAGACACAGGCCCATGAGCGGTCGGCCAGCCCGTAGAACCACACGGGCCGCGCGCCGTCCCGTCGCTCCGCCACGACCTGGCAGCAGTCCGGAACCCGGAGCCCCAGCGCGAACGCCAGCGGATCGAACCGCCCCTCCGCCACGAACTCCGCCTCCCGCACGGTCGTGGACGTCTCGTCCCCGTCGGCCACGCTCCCCGTCACATACGCGGCGTGCCCCGGAAACGCGCTCCGCTGCCCCCGCAGCTTCATGAACTCGACCGGCCCCGTGAAGTGCCCGGACGCGCCCTCGCCCGCCGGCCCGACGACGAGGCGTGCCACCGCGTCACCATTGCCGAAACGCGTGCCCCAAGGGGCGACGATGACGCCGCCGGGTCGGCATTGCGTCACCCAGGAGAACGGCAGGACGCGGGCCCCACAGGTGGCGATCAGCCGGTCGTACGGCGCAGCCTCCGGACACCCCCGGAAACCGTCCCCGTGCACGACCCGGACCGCGACCCCGAGCCGTTCGGCCCTGGCCCGGGCCGCCCGCGCCAGGGCTTCGTCCACCTCCATCGTGACGACGAGCCCCGGCCCCGCCCGGTGTGCCATGAGCGCCGCGTTCCAACAGGTCGCGGTGCCGATCTCCAACACCCGGTGCCCCGGCCGGAGATCCAGATCCCGCAGCATCCGGAAGACGACGGACGGCATGGACGCGGAGCTGGTGGGCGTCGCTCCCGGCTCGGTACCGACCTGCTCGCCGTCGTCCCACTGCGTGACGAGGGGCACGTCGGCGTCCGCGTACCGGTGCCAGAGGTCCGGGTCGTGTGCCTTGGAGACCGCCACGCTCCGCCCGGCCGCCATGTCGAACGGCCACATCAGGTCCGGCAGGAAGGCGGCCCGCGGCACGGCGTCGAATGCGGGCACCCAGTCCGGCGCGAGCGCCCCGCCGGCGACGAGCGCGCGCCTCAACGCGACATGCCCGGTCCGCTCCCCGTACGGCTCGATGTTCCTGTTCACCGGTCAGCCGACCTTGGGCGGGTTGGGGACGCCGGGGCCGCCGTCCGGTGTGGGCGGCTGGTGAAGGCCGGGGTAGGGCTCCCCGGGGAGCTTGTCGCCTCCGGCGATACCGGGCGTTGCGTTCATGATGCGGTTCCCTTCTTCCGGTTGCTGCGGAGATTGTGGTGGAAGCCGAACGGCGCGGTGACATCGTCGAGTTGGTCCGTGCGCCCGCCCGTCCAGGCCACCCCTTGCCGGTCGATGTGCGTCCCGTCCTCGTGCGCGGCGCGGGCGCACGGCCTGGGGTTGTTGCTGCCCGCGGGCCGCGTCGCGCCGCAGAGGGGCGGGTGTGCCCGGCCCGCTTCCTCCTCGCTCATCTCACGCCGCCACGGGGACGCTGCCGGCCCCTGCGCCGACCTCGACGCCGTGGACCCGCGTCGGCCCGACGTCGATCCCGCGCACCGCCAGGTAGAGCGCCCAACGCCTTTCCGCCTGCGCCTTGTTGGCCGGATCGCCGCCGGCCGGGCAGTGCAGGGCGGCGAGCACGTAGGGGCGTACGGGGTCGGGCGGGTCGATGAGGGGCGCGTCGGCCGTGCACTCCGCGGCGTACGGGCTCTTGTGGCGCGGCAGGCGGCTCGGGCGCGGGGCGGCCGGGGCGTTGGCGGCGGGGCCGACGGCGGCCCCGGCCCGGTGCCGCCCGCTCGCCGGCAACAGCCGCGCCAGCACGCGCCGAACGAAGCCGATCACGACTTCGGCTCCTCGCGGGACAGCCGCGCCGGAACGGGCACGTCATCGTGGCGCGGGTGCCGACGTAACAGCACCCGGCAGTCCACCGCCCGGGCCCGATCGCGGGCCTCTTCGGCGGCGGCCAACTCGGAGCGAAGATGGGCGCACTCGGCGCAGGTATCTCCGCCGCGATCGTTGCCGTTGCGATGCTTGGTGTGGTTCTCGTAGTACGCCGGACCACGGTGGAGCTGTGTCGCTCGTGGATGCCGGCCGCCCATCTGCGCCGCATCGCCGTTGGCCGTCGCGGCCAACGGTGCCCAGGAGAACAGCACCTGTGTACCGTGCCGACCGAGGTGATACAGCTCCGGGTAACGCAGCTCATGGTCCGGCGACAGAGCACTGGGCCACCGGGTGATGACCACGGAGATCTCCCCGCGCTCGGCCAGTTCACGGACTTGACACCAGCCGGACCGCTTCTGCGGTACCGGCTCGCCGTACGGGTCGGTGATCTGCGTGACGACCCGCAAGTCGCGTTGGTCGGCGAAGCCGTGCCCCTCGGAGACTGCGCGCATCACTGCGAGACCGGAGGAGTCCTGACGGCGGTCCACGCAGATGTAGAGAACGGCCGAGGGACGTGAACTGGTGCTGGGTTCGGGCATCGTGAGCCTCCTTGTCAGGGCGTGATCGAGCCTCGCGCCGCAAGGGCTGTAGCGACCGTGACTGCTTGCCCGGCGGCGATGAACAGAAGCATTGCGACGGCGGTGACGCTGACAAAGGCCCAGCTGATTACCCAACTTGGGTACCATCACGGTTGGTGGCGAATCGACGACAATGCGTAGCCCTCATCGATCGGAGCCTGCCTGATGCCGAAGCCGGTCCGTCCACGCGAGCTTCCTGCCCGACTGCTGACCAACCCGGAGATGATCAACGCCTGTCGGGTAAGGGACTTCAGCAGGGTCTTCCGCCTGATGAAGAGGTACGCGGGTGTCTATCCATCGATGATCGCGCGCCTGTGTGATCTGACGCCGAGCCGTGTGGCTGAAGTGGTTGCCGGCCAACGCAGGTTGCGGCACATGGACGTGATCGAACGGGTTGCTGACGGGCTGCGTATCCCCGGGCATATGGTCGGGCTCGCCCGGCGCCCGTGGGAGACGTCCACACCCCTCGAAGCGGCAGAGCGAGAGCCAGAGCCCCAGGTGGCAGAACTGGAGCGGGCCAGTACGGCAGTTCTGCCGAGCCCCGAGGTGGACAGCATCCTCGCCTTGGCTTCGGGCGCGCCCCCGAGTCGTTCCACTCTGCATGCCCTGCGATCCTCGATCGAGGACTACTGGCGGCGAGACGATCAGCACGGCGGTGCGGCACTGCGGCCGGCAGTGATTGGCCAACTGCGTTATGTGGAAGGTCTCTTGCGGAGCAATCTGCCGAAGTCCGCCAAACATGAGATGTACGGAGTTGCAGCCGAACTCGCACACCTCACCGGTTGGCTGCACTTCGATGCCCGCCAATACAGCCAAGCGCGTGCCTATTTCACACAGTCTTTGGAACTGGCCAAGGAAATCGACGACAGGCGGTTCATGGCCAACGTTCTGGCTTGCATGAGTTTGCAAGCGACCTATCAACACAAGCCTGGGGACGCGTTAGCTCTGGTCAATGCGGCACAGGACGCGGCTTGCACGGCTAAGTCCGGTGTGACACCGCGAGTCCTCTCCATGCTGTCGATGCGGGAAGCGTTCGCGCATGCCACGGTCGGCAGTCGAACTGCCACTCATGCGGCGATCTCCGAAGCGCACCGGCAGTTCGAACGGATTGGCACGAGTGACCCCGACCCGGCGTGGGTGACCTACTTCGATGAGGCCAAGCTCCTCGTGGACACCGGGATTGCTCACGGTCGGCTCGGAGAAGCCTCGACCGCCGAACCCCTGATCGCAGAGGCCATGCGTCGGGAGAGCAGCTCCAATCGGCGCGGCCGCGCCTTCCATGGTTTCTGGTTGGCCCGCACGCAGCTGGATCTGGGGAAGTTGGAGCAGGCGTGCCACTCCGCCACCGGGGCTCTCGAATGCACATCTGCGGTGGCCTCCGAGCGACTGGCCGGCCATCTCAAGGAGTTCCACGGACAGTTGGCCGCCTACCGGCAGAAGCCAGCGGTGGTGGCGTTCGAGGCGCGCTTGAGGGAGGTTCTCTCCAGCTGACTTATCGGAGCGCTTCGTCCATGAGGAGGTATAGGAGCCCGACAAGGGAGCCGCTGCTCACGATCTCGTGGCGGTCGATCATGCCCCGGACGTCGGCGAGCGGGATCCATTCGATGCGGTCGGATTCGTTCTTCTCGGTGGGTGGCCCCACGTAGGTCGCCCTGTCGGCACGGAAGACGTGGTGCTGTGAATCCGTGATCCCGTTGGCCGGCTCCGCGTAGATGAGGGGCTTCATCGGTTCCGGGCGCCATCCGGTCTCCTCAAGAACCTCGCGGGATGCCGCTTGCTCGGGGGTCTCCCCTTCCTCTATGAGCCCCATGGGCAACTCCCATGCCCAGGTATCCGTGATGAAGCGGTGCCGCCACATCATCAGAACCTCACGTCTGTCATTGAGCACGGCGGCCACTGCCAGGTGTCGCAGCCTGACAACGTGGTGCTCCCAACGGCGTCCGTCGGGTTGCTGAACGTCCACGAGGCACAGGTTCACCCAGGGATTCGTGTAGATCTGCCGTTCGCCATGGGTTTTCCACTGCATGAACGCCGCCTCTCTCGCCTGGTGGCGTCCAGCATCTCAGACGAGGGTTGTGCCCTTCGTCGTGCTGCATCGGCTGCGGTCCCGGTGCGGTGCCCTGATGGGTAACTCGACAACTAGGCCGACTGTCTTGTCCGTTGCGCGCAGCAAAGCGTGACCCCGGACCGTTCGGGACGGTCCGGGGTCACAGGTGGGGCGTCGCAGCCCGGTTCGTTGGACGGGCGCCGGGCTGCGACGGTCGGTGGGTGGTCCCGCCCGGTCCCGGGCGGCCCGGAGGCCGCTTCGGAACGGGCGGTCATACCACCGGTGAACGGGTCACTTGGTGAAGGCCGCGGTGCCGTTCGGGGTGCCGAGGCCGGTCGGGCCGTCGTAGCCCTTGCCCGCCGTGCAGAGGTACGACGGGGAGCAGGTGCCGTTGGCGCCGCTGGTGACGTCGTTCAGTGCGGAGGCGTGGCTGTAGGGGTACGAGGCCGGGGTGTCGCCCGAACCCGGGGCGCCCGCCAGGGCGTAGACGCCGGCGATGAACGGGGAGGACGCGCTGGTGCCGCCGTAGACGTTCCAGCCGGTGGCCTGGTAGCTGTCGTAGACCGCGAGGCCGGTGGCCGGGTCGGCGACCGACGCGACGTCGGCGACGGTCCGCTTGGCGCAGCCGGTGTCCTTCTGCCAGGCCGGCTTGGCGTCGTACTGGGAGCAGCCGGAGCCGGCGCCGTTGCCGCCCGCGCTGGAGCCCCACACCGACTCGCTCCACCCGCGGGAGCTGCTGTCCTTCTTCAGCGAGGTGCCGCCGACCGCGGTGACGTACTGCGAGGCCGCCGGGTACTCCACGCCGTAGCCGCTGTCACCGGAGCTGACCGTGATCGCCACGCCCGGGTGCTTGAAGTACTGGGTGTCGGAGGCGGCGTCCGTGGAGTCCTCGCCGCCGCCGTAGCTGTTGGAGACGTACTTGGCGCCCATGGTGACCGCGCGGTTCACCGCGGCCCCCAGGTCGGGCATGTTGGCGCTGTTGGCCTCGACCAGCAGGATGTGGCAGGAGGGGCAGGCCGCGCTGACCATGTCGACGTCGAGCGAGATCTCGCCGGCCCAACCCGCGTCGGCCTTGGGGTACTTGGTGCCGCCGCTCTGGTCGACCTTCTTGAAGCAGCCGTTGGCGGTGGTGCAGTCCGGCAGGCCGTACTGCTTGCGGTAGGTCGCCAGGTCCTTCTCGGCGTTGGGGTCGTCGTAGGCGTCGACGATCGCGACCGTCTGGCCCGAACCGCCCGTCTTGGGCAGCTTGTAGGCGCTCTGCAGGTCGCTGGGGCCGAAGCCGGACGGGGTCGCGTGCGGGGCCAGGGACAGGCTCTGCTTGACGTCCGTACGGGCCACCGAGTTGCACGCCATGACGCCGGGCTTGGTCGGCTGGGCGCAGAGGCGGTGGGTGGGGACGGCGGCGGTACCGGACGCGGCGGGGGACGCGTGCGGGGCGGCCGGGGCCGGTGCGGCGCCCGCCGGAACGGCGGCGATCAGGCCGCCGACGACGAGGGTGGCCGCCGAGAGCAGGGCCGGGGCGCCCCGGCGCAGCAGTCCTCGGGAACGGTCCGCTCTGCCGTTGTCCGCCGTGCTCTGTCGCAGGGAAGGCAAGGGATTGACCTCCGTGGGGGAGAGGGGCCGGCGGCCGACGTGGTGCGACAGCCGGGTGGGGGGTGCCGGTGCGGTGCGGTGGTGCGGTCGTGCCGTGGTGCGGGTGGTGCCGGCGGCGGGTCCGTGGGGGGAGCCCGCCCGGGAGTTGCGCACCTGGACGTCCTGTCGCGCACATGACATCCCGTGCTGGGTCGTCATGGTGCGGGCGGGGCGTCCAGCCCCCCGTGGGGCATGAGGGCAACTCCGGTGGTGCGTCGCGCACGTGCACTCGGTTGGTGCCACCCCGGTCAGTGGTGGCTTCCTAGGAAGCTAGTGAACACACCGTCAAAGGGACACCGGGTTACGGCAAAGCCTTCCCCTGGTCCGGTGTCAACTCCCCTGTGGACAACGGCCCGTCACCGCGCCGGGCCGGCTACCTTGTGGACCATGGAGTGGGAAGAGGACGCGGTCGGCAACCTCGTCGCGCTGGGGCTGGCCCGGTATGAGGCGCGGGTCTACCTCGCCCTGGTCAAGCGCGAGTCGTTCACCGCCGCCGAGGTGGCCCGCGAGGCGGACGTGCCGCGCCAGCGGGTGTACGACGTGCTGGACGCCCTCGTCCGCCGCCGGTTGGCCAACGCGCACCCGGGCCGGGTGGCGACGTACTCGGCCGTCGCGCCCGAGCTGGCCGTCACCCGGCTGATGGTGCTGCAACGCGAGTCCCTGGAGCGGCTGGAGCGCGCCTCCGGCACCCTGGCCGCCGTCCTCCAGCCGCTGTGGGCCGACGGCCGCGGCCACTCCGATCCGCTCGACTACGTGGAGGTGCTGCGCGATCCCGCGGTGATCTCCGAGCGGTTCGCCGACATCCAACGGCAGGCCCGCCGCGAGCTGTTGAGCTTCTGCAAGCCGCCCTTCGTCGCACCGGCGGAGAACGCCGAGGGCATCAAGGCGGCCCGCCGGCTGCACCGCGCCGGCGGCACCATCCGGGCCATCTACACCTCCGGCGCCCTGGAAGACGCCGGCATGCTCGCCAACGTCCGCAGTTTCGCCGCCGCCGGCGAGGAGGCCCGCTTCACCGACGACCTGCCGCTCAAACTCGTCATCGCGGACGCCGCGTTGGTGCTCTGCGACATGCCCGACCCGGTCGCCGGCGCCGGCTCCACCACCGCCCTGGTCATCGAGCACCCCGCCCTCGCGGCCTGTCTACGACTGGCGTTCCTGGCGGTGTGGGAGGGCGCGGCGACGGCCCCGGAGCCGCGCGAAGCGCTGCGGCCGTAGCCGATCCCCGGCCGGGGGCCACCCGTCGCATTCCAGCCACTACCAAAGGGCGGCCCCGGCAGCGTGGTTGCCGCTGGGGCCGCCCTTTGGGCGTCACGCGCACGGGTGCACGTCAAGGCGTCGGGCAGGGGGCCGTCAAGGCGCCGAACCAGCTCTCGGGCGGCGAGCGGAACCCCAACCCACCGAACGGATCAGGCCATCGGCAGGCTCTCGCCCTGCACGGCCTGGATGTCCAGTTCGACCTTCAGGGTGGTGCCGATCGCCGCGATGCCGGCGGCCACCACCTGGTTGTAGTTCATCTTGAAGTCCTCGCGGTGCAGTTCGGCGGTGGCGCGGAACGCCGCGCGGACGCCGCCCCACGGGTCCGGGCCGGTGCCGAGGTAGCTCAGGTCGAGGTCGACGGGGCGGACCACGCCGCGCAGCGACAGTTCGCCGTGCACCGTCCAGCGGTCCGGGCCGGCCGGCGTCAGGCCGTTGCTGCGGTAGCTGATCTGCGGGTACACCTCGACGTCGAGGAAGTCGTCGTTGCGCAGGTGGCCGTCGCGCATGCCGTTGCCGGTGTCGATCGACGCGGCGTTGATGACCGCCTCCACGCGGGACTGCTCGACGTCCTCGGCGATCACGATCCGGCCGCTGAACTCGGTGAACCGGCCGTGCACGCTGGAGATCCCCAGGTGCTGGGCGACCGCGGCCACCGTGGAGTGCATCGGGTCGATGGTCCAGGGGCCGGGCGGCGGCAGTTCCACGCCGCCCTGGCGGGCCAGCACGATGGTGCCGACGTCCATCCGGCCGCTGGCCGTGACGATCGCGCTGGAGGCGACCGGTGCGTAGCCGACGGCGGTCACGATGACCGTGTAGGGGCCGGCGGGCAGCGGCTCCGCGCTGCGCACCGCACCGTCCGCGTCGGCGCCCGCGCGCAGCACCTGCGCGCCCGTCATGTCGGTGACGGTCAGCACGGCGTGCTGTACCGCCCAGCCGTCCCGCGTGCGGACCTGCGCCCGTACGCCCGCAGCTCCCGCGCCCGTCGAAGTCATGTAGGTGCCTCTCCCGTTCAGTGCCGGTACGTGCCGCTGCGTTGCGGTCCGTACCGTTCCTGTCCGTGCCTGTGTCCGTGTGAGCTCCCCCGACTGCCGCCGGGGGCCGGGCCGTTGACCCGGGTGCGCCACCGCGTCCGGCCCCGGTGTCTGCCGTTCCCCGGCCGGTCGGTGGTGGGGTCGGACCCCGGCGGCGGCCTGCAGGCCGTCCCCTGCCTGTGCGCAGCGCCGCCGCCGGAGTCCTGGGGTCCGGGCCGGGGCGCGTCTCCGCTCAACGCGCGCCCCGGTCCGGGGTCTTCCGCCCGGGCCGCCGCTCTCGCGCGGCCCGGGCCGGGGATCAGTCCCCGGGGTGGGCGAGCTGGACGTCGTAGCCGTCCACCCCGCTGGCGTCGACGACCAGGCCGGCGGCGATCGGCGGGTAGCCGCTCGCGATGACCGTGTAGTCGCCGGCGTCCAGGTCGGTGAAGGCGTAGGCGCCGTCGTCGCCGGTGGTGGAGGTGGCCACCACGTTGCCCGCCGCGTCGACCAGGGTGACCCGGGCGTCGGCCAGCGGGGCGCGGTTGGCCCCGGCCCGCACGACGCCCTGCACCCGGGCGCCGGACAGCAGCTCGATCTCGGTACGGGTGGTGCCCTGGCCGCCGACCTCGACCGGCTGCGCGGTGGGCCGGAAGGCGGCCGCGTTGACCGCGACCGTGTAGGTGCCGGGGGCCAGTTCACCGAAGGAGAAGTCGCCCTCGGGGGAGGTCTGCCCGGTGGCCAGCACCTCGCCGCGGACGTCGGTGACCACGACCATCGCGCCGCTCACCGGCTCGCCGGTGACCGCGCTGCGCACCTGGCCGAGCAGTCCGCTGGTGCCGCTGAGCAGGATGTCGAAGCCGTGCGGCGCCTCGCCGACGACGACCGTGGACGCCTGCGGCTGGTGGCCGTCGGCCGCCGCGATCAGCACGTAGGAGCCGGCGCCGGGGGCCTGGAGTGCGTACGAGCCGTTGGCCTGGGCGACCGAGCGGCCCAACTGCCGTCCGCTGAGCGAGATCAGCGTGACCGCGGAGCGGGGCACCGGGTGGCCGTCGCCGTTGCGGACGAAGCCGTGGATCGAGGGGCCGCCCGGGAGGGCGTCACCGCCGCCGGCGGACGCGAACGCCGCCAGGGGCTGGGCCGCCGGGGCGGACTTCGCCCACGAGGGGGTGTGCAGTCCGTCGTCGTCGGATATGGACGGGGCGGCGCCGACCAGGGCCGGTTCGCGCTCCTCGACCGGGGCGACGGGCGCCTGGGCGGACGAGGCGAACGGGGCCGGCGCTTGGGCGGCCGCGGGGGACTGGGCCGTGTCGCCTTCGCCGTCAGCGGCGAGGGCGCGCTCCGTACCGGACTTGCTGCGCAAGGCGACCTCCTTGATGAACAGGGTGAGGATCAGGGCGAGGAGGGCGCACGGGGCGGCGTAGAGGAAGACATCGCCGACGCCGTGTCCGTACGCGTCCTCCATGATCGACCGGATCGGGGCCGGCAGCGTCGACAGGTCGGGAATGCCCTCGCTGCTGCCGCCACCGTGGCTCGCCGCCGCGGCGGCCTTGGGCCCGAGGGCCGTCAGACCGTCGGTCACGTAGTGCGTGACCCGGTTGGCGAGCGCCGCGCCGAGCGCCGAGACGCCCACCGCACCACCGAGGGTACGGAAGAACGTCACCAACGAGCTGGCGGATCCGATGTCTTGGGGCGCGACCTGGTTCTGGGTCGCCAGGACCAGGTTCTGCATCATCATGCCGACGCCCAGGCCCATCAGCGCCATGTAGATCGCCGAGTGCCAGTACGGGGTGTCCGCGCGCAGCGTGCCCAGCAGGCCGAGACCGGCGGTGAGCAGCACGCCACCGCTGACGAGGAAGATCTTCCAGCGCCCGGTGCGGGTGATGATCTGGCCGGAGACCATCGACGACAGGAACAGGCCCATCACCATCGGGATGGTCATGACGCCGGACATCGTCGGGGTCTTGCCGTGCGCCAACTGGAAGTACTGCGAGAAGAAGACCGTGCCGCTGTACATCGAGACGCCGACGAACAGCGAGGCGAGGGCGGCCAGCGTGATCGTCTTGTTCCGGAACAACCGCAGCGGGATCAGCGGCTGTTCGACCTTGGTCTCCACGAACACGAAGACCAGGGCGAGCACGAGCGCGCCGCCGATCATCGCGAAGGTCTGCCAGGAGATCCAGTCGTAGTTCTTGCCGGCCAGCGTGACCCACACCAGCAGCAGGGTGACCGCGGCGGCGATGAAGAACGAGCCGGCCCAGTCGACCTTGACGCCCTTGCGCTTGACCACCGGCAGCTTCAGCGTCTTCTGGAGCACGATCAGCGCGATCACCGCGAACGGCACGCCGACGTAGAAGCACCAGCGCCAGCCGAGCCAGCTCGTGTCCGTGATGACGCCGCCGAGCAGCGGTCCGCCGACGGTCGCGACGGCGAAGGTCGCACCCAGGTAACCGCTGTAACGCCCGCGCTCCCGCGGGGAGATCATCGCGGCCATCACGATCTGCGCCAGCGCGGACAGGCCACCCACGCCGATGCCCTGCACCACACGGCAGGCGATCAGCATCCCGGTGTTCTGCGACAGCCCGGCGACCACCGAGCCGCCGACGTAGATGATCAGCGCGATCTGGACGAGCGCCTTCTTGCTGAACAGGTCGGAGAGCTTGCCCCACAGCGGCGTGGTCGCCGTCATGGCCAGCAGCGAGGCGGTGACGACCCAGGTGTAGGCGCTCTGCCCGCCGCCCAGGTCGTGGATGATGTGCGGCAGCGCGTTGGAGACGATCGTCGACGACAGGATGGCGACGAACATGCCGAGCAGCAGCCCGGACAGCGCCTCCATTATCTGACGGTGCGTCATAGGGCCGTCATGGGAAGCGCCGTGGCCGCCCCCATGCTTGGCATGCCCGCCCCGCACACCGGCTGGTGAGGTCGTAGCCATGTGGTTCCTTACTTCCTTTACTTCGCTTCTCATCCGGCTGCGGGGGCGCGGGTGGTGGAGGGGGGTTCGTGATGTGCCCGGGTGCGGCAGTCGCCGAAGCTCGTGCGGAGCCTGGTGAGCAGCTCGATGAGGTGCCCGACGTCGGTGTCGGTCCAGTCGTCCAAATACCGGGCGAGCGTCTGCGTGTAGCGCTCGGAGAGCTCCGCCAGGAGCTCCCTGCCCTTCGGGGTCAGTCGCAGCAGCCGTGACCGCTTGTCCGCCGGATCGGGCTTCCGCTCGATCCAGCCGCGCTCAGCGACGTGCGCGACGTGCCGGCTGGTCACCGACATGTCGATCGCGAGCAGCTCGGCCAACTGGCTCATCCGCATCTCGCCGTGCCGGTCGAGGAGCGTGAGCACCCCGGCCGACGCCGGCGGGCAGTCCTGGGGCAGGATCCGCCCCATTTCCCGCTTGACGGCCCCGACGGCGCTGAGTTGCCGGGCCAGCTCTTCGTACTGACTGTGAGCGGCCACCGGCTCCTCCACGCCTCTTCTTCACCTGCGCAACCTTCGCGGTGTTTTGTTGCTTGGGGCAACCATAGGCAAAGTTGGTTGCTGAAGGCAAACGATTTCGCGCCCGTCGGGGCATAGGAAACGCAAAGTCTGAGCCACCTGTGAGTCAATAAAATCGCCTTGCGGCGTAAAGGTGCTGGTCAATGCGGTAGGCGACCATCCGTCACCGCTCCTGCACCCTTTGCGCCACCCTGCCCCCCGGCGCCCACCCCTACCCTCACGCCCCGTACACCCCACTCGTACGTTCCGTAAGCGCCGCAACTCCGCCCCGTGATCGGCGACTTGGCGCTCCGTGAGCGCGGCCACCGTTCCTCTTCTCACCGCCCGCGCACGCGCGCGCAGGATACGCGCCCCAGGGGTGCTCCCCGGGCCGGGGTTCGCTAGGGTCCTTCCCCATGGCGACCAACCCGCAGCACCCTGCCGACGGCAACTTCGACCCGGCGGGCAGCACGCAGATGTTCCAAGCCTTCGTCAACGAGGGCGGCACCCCGCAGCCGGGCGCCCGCCGCGCCCCCGCGCCCCAGCAGGCGGCCGCCGGCCCGCGCGTCGGCCTGATCGTCGGCGTGGTCGTCGCCCTCGTGGTGGTGGCCGTCGCGGCCTGGCTGGCACTGGGCTGACGGGCCGCTAGGGCCGGGGCGTCGGTCACCGCTCGACGCCCCTCTGCCCAACGAGCCACCCCCGCCGTCGAGTCCGACGCCGCACCGGCCTCGCCCTCCCCCGACGGCGGGCCCTCTCGCGCTCCGGGGCTCACCCCTCCGCTGCCGCCTCCATCGCCGCGATGTCCAACTTCCGCATCCCCAACACGGCCTGCATCACGCGCGTCGCGCGGTCCCGGTCGGAGTCGTTGAGGAGGTCGGCCATCCCCTCCGGCGTGATCTGCCAGGACAGCCCGTACCTGTCCTTGAGCCAGCCGCAGGGTCCCTCCTCGCCGCCCTCGGAGAGCCGGCCCCAGTAGTAGTCGATCTCCTTCTGGTCGGCACAGCCGACGGCGAACGAGACCGCCTCGTCGAAGACGAACTGCGGTCCCCCGTTGATCGCGGTGAACTCCCGCCCGTCCAGCACGAATTCCACCGTCAACACGGTGCCGGCCGCCCGCGGCCCGGCCTCCGTGTAACGCGTGACGTTCCTGACCTCCGAGTTCGGAAACACCGAGCAGTAGAACTCGGCGGCCTCCAGCCCCTGGGTGTCGAACCAGAGGCTGGGCGTGATCTGCGGCATGACGCACTCCTGATGACGGGTCCGGACGGCCGGACGGCTGCGGTCGGTTGGCGGCTCGAAACGGGCCGTCCTCTGTATCGACCGCCGCGCGCGGCCGGACTCATCGCCATTCGGGTGGGATTCCGCCGGGGAGGGTACAGGGGGCGTTGGTGCGCCGATTGATGTCGTTGGCGATTGACCGGAAGGCGACGCTAGCTAGCCGTAGTTGGCGCCAACTAGCACCTCGTTACTTCCACGTGAACGTCACGTCCCTGGTGTTCAGGTGCATGCCCAGGGGGACGCGCCAGGCGTCCACGCACAGCCGCCAGGTGCCGGTCGCCGGGTGGCCGGGGGCGAGCGGGAGGGGGAGGCGGCGGGTGGAGCGGAGGGTTGCCCAGTCGATGCCGAGGGGGCCGATGACGTGGCTGCCGAAGGTGACGGTGCCGGAGGTGATCGGCGTGGGGCCGGTGTTGAGGAAGTCGATGGTGATCCGTTGGCACCAGCGGACGTCGGTGTCGGCGAGCACGGGCTTGCCCACCACCAGGCCGGCGGGGGCGTCCGGGCCGGCCGGGAGGGTGGGGGAGGGCGACGTGGGGGACGGGGAGCGGGACGGAGCGCCGGGTGAACTGGCTGGTGGGGGAGCCGAGTTGGAGCCCTGGCCCGGGATGGGGCTCGCGGGCGGGGAGGCCGGTGGGTCGGCCGGGCTCGGCGGTGGGGCGCTGTGCGTCGCGCCCAGGGAGGGGGTGTCGCCACCCGGGCCGGTAGACGGGCGGGGGTGTGCGGCGCCGCCGCGGTCGCCGTCCAGGGGGGTGAGTTGGACCCGACCCGGTGGGGCCGAGGGGCGCGTCGGTGCGACGCCGTCCGAGGGGCCGGCCGCGCCTATCGCGGCGTAGCCGGAGCCAGCCGCGCTGCCGCAGCCGGTGAGGAGGACGCCCAGGCAGCACACGGCCGCCGAGGCGGAGGCAACAGTCGTGGTCCGTCGCGTCATGGGGTACCTCCCAGCGAGGGCTGGGGGTCAGTGTTCCTGACGCAGCGTCAAGTGGGAAGGCGTGAGCACGGGTTGGCGCGCGAGAAGGTGTCTGGGGTCACGGTGCGCGGCCGGTCGTGCGGAGCCGGACCGGCGTCGTTGCGCGGTGCGGTCTCCCCTTGCTGTCCGCCGAGCGACCCGGAGCGGCTGTCGCCGGCTGCCCCTCGGCGGACCGTTCCTCAGTCCGAGATGAGTCCCTCGCGAAGCTGTGACAGCGTGCGGGTGAGCAGCCGGGAGACGTGCATCTGGGAGATGCCGACCTCCTCGCCGATCTGGGACTGCGTCATGTTGGCGAAGAACCGCAGCATGATGATCTGGCGTTCCCTGGGCGGGAGTTTGGCCAGCAGCGGCTTGAGGGACTCGCGGTACTCGACGCCCTCCAGCGCGCTGTCCTCGTAGCCGAGGCGGTCCGCGAGGGAGCCCTCGCCGCCGTCGTCCTCGGGGGAGGGGGAGTCGAGCGAGGAGGCGGTGTAGGCGTTGCCGACCGCCAGGCCGTCGACGACGTCCTCCTCCGACACCCCCAGGCACAGGGCGAGTTCGGGCACCGTCGGCGACCGGTCCAGCTTCTGGGAGAGCTCGTCGCTGGCCTTGGTGAGGGCCAGGCGGAGCTCCTGGAGGCGGCGCGGGACGCGGACGGACCAGGAGGTGTCGCGGAAGAAGCGCTTGATCTCGCCGACCACGGTGGGCATCGCGAACGTCGGGAATTCCACCCCGCGTTCGCAGTCGAAACGGTCGATGGCCTTGATCAGGCCGATGGTGCCGACCTGGACGATGTCCTCCATGGGCTCGTTGCGGCTGCGGAAGCGGGCCGCGGCGTAGCGCACGAGCGGGAGGTTGAGTTCGATGAGTGTGTCGCGCACGTACGCGCGCTCCGTGGAGTCCTTGTCGAGCGTGGCGAGCCGCAGGAACAGGGACCGGGAGAGCGAGCGGGTGTTGATGGCGTCGACGTCGTCATGCACGTGCGGTGCTGGCGCGGGAATCGCGGGAAGCACCTTTGAGCTGCCCAGTTCTACGGACATGCCACCCCCTTGAGGTCGCGGACGGGTCGCTGCGGCGCCCCCGGCCCAGGGTGGACCGAGGAGTCGTACCTCCACCTGAATACCGGAGGCAGCACCACGGCAAACGCGGTTCCTGCAGAATGTCACATGTCGGCAACACGCTGTAGCGTCTTGTCGACATATCCGTGCAGGAACGGGTCGCCCGTGCCGGTTAGGCGTCGATCCTGTTTGCGGATCGCAGTCGGGCGAAGCTCCGCGACAGTAGCCGGGACACGTGCATCTGCGAAACCCCGAGCTCCGCGCTGATCTGTGACTGCGTCAGATTGCTGTAGTAACGGAGCAGGAGGATGCGCTGCTCGCGCTCGGGGAGTTGGACGAGGAGGTGCCGGACGAGGTCCCGGTGTTCCACGCCGGCGAGTTCGGGGTCCTCGTAGCCGAGGCGGTCCAGCAGGCCGGGCAGTCCGTCGCCCTCCTGGGCGGCCTCCAGGGACGTGGCGTGGTACGAGCGGCCGGCCTCCAGGCAGGCCAGCACCTCGTCCTCGCCGATCCTGAGGCGTTCGGCGATCTCCGCGGTGCTGGGGGTGCGGCCGTGCAGCACCGTGAGGTCCTCGGTGGCGCCGTTGACCTGCACCCACAGCTCGTGGAGGCGGCGCGGGACGTGCACGGTGCGGACGTTGTCGCGGAAGTACCGCTTGATCTCGCCGACGACGGTGGGCATCGCGAAGGTGGGGAACTGCACGCCGCGGTCCGGGTCGAAGCGGTCGATGGCGTTGATCAGGCCGATGGTGCCGACCTGGATCACGTCCTCCATGGGCTCGTTGCGGCTGCGGAAGCGGGCCGCGGCGTAGCGGACCAGGGGGAGGTTGGCCTCGATCAGCGCGGCGCGGACGCGGGAGTGTTCGGGGGTGCCGGGTTCCAGGCCCACCAACTCGGCGAAGAGCACCTGCGTCAGCGCCCGGGTGTCCGCGCTACGGCTCTCGCGGGCCGGAGCCTTGGGCGCAGTACGGGCCGTCACGGTCACGCCACCCTTCACGGTGCAGGTATCACTGCATGTATCGCGTATCGCATGTATCCGGCAAAAGCGGTCATAGCATCACAAGACATGTGCACTGTGTGCAAGCACCCCATAACGCCGTGTTGAAGAGAGAGTTGGCGGCGTACGGGGGTCGTGCGGGGCGGGGTGTGGAGGGGGGTCCGGGGGCATGGCAGAGCCCCCCGCCGCGGGGCGGGGGGCCGGGGTGCGGGCGGCGCTGGAGGGCCGCCGCGGGCGCGGTTTAGAACGCGTAGTCGGCGATCACCCAGGTGGCGAATTCGCGCCACTGGGCGGCGGCCGCCTGGTGGGCCGGGTGCTCCAGGTAGCGCTTGAGGTCGTCGGCGTTGGCGACGGCCGAGTTGACCGCGAAGTCGTGGGCGATCGGGCGGTCGGAGATGTTCCAGCCGCACTCCCAGAACGTCAGCTCCGGGATCTCCTTGCCCAGCTCGGCGAAGGCGCGTGCGCCGGCCAGGACCCGCTCGTCGTCGCGCGTGACGCCCTCGTTGAGCTTGAACAGGACCAGGTGGCGGATCACGACGGCCTCCGTGCGGCGGGACGGTGCGCAGCCGGTCCGGCGGGCCGACTGGGACCTAGCTGACCAGCTGGGTCATGAACTCGCCGACGCTGTGGGCGGCGGTCGAGATGCCCTCGAACCCTATCTGGACGAGCCCCGCGGCCTTTTTAGGGGTGGCGATGATGGTCCAGAGCACGAAGATGATGACCACGTACATCGCGACTTTCTTCGCTGTCGCCATCTCTTCCGTCTCCCCTACGGCAATCCCGGCGCCCCTGTGGCGCCTCCGGGACGCCGGCCTCGGCGGCCGCCCCCGCTCCCGGTGCGTCGGGCGAGTGTAACCACAGGCGTTCGAGCCGGCGAGGCGCAACGGGCCGCCCGGCCCCGGCCTTCACGCGGGTCTTATGGACCAAAGGCCCCCCAAGGAGGGCCCTTCGCCCGCCTGTTGGGGCGGCCGGGGCGCGGCACGATGGGGGCACGAGGTCACGCGGATCTGGCAGGAATCCGCGGGCCCCGGGACCAGGTCCCACTGCGGGGTCCGGATCGTGCGCCCCCTGACGCGCACGGCACCGGCCACGGGGCCCGGTTCTCATCGGGGGAGGCGATCCGTCCCCCTGGCTCGCCTCCCCCGTCCCACCCCGCCCGCGCTTCCACCGCGCCCCTTCCGCGCGCCGTGTGCGCCCGCCGGTCGGTCCCGCCGGCAACCTCCGGGCCTCTCTCGTCGTCCCTCTCCCCGTAAAGCATCCCCGTACGCCGTAGGTTGCGCATGTACGCGACAATCACGCGGCACGGAGCGCGGGGTGGACCGCGGCGGTCGACCGCCGCGGTGCGGGCCCGCGCGGGACGACGAGAGGAACTCGGGGCTTACGACGATGAGCATCGACTGGAACCGGCGCACCTGCGCCCGGCGCGGTCACACCACCTATCTCCCGCACGAGGAGCACCTCCAGGCGAAACTGCACGCCGCCACCGCACTGGGCACCGCCTGGCGCTGTCTGCGCTGCGGCGACTTCGTGCTCGGCGAGCCGGCCGCCACCGGGCCGGCCGCCGACGCCCCGTTGGTCCCGCGCGGCAAGGTGCTGCGCGACCTGTTCATCCTGCGCTTCCTGGCCGTCGAACGGGCGGTGCGCGGGGTGTTCATCGTGCTGGCGGCCATCGCCGTCTGGCAGTTCAGCAACAGCCAGGACGCGGTCCGTCAGTTCTTCGACAAGAACCTCGACGCGATCCGCCCGGTGGCGGTCCACTTCCACTACGACCTCGACCACTCGCCGGTCGTCGACACCATCCGGAAGACCTTCGGCTACCACCACTCCACCCTGGTGCTGGTCGCCGCGGCCCTCCTGGCGTACGCCCTGATCGAGATCGTCGAGGCCGGCGGCCTGTGGGTGGCCAAGCGCTGGGCGGAGTACCTGACCGTGGTGGCGACCGCGGCGTTCCTGCCGCTGGAGATCTACGAACTGACCGAAAAGGTCAGTTGGCTCAAGGTCGCGGCCCTGGTCATCAATATCCTCGCGGTGCTCTACATCGCGTTCGCCAAGCGGCTGTTCGGGCTGCGGGGCGGCCGCGCGGCCTTCGACGAGGAGCGGCAGAGCGCCTCCTTGCTGGAGGTCGAGACGTCCGCCGGGATGCCCGCACCGGCCCATAATGGCTGAACGCACCGTACGAGGGGGAAAGTCACCCATGCGACCGAAGCTCATCAACTCCGCGCGCCGCCCGTCCGGTTCGACGCGCATATCCGCCCGCCGAACCGCGGTCCGCCGCCGCCCGGCGGCCGTCCTGGCGCTGCTGTTCGGCCTGTTGGCCGCCGCGGCCGGCCCGGCTGCCGCCGCCGGCCTCGCCGACGCCACCGCGGCCCACCCGGCCGTCGTGAGCGCCGGGCAGGCCGCGCCCGCCGCCCACCCGGCCGCCGACGCCGGCGTACGCGTCGCCGCGGCCGCCGAGGCGGCGCCCATGAAGTGGCGGCACACCACGCACGCCTCGCACGGCAGCAGCTACCACCACGTCACCAGCCAGGCGTCGTCCACCTCCCAGGGCAAGCCGAAGAAGAAGATGGGCTTCTTCAAGAAGCTGGGCATCTTCCTGATCGTGATCATCGTGGTGATCATCGTCATCGTGATCCTGGTGATCTGGATGATCGTGCACTTCATCCGGAAGGCGTTCCGCCGCCGCGGCTGACGCCCCGCGCCCACCGCGCACCGCGGGGGCGGCCGGAGCCCACAACGGGCCCCGGCCGCCCCCGTTTTCGTCTCCGCCCCGCGTTCCGGTTCGTTGCGGAGCGGCAGTACTCCCTGCGCCCAGGCGAACCCCATTGCTCATTGCTGGAGCAAAGTTTGAGTGTGGGGATGCGATGCTGGAGTGCGTGGGAGAGCCTTGGCTTCCGCCTCTGCGCTCGGGTTTCTCGCGCTCCCGCGGGTGGGCCCAGGCCATCAGACTCGGCCATTTTTGATCAACCCTCGACCCGGGGGGTCTTGACAGGGGGGATTTTCCGGCTAGCCGTCGCCGGGGCCCGGCGGGCGGGGCGGCGACGGGCAACTGGCGCCGGGCGTCCCGGCCTTGAGCCGGCGGCGGCCGGCCGTACGGGCGGCGCGTGGGGCGGCGGACGCGCGCGGGCGCCGCGCGACGGCGGTTGGCGCGAGAGGGGAGAGCCGCAGGTCGCGCGCCCCGGGGCGGTGGCGCGGCAGAGTCGGCGGCGCTTCTCGGGCGGTTCCACCGGGGATTGTCGGCCGATGCGGAGGGCGCTCGTACGGCCCGTGGGGCGGCCGATTCCGGGCCGCGGCCGGCGGGTGAGGGCATCGATCCTCGACCCGGCGCGAACGCAATCGGGGGGCGCGGAAGGGCGGTTGGCGCTGGGGCGGGGGCGGCCCCGGACGGGCGGCCGGCGGGCGGGGCGCGGTGCGCGTCCGGGGGCGTCGGCCACGGGTTGCCGGAGTTATACGGGCGGGTGAACACAGCCACTCTGAGCTGGAGTTCGTTGCTGTGAGGGTTTCCACCTGCATAGGCTCTTCACGGTTGTCAGTGAGGAGGGTCGGCTCTTGCCGGTATCCGCGGCGCGTCCGCAACCGGGAGCGGCCCAGCTATTGGGGGAGGGACCGCGTGCACTTAGACGCGTCAGACACACCTCTGCGCGGACGCGTGGAGGAAATGGCGTGCCTTACCAAAATCCTCGAATTCTGTCGTGACGGCGGCACCGCACTGATCACCCTTGAGGGCCCGATCGGGATGGGCAAGACCCGGCTGCTGCGGGAGTCCCTGAGGGTCGCCAGCGGTCTGGGCCTGTCCGTCGCCCTGACCACCCTCGACAAGCGGCGCGCGGCGCGCCTCTCACGGGCCCGGCAGGTGTCCATGGCCGGCAGGCCCGCGGTCATGGCCTTCGACAACGCCCACCACCTGGGGGACGAGGCCGTCAACGCGCTGGTGTCGGAGAACGCCAACAGCCACTACGGCACGCCCACGGCCTGGATCCTGGCCCGCCGGACGCGCGCCGGGGCGCCCCCGCTCGACAACTTCATCTCCAGCCCCGTCGCCGTCAACCGGCGCATCGCCCTCGGCCCACTGGACGCCCCGGCCTCGTTGGCGGTCTGCACCGACGTCCTGGGGGCCGGCCCCAGCCCGGAGTTGACGCGGGTGCTGCTCAGGGCCGGCGGGCATCCGCGGCGCCTGCACGAGCTGGTGGAGGGGATGCGCGAGGAGCGCAGCATCGCCGTCGTCGGACACCGGGCCGAACTCGTCGAGGACCGCATCCCCCGGCGGCTGACGCAGCGCGTGCACCGCTCGCTGCTCGGCTACTCCGACGCGTTCCGGCAGATGGTGCGGGTGGCGGCCACGCTCGGCCGCGAGGTCTCCTTCGGGCAGGTGGCCGACATGATGCAGCGTCCGCCGCTGGAACTCCTGCCGGTCCTGGACGAGTTGGTCTCGGCCGGCGTGCTGGTGCACCAGGGCGACAAGCTGGTGTTCTGCGACGAACTGCTCTGGCGGCTGATCTCGGACTGGATGCCGCCCACCGTGCAGGCGGCGCTGCAACGGCAGGCCGCCGCGCAGCACCCCCTCTGGCACCCCGCCGACCCGCCCGGTCCGCCGCCGGCCGACGACCGGGGCGCACCGGACCCCCCGGGCTTCGAGATCGACCCGGAGACCTTCGTCGGGGGCTTCACCGAGAAGCAGAGCAGCATCATCAGGCTGGTCTGCGAGGGACTGACCAACCAACGGATCGCCCGTCAGCTCCGGCTCTCCCCGCACACCGTCAACTACCACCTCAGGAAGATCTTCCGGGTGTTCGGGGTCAATTCGCGGGTCGAGCTGATCAGGGCGGTCCAGCAGCGGACCGGACGCGCGGACGAGGTCCCGGAAGGCGAGCGGCAGACCTGATCCGGCGCGATATCAGTGCACGTCGATGCGGTCACGGTAGGCGCGCTCGGCGCCCAACGTGACGTCGGGCCGCAGTAGTTCGGAGGCGAAGGCGCTCGGCGCCCGCCCGTCCGCGACGCGCTGCGGCCAGTCCCGGTCGCCCAGGGCCCCGCGGCCGAGCGCGAGCAGATCGGCGTGCCCCTCGTCGAGGACCGCCCGGGCCTGCTCCACGTCGTGCATGCCGCCGTTGGCGATCACCGGGCGGCCGGTGACCTCGCGGGCCAGGGCCGTGGCGGTGACGCCGGTGTCGAGCGTGGCGGTCTGCTGCCAGTCGCGGCCCTCGCTGGCCAGGTGGAGGAAGTCCGCCCCGGCCCCGGCCGCGGCCCGGAAGATCTGCTCGGCCTCCGTGGCGCCGCCGGGCCAGCGGTACTCCAGGTCGTTCACCTTCGTCTGGGACAGCCGTATGCCCATCAGGTACTCGGCGCCGACGGCCGCCCGCACCGCCCGCAGCGCCTCCACCATGAAACGGCTGCGTCCGGCCACGTCACCGCCGTAGCCGTCGGTGCGGGTGTTGGTGTACGTGGTGAGGAACTGGTCGATCAAGTAGCCGTTGGCGCCGTGCAGTTCGACGCCGTCGAAGCCCGCCTCCTTGGCCCGGACGGCGGCCCGCGCGAAGCCCTCAACCGCCTCGGCGAGGTCCGCGTCGGTGGCGGCGCGCGGCAGCGCCCAGGCCCCCGACCCGCCGTACGCGGCCATCTTCGCGCCGAGCGGCGGTACTTCGGACGGCGCGAGGGTGCCCTCGCGGTGGTGGTTGTGCTGCGACAGCGCGCCGCCGTGCATCAACTGCGCGACGAGCAGGCCGCCTTCGGCGTGCACCGCGTCCACCACCCGCCGCCAGCCGGCGACCTGCTCGTCGGTGACCAGTGCGGGCTGGTCGGGGTAGGACTGGCTGTAGGCGTGGTCGAGGTAGACGCCTTCGGTGATGACCAACGCGAAGCCGCCCTGGGCGAAGCGCGCGTAGTACCGGGCCATCTCGGCGGTGGGGACACCGTCTCCCGCGGTGCTGACCCGGGACATCGGGGCGACGGCCACCCGGTTGGCGAGCTTGAACGGGCCGAGCTGCGCGGGCGTCAACGCGGGGTGTGTGGAGGGCATATCGGGGTGGTTCTCCTGGAGTGTGCGGGGCTGGTTCGAGTCGGGACGGGATGTCAGCGGTGGAGCAGGGTGTCCTCCTCACGACGGCCCCGGGTACGCCGGTCCGGGCCGGTCCAGCGCCTCGCGTCGGGCGCCTGGAGGTCGAACTGGTCCAGGACCCGTGCGACGACGTGCGCGACGATGTCCTCGACGCTCTCGGGCCGGTTGTAGAAGGCCGGCATCGGAGGTGCGATCACCGTACCCATCCTCGTCAGGGCCAGCATGTTCTCCAGATGAATTTCGGAAAGCGGGAGTTCGCGGGGGACCAGAACCAGCCGACGCCGCTCCTTGAGCGTCACGTCCGCGGCGCGGTGCACCAGGCCGTCGCCGAACCCGGCGCGCACCGCCGCCAGCGTCTTCATGCTGCACGGCGCGATGATCATGCCGTCGGTGCGGTACGAGCCGCTGGAGATCGCCGCCGCCTGGTCGCCCGGCCCGTAGGCGCGGCTGGCCAGGGCCATCACCTCCGCCGCCGTCCAGTCGGTCTCCAACTCCACCGTGGCGCGGCCCCACTTGCTCAGTACGAGATGGGTCTCCACCCCCAGCGCCCGCAGCGTCTGCAGCAGCCGGATGCCGATGAGGGAGCCGGTCGCCCCGGTGATGCCGACGACCAGTCGCAGGTCCCGCCCGTGGCCCTCCATCGGCATCAGCCCTCCAGCGGATCGAGGAAGCTGCGCCGCACCGCGCCCCGCATCGCGTACGGGGCGGTGGCGTCGACGTAGCTGCGGTGTCCCCCCGCGGACCGGCCGCGCGCGCCGTCCCAGGCGACGGTCTGCGAGGGGTCGAGCCCGATGCGCGCGAAGCCCTCCACGTGGGCCGCGTCGACGGAGAGGTTGGCACGGGTGGTCAGCGCCCACAGCAGGTCCTCGGGCGAGGACGGATCGACGTCCTCGTCGACGAAGACCAGCAGCTTGACGAACGGATGGCGCTCGAAGATCTCCTTGGCCAGGCCGGGCAGTTGCCCGTCGACGGCCGCGGAGTCCTTGCGGACCTGCACCACCAGCAGGAACATCCCGCCGCCCGCGGGCGCGTAGTGCGCGTCGAGGAGCAGCGCGCCGCCGACGCCCGACAGGGCCACGGCCAGTTCGCCGGCCAGCCCGAGGATCAGCGACTGCTCGCGACCGGGGCCGATCACGGCCTGGAAGACGGGGTCCTCACGGGTCGTGACGGCGGTGACCGTGATGACGGGCAGGTCGGCGGCGCCCCGGCCGTCGTTGCCGAGCACCTCGGGCAGCGAGCCCGCCAACTCCCGCCCGGGCAGCGCCTCATCGGCCGTGGTGTCGTCCAGATAGCCCTCCAGGACGATCTCCGAGGCCGCGAAGGCGGAGACCGGCTGGGTGACCGCGGGCGCGAGGACCAGCGGCGCCCCGGCCAGTGCGCCGGCGAGCTGCACCTTGTCCGTGCCGGGCGGGAGGAAGGCGGAGCCGACGGCGGAGGCGAGCATGGCCGCCGGGGGCGCGCCGATGTTGATCGTCACCGGCAGCCGCTCGCCGCGTTCCCGCGCGTCCTGGTGCATGGCCCGCAGCCGCCGGCTCGGCAGCATCCAGATGACCACGTGCCGCTCGTCCCGAATGAGCATGCGGTGCACGGCGGTTGCGGTCCGCCCGGTGGCCGGATCGTGCGCGTGGAGCAGGCCGGTGGTGAGGTACGGACCGGCGTCGCGGGGCGTGGTGTGCAGGGCCGGCAGCGCGCCGAGGCCCACCCGGTCGCCGGTCGTGCGGTGCGCGAAGGGCGAGGAGTCGAGGTGCACGGGGGGCCGGAACGCCTCGGTCAGCGCGGCGGCGGTGCCGGCGTTGGCGCGCCGGGGCAGCCCCGGCAGCCAGCGGCGCAGCCGCTCGGCGTCCCCGTACGCGCCGACCGCGACCGGGACCGAACCGCCCGCGACGCGGGTGTAGACGGCGATGTCCTCGCTCCGGCCGGAGGGGGTGGCGGGCGCCCCCGCGTAGTGGGCGGCGTAGTGCGCCCCGATGGTCGTGGGGTCGTGCGGCTCGTCGTGCTCGTGGTAGGCCCCGGGCTCGTGCCCGCGGGCCTCCCGCAGCGCGGCGCGCAGCGAGAGGCCGGGCAGTTCGTCCGTCATCGGCCGGTCCCGGCCGGGGCGTTGCGGTGCGCGGCGATCTCGCGCTGGGCGGCGTCCGCGTCGTACCACCACGGGTCCAGGGACGGTGGCCGGTTGAAGCCCTCGGCGATGGCGGAGGCGAGCGAGGGCGCGTGCTGGGCGGCGTCGAAGAGGGCCACGACGTGGTCGGGGGCGGGCGGCAGCAGCCCGTTGGTCCAGCGGACCACGTGCCGGGCGTACTCCCAGAACTTCTCGAACGTCGCGTTCATCCAGTCCGCGTCGAAGCGGTCGGCGCCGCGGGCGAGGATCTCCCGCAGGTAGACGTCGGCGCTCTTCGCCGCGTTGTTGGAACCCTGCCCGGTCACCGGGTCGTTGAGGACGACGACGTCGGCCAGGCCGAGCACGGACCGGCCCGAGGGCAGGGTGGCCACCGGCCTGCGGACGGTCGGCGGGATGCGCCCGGCGAGGACGCCGCCCGCGTCGGTGAGGCGCGCCTCGGCGGCCCGCTCGCCCTCCCAGGGCAGGTGTTTGTCGAGCAACTCCTTGGTGAGCGCGAGGTGTTCCTCGGGGGACGAGACGTTCCCGAAGGCGTCGAGCGGCCCGCCGGGCACCGCGTTGAGGAAGATGCAGTCGCAGGGGCCGCTCTTGGTGAGCGCGGGAACGATGAAGTACTCGCCGAGGCCGGGCATCAGGTTGGCGCCGCAGGAGACGAAGGTGTCGCGGGGCCGCAGGCCGTGCACGTAGGAGACGGCGGCGACGCGCTGCGGGCCGTCGAAGGCCGAGCGCTTGGCGTCCCGCTCGAAGAGCTTGCCGAGCTCGCCCTTGCCCGCCGCGACGACGACGAGGTCGTGCGAGGCGGCGAGCGACTCCAGGTCCGCAACGCCCGCCTCGGCGATCCGCAGCGCGCCGCCGGCCGCCTCGAACTCCCGCAGCCAGGCGGCGATCTTGACCCGCTGGTCCACGGACTGGGCGGGTGCGGCCAGCCGCGCCTCGAAGTCGATGTGCTTCGCCGCGTCGAGGGCGATGGTGAACGAGAGCCCCTCGATGGTGGGGGCCTCGTCCTGCCAGCGGTCCAGGCCGAGGTCGCGCTCGATCGCCATCGAGTCGCCGAACATGATCTGGGTCGACATGACCCGACCGTCGAGCACCTGCTGCGGCGTGCGGTTCGACACCAGCGTGACGTCGTAGCCCTGTTGGCGCAGACCGAGCGCGAGTTGGACACCCGCCTGTCCGGCGCCGACGATGGCGATCGACCTCATGGCATGCTCCTTCTGCGAGACGTACGGAAAAGGGGAGAGGCGAAAAAAGGGGGAGAGTGGGGCCCGCCCCCGGCACGAGGGGGCGGGCCGGCCGCCTCAGGCGGAGGGGTGGGAGGCGGGCTCGGCCTCCGGCTCGGAGGAGCCGTCGAGGACGGGTTCGTCCTTGGGCTCCTCGGAGGTGAGGTGGAGGCCGATCACGCCACCGATGATCGCGAGGAAGCAGATCACCTTGCCGAGCGTGATCTGCTCGCCGTACAGCACCGCCGCGAGGAGGACGGAGCCGACGGCACCGATGCCGGTCCAGACCGTGTAGCCGATGCCGACGTCGATGGACTTCAGGGCGAGGCTGAGGAGGTAGACACCGCCGCCGCCCGCGACGATGGTGATGATCGACGGGACCAGCTTGGTGAAGCCGCCGTTGGCGCCGGAGCTGAGGGCGAAGACCACCTCGATCGCCGCGGCGATCAGGAGCAGCGTCCAGGCGGCCGCGGCGCTCTGCTTCTTGGGGGCCGGCTGCTGGGGAGCGCTCATCGTCACACCCCCGACAGGGTCTTGAGGCCGACGACGCCGCCGATGATGGCGAGGAAGCAGACCACCTTGGCCGGGGTGATCTTCTCCTTGAAGATCAGCGCTCCGAAGACCACCGTGCCGACCGCTCCGATGCCGGTCCAGATCGGATAGCCGACCCCCACGTCCAGGGTCTTGAGTGCCAGGCTGATGAAGTAGATGCCGCCGACGACGCCGACCACGGTGATCAGCGACTCCTTGAGCTTGGTGAAGCCC